>NZ_KV812513.1:493-261452 GCF_001813425.1 Corynebacterium sp. HMSC056E09
AGACTAAAACAGCACCGTGGGCCCCGCAACCGGAACGGGCAAAATTCCTGCTCAGAGGCGGGGTTAACGCCGACTAAGGGCAGGGAAAGGGATTGGTTGGGGGAACGGCAGCTGTGGGGAGGGACGAAACGAGAAAAGCCCCTCAGGTGAGGGGCTTAAAGGCTCAACGCGCGCTGCGCTTAGGCGGACTGGACCTTCGTGAAGTGGACCTTGTACCGCGTATCCACATCCATCCCAGGGAACGCCGCGCGGAAGTCACTGTCATTAACCTCAATGGCGTCCTTGATACGCAGCAAGGGCGTATCAGGATCCGCCAACACTTCATACTGCAGCGTCGGCCGCGAGCGGTCATAGGCCACGAGCCGCGAAACCTTCTCAACGCCTTCTACCGCCGCGAGGGTATCCGCCACCGCACCCGCAATCGCAGACATCTCCGTTTTAATCGCGCCTTCCTCATCGGAGGCATCCGAGGGCACCGCGTTAAACCGATGGTGCCGCAGGTTGCTAATGACGAGCCACAGGCCGGCGAGGCTGCAGATGATCGTCGCCAAGCACAGCGCATACGGCCACCATGACTGTTCCGGCAAACCAGCCCACGTATCGTGGTCCACCCAGGACGCCAAATATGTGGCGAAGGGGACCTCGAAGTGTATAAGAATCGGCCACGCGCCCAACGCAATGAGCAGGAGTCCCAAGACAGCGAGAATCGTGCGGTCTATACCCGCGAGCGTCTTAGACATTGGCAACCTCCTCCTCGTCATTCTCAATCACCACGGTGATCTCCGGGGGCGGGGTGATCGCCGCAAGCGCCGCCGTTACGGCTTCAGTGACGCGGGCCTTGAGCTGGGCGTCGTCAGTATCGCCGGTCGCGGTCACCGTGATCTGAGAGCGGCCTTGTGAAATCTTCGCCCGACTCCGCGCCGCCACAGTTCCCGGCACCCGCCGCGCCGTCGCCGACGCCACGCGGGCAATGTCCACTGCGCGCAGCCACATCGACGCCTCTTCAGACCCAATCTGCACGTGCATTGCCTTCCGCGGCGCGCACGCCGCCCACAGCAAAATTAACCCGACGACGATGGCGACGCCCCCGGCGACCAGCATCCAGGTGGCGACAGTCGGCGTGGACATCACGTCGATGAATGGCTGTAGCCACGAGACACCGCCCTCCTTGGCACCCACGACCCAGGCTTCGCGCCCTGCAACGACGGCCGCGGCGAGCAGCAGGATGCCAATGATGATGGTCCATCCGCGCGCCGGCGGGGATGCCTTCGGGCGCTGGCCAAAGCCAACGGGAAGGGAGCTCTCACTCATGATGGACTCCTTCGCGGATAGTGATGGCACGCAGCGGCGTCGGCCGTGGAATGTCGACCCGGCGTGTGAACTCGGCGGAAGGCCGAATCTCAATGGGGCGTAGCTGGAGCGGCTCGGCGTGCGGGGTGCGTAGGGGAGCAGCCTGCGGGACCTGAACCCGCTGCGGCTGGACGGGGCGGGGAGCCTCAACGCGGCGCAGCGCGAATTCCCGCGGAGCCGGTACGGAACGGACGGCCACGGGCGCGGGGGTGGCGACAGCGCGCAGCGGCTGCGGCGGGGCTGTGCGAACAGGGCGCAGCTCGTCGTAGCGGTGCTCGCCAGGGCCGAAACCTTCCGTGCGCACCTCAACGTCCGCTTGCTTGCCGACGCCCCTCACCTTCACCGCCTCCGGCACCGCCACCGCGCGTACCGTCACCGGTGAGGGGACCGCAACCTGGTGAACCTTTGCGTGCGGTGAGACCTCTACCGGCTTCAGGGCACGTTCCGGAACAATCGCTGGAATCTGCGGGGTTAGCGGCGCGCGGGTGTCGACCGCCAGTGCGGTCGTGCGCTCGCCCGCGACCGCGCCGGCGACCGTCACGTTGACGCGGGTGGTACGAAAGCCCGTGAAATCGCGGACGGCTTCCCGAATCGCCGTGCGGACGGCCTTCGCCACTGCGGTGACGGGGGAGGGCCAGTACACAGCAATGTCGACGTCGACCGCCACCATCTGCGTATCCGGGTCCATCTGCGCCATCACCCGCGGAAAAGCGCGGCCGGCGAGGCCGGCTAACTTAGCGTCGACAGCCGCGGTTCCCGGCACGCTCGCAATGGCGGAGCTAATGACCTTTTCCATCGCACGCAGGGAAAAGCGGGTCCGCCCGGCGAGGGCGACCCCGGTGGAATCGGTGCTCACTAGCCTCGGCCTCTATCCTGGCCGACCACGCCCTTCCACACCGCGGTGAGGTCAATGCGGCCGTCGAAATGCGCGCCGATGACGCCGCCGACCGCGGCGAGCAGCACCGCCAGCGCGACGTACCACACGCCGAGGTAGATGAAAAAGGCCAGAACCAAGCCGGCAATCACGCCGAGGGAGGTGTAGTTCTTCATGGTTTTCCTTTAGTTCTGTGTGTCGGTTCCTCTACACCGCGTCGTCGAAGACAACGTCCACGCGGCGCGCCGCGGGCCAGGTGTTGCGGACGGTGGTGCGGGTGGCGGCACCAAGCTCGGCGAGCGGAACGCCGGCGCTGACATCAACGACGACGTGCAGCTCCAGGTGCGTGTCATCCTGCGGGGTGGGGCGGCGGATGCCGTGTATGCGCTCACCGGGAAACAGGAGCGCGACCTCCCCGAACCGGCCGGGCGAGAGCTTGGCGACGCCCCTCAGATCCGTCACCGCCGCCACTATGGACTGCGCGATGGAGGGGGTCAGCTCGGCAGGGGCCACGTTATGCCTGGCCCTGGGTAACCGCCGGGGCTGACTCGGTGGAATCCTGCTCTTCCTTCGGCAGCTTGACGTCGTGGACGACGACGTCAACGCGGTCCACGCTCAGGCCGGTCATGCGCTCGACCGCATTCATGATGTTGCGGCGGATGGCCTCGGCGAGCTCGTGGATGGCCACGCCGTACTCGGCGATGATGGCGATATCAATGGAAGCGGTGCCGTTGTTCACCTCGACGGTGACGCCCTGGCGCACGTCCTCGGAAGCACCGAAGGATTCGCGGATGGAACCCATCATGCGGGCGCCGCCGCCACCGAGGGCAGCGACACCGGAGACCTCGCGGGCGGCGATTCCGGCGATCTTGGACACGACGACGTCATCGATGCGGGTGGTGCCGAAGTCGGTCTCCAGGTTCTTGTTGCGCTCCGGTGCGGGTGCCGGGGTGGCGTCGCCAGCCTGAGTGTTCTGCTCGGCAACGTCCTTGGGGGTGGTGTTCTCAGTCATGCTCAATCCTTTTCGTTGTGTAGTTGGTACCTACGTCACGAGCTTATCGCCGAATGCAGAACGCGGGGCGGCGGGGAGGCAATCCTTGCCCAAAACGTGATGTTACCCACTGTTTCGGCAGGAGTTTGGAAAACGCGAGGTTACGTGCTTAAATACAGGGGTTGCTTTAACACAGCAACGTAGCCGCAGGCGCAAGCTTGTAGGGCGTTGTTGCTGGTAAGGCGAACATGACGCCTTTGTTGTGAGGTTCTTTTTGGGCCGCACGCGAAGGTCATCCGATCGGGCTAGGTCCGCGCTTGAGCAGAGACACCCCGAGAAGATGGACCGGAGAAGGGGCATGGCAAATAAACAGCGGCAGGATATGAATAAGACTTTGGTTGCGGATCGTTGAGATCTAACGCCCCAGTCTTCTTCCTATTTACTTTGACTACGGGTCTTGTACCCCGTCACGAGCACTGCACTCTGGGCTTTGCCTTAAGTCACTCTCGTGGTCGTCATGACAGTCAGACAACTGGCGTTGAGCCATGGCTTCCAGCCCGGACAACGTTATAGAGAAATCGAGAAGCAATTTCCCACCGCTTCACGCCCCGGATAGGCCGGGTATGTGAAAGTGGGGAAGCGAGGAAGAGGATAAGCGTGGCGGGACAAAAAATCCGCATTCGGCTGAAGGCCTACGACCACGAGGCCATCGACGCTTCTGCTAAGAAGATCGTCGAGACCGTTACCCGTACGGGTGCTCGTGTTGTCGGCCCGGTGCCGCTCCCAACCGAGAAGAACGTATACGCCGTTATTCGTTCTCCGCACAAGTACAAGGACTCTCGCGAGCACTTCGAGATGCGCACTCACAAGCGCCTCATCGACATTCTCGACCCGACCCCGAAGACCGTTGACGCCCTGATGCGCATCGACCTTCCGGCAAGCGTCGACGTGAATATTCAGTAAGCGATCGACACAACGTATTTGGTGGAGAACAAACAATGAGTGAAAACGAGATCAAGGGAATTCTGGGCACCAAGCTCGGCATGACCCAGGTCTTCGACGAGGAGAACCGCGTTGTGCCGGTGACCGTCGTCGAGGCTGGCCCGTGCGTGGTTACCCAGATCCGTACCAAGGAAACCGATGGCTACAACGCCATCCAGATTGCCTTCGGCGAGAAGGACCCGCGCAAGGCCAACAAGCCGGCCGCTGGTCACTTCAAGAAGGCTGGCGTGACCCCGCACCGCTACGTCGCTGAGATCCGCATGGACGATACCTCCGCATACGAGGTCGGCCAGGAGGTCAAGGTGGACATCTTCGAGGGCGTGACCTTCGTTGACGTCACCGGCACCACCAAGGGTCACGGCTACGCTGGCGCCATGAAGCGCCACGGCTTCGCAGGCCAGGGCGCTGCCCACGGTAACCAGGCTGCTCACCGCCGCGTTGGTGGCATCGGTGGCGCTTCGTTCCCGGGCCGCGTCTTCAAGGGTAAGCGCATGGCTGGCCGCATGGGCCAGGACCGCGTGACCACCCAGAACCTGAAGATTCAGAAGATTGATGCCGAGTCCAACCTGCTGCTCATCAAGGGTGCTATCCCGGGTGCGCGCGGTGGCCTCGTCACCGTTAAGACCGCAGTGAAGGGCGGTGCACACGCATGAGCAACCTCAAGCTAGACGTCCAGACCGCTGACGGTAAGACCAACGGCACCGTTGAGTTGCCGGCCGAGCTCTTTGACACCGAGGCATCCATTGCTCTGATGCACCAGGTTGTCAACGCACAGCTCGCTGCCGCTCGTCAGGGTACCCACAAGACCAAGACCCGCGGCGAGGTCCGCGGTGGTGGTCGCAAGCCGTTCCGCCAGAAGGGCACCGGCCGCGCCCGCCAGGGTTCCATCCGTGCTCCGCACTACACCGGCGGCGGCACCGTGCATGGCCCGGTCCCGCGTGACTACTCCCAGCGCACCCCGAAGCGCATGATCAAGGCTGCTCTCTACGGCGCACTGTCTGACCGTGCACGTAACGAGCGCATCCACGTCATCGAGGAGCTCGTCCCGGGCCAGACCCCGTCCACCAAGCAGGCCAAGGCCTTCATCGAGCGCCTCACCGACCGCAAGAACGTTCTTCTGGTCATCGGCCGCGAGGACATCAATGCTCGCCGCAGCGCCAACAACCTGCCGAACGTCCAGATCCTGGACGCCGGCCAGCTGAACACCTACGACGTCCTCTACTCGGACGACGTTGTGTTCTCCGTTGAGGCTCTGCACACCTTCGTCGAGCGCGCTACCGGCGCTGCCGAGGAAGCTAAGGAGGAGAAGTAATGGCTAAGCTCGCTAACCCGCGCGACGTCATCATCGCACCGGTTGTGTCCGAGAAGTCCTACGGCCTCATGGAGCAGAACGTGTACACGTTCTACGTCTCCACGGACTCCAACAAGACCCAGATTAAAGATGCCGTCGAGCAGATCTTCGGCGTGCAGGTTGCTTCCGTGAACACCGTGAACCGTGCAGGCAAGCGCAAGCGCACCCGCACCGGTTTCGGTCAGCGTAAGTCCACCAAGCGCGCCTACGTGACGCTCCGTGAAGGCAGCGACTCCATCGACGTCTTCGGCGCAGGCGCTTAAGCCCCACCGAAGAGCCGAAAGGAAAAGGAAGAATTATGGCTATTCGTAAGTACAAGCCGACAACTCCGGGTCGCCGCGCATCCTCCGTGTCCGAGTTCGAGGAAATCACTCGCTCGACCCCGGAGAAGTCCCTGCTGCGCCCGCTGAGCAAGACTGGTGGTCGTAACAACTACGGCCGCATCCCCACCCGCCACATCGGCGGTGGCCACAAGCGCCGTTACCGTCTCATCGACTTCCGTCGTACCGACAAGGACGGCATCCCTGCAAAGGTCGCTCACATCGAGTACGACCCGAACCGTACCGCCAACATCGCCCTCCTGCACTACGCAGATGGCGAGAAGCGCTACATCATCGCCCCGAAGGGCCTGAAGCAGGGTGCCATCGTTGAGGCTGGTGCGAACGCAGATATCAAGGTTGGCAACAACTTGCCGCTGCGCAACATCCCGACCGGTACCACCATCCACGCTGTGGAGCTCAAGCCGGGCGCTGGCGCTAAGCTGGCTCGCTCCGCTGGTGCTTCCATCCAGCTGCTGGGTAAGGAAGGCAAGTACGCCATCCTGCGTATGCCGTCCTCCGAGATCCGTCGCGTCGACATCCGTTGCCGCGCCACCGTCGGTGAGGTTGGCAACGCTGACCAGATGAACATCCGCTGGGGCAAGGCCGGCCGTATGCGCTGGAAGGGCGTCCGCCCGACCGTCCGCGGTGTCGTTATGAACCCGGTCGACCACCCGCACGGTGGTGGTGAGGGTAAGACCTCGGGTGGTCGCCACCCGGTGTCGCCGTGGGGCCACAAGGAAGGCCGCACCCGCAACCCGAACCGTTACTCGAACAACATGATCGTGCGCCGTCGTCGCCCGAACAAGAAGCGCTAAGAGGAGGTAAACAATGCCACGCAGCCTTAAGAAGGGCCCGTTCGTCGATGAGCACCTCCTCAACAAGGTTGATGCTCAGAACGAGGCCGGCACCAAGCAGGTCATCAAGACCTGGTCTCGCCGCTCCACCATCCTGCCCGATTTCATCGGTCACACCTTCGCCGTCCACGACGGCCGCAAGCATGTGCCGGTGTTCGTCGAGGACTCCATGGTTGGTCACAAGCTCGGTGAGTTCGCACCCACCAAGACCTTTAAGGGTCACGTCAAGGACGACAAGAAGGGACGTCGATAAGCGATGAGTGACACCATCACCTCCGCATCCGCAACGGCTCGCTACGTCCGCGTTACCCCGATGAAGGCACGCCGCGTCATCGACTTGGTCCGCGGTAAATCCGTAGCCGAGGCACTTGCAATCCTGAAGTACGCTCCGCAGGGCGCCGCTGAGCCGGTTGCCAAGGTCGTTGCATCCGCAGCTGCCAACGCTGAGAATAACTTCGGCCTGGATCCGCGCACCCTGGTCATCTCCGAGGCATACGCCAACGAGGGTCCGACCATGCGTCGTTTCCAGCCGCGCGCACAGGGCCGCGCATTCATGATTCGTAAGCGCACCAGCCACATCACCGTGGTTGTCGAGAGCCAGAAGGAAGGGGCCAAGTAATGGGCCAGAAGATCCATCCTCACGGCCTACGTTTGGGCATCACTTCCGACTGGAAGACCCACTGGTACGCCGATAAGGACTACGCAAACTACGTAGCCGAAGACATCAAGATCCGCGAGTACTTGGAGAAGGGCCTCGACCGCGCCGGCATTGCCGACGTCGTCATCGAGCGCACCCGCGACCGCGTCCGCGTGGACATTCACACCGCCCGCCCGGGCATCGTGATTGGCCGCCGCGGCGCTGAGGCTGACCGCATCCGCCGCGAGCTGGAGAAGCTCACCGGCAAGATGGTTGCCCTCAACATTCTCGAGGTCAAGCAGGTCGACGCCAACGCAACCCTGGTTGCGCAGTCCATCGCGGAGCAGCTGGTTAACCGTGTCGCATTCCGTCGTGCAATGCGCAAGGCCATCCAGTCCGCTATGCGCCAGCCGCAGGTCAAGGGCATCAAGATTCTGCTGTCCGGCCGCCTGGGCGGTGCAGAAATGTCTCGCGTTGAGCGCTACCACGAGGGTCGCGTTCCGCTGCACACTCTTCGCGCCGAAATCGACTACGGCACCGCAGAGGCCCACACCACCTTCGGCCGCATCGGCATCAAGGTGTGGATCTACAAGGGTGACGTTGTCGGTGGCGTGCGCGAGTCCGAACTGAACGCTCCGGCGCAGGGCCGTGGCCGCGGTGACCGTAACGGTCGCTCGCGCCGTGGTGGCCAGCGTCGTCAGCGCGCACAGCAGAAGCAGGAGGGCTAATCCATGCTGATTCCTAAGCGCGTCAAGTACCGTCGCCAGCACCGCCCGACCCGCTCGGGTGTGTCCAAGGGCGGTAACCGCATCAACTTCGGTGACTACGCCATCCAGGCTCTCGAGCCGGCGTACATCACCAACCGCCAGATTGAGGCCGCACGTATTGCCATCAACCGCCACGTCAAGCGCGGTGGCAAGGTGTGGATCAACATCTTCCCGGACCGCCCCCTGACCCAGAAGCCGCTCGGCGTGCGTATGGGTTCCGGTAAGGGTCCCGTCGAGAAGTGGGTTGCCAACGTTAAGCCGGGCCGCATCCTCTTCGAGATGACCTACCCGAACGACGAAGTTGCCATCGAGGCTCTGCGCCGCGCTGGCCAGAAGCTTCCGTGCAAGGTCCGCATCATCAAGAAGGAGGACCAGTTCTAATGGCTACCGGTACCCCCGCCCACGAGTTCCGTGAGCTCGACAACGCTGAGCTGGAGACCCGCCTGAAGGATGCGAAGGAAGAGCTCTTCAACCTTCGTTTCCAGAAGGCCACTGGCCAGCTGACCAACAACCGCCGCATCGGCACGGTTAAGCGCGACATCGCCCGCATCTACACCGTTCTGCGCGAGCGCGAGCTGGGCCTGTCCGTTGCTCCGGGAGCTGAGGCTTAATCATGAGTGAGGCAAACGTGAACAATAAGAAGGAAAAGGGCGCTCGCAAGACCCGCACCGGCATCGTTGTCTCCGACAAGATGGACAAGACCATCGTTGTCGAGCTCGAGGACCGCAAGCAGCACGCCCTCTACGGCAAGATTATGCGCACTAACAAGAAGGTTAAGGCGCACGACGAGAACGAGACCGCCGGCATCGGCGATCGCGTTCTCATCGCCGAGACTCGCCCGCTGTCCAAGGACAAGCACTTCCGTCTCGTCGAGATCGTGGAGAAGGCTAAGTAAAATCTAGCCCTCCTCGATATCAATGGCCCCCACGGTTTACGTGGGGGCCATTTTTATGCGCTTTTCACTTCCGCATCCGGCACGCCACAGACAACAGCCTGTCAGGGGAGCGGTCTACAGTTCTACGGTTTAAGCTGCGGGAACGTGTTAGGGTAAGGCCGTTCATCTCCTGAAAGGCCAAACTCTCTATGTCCGCGTTCTCTCGCTCTCTGCATACCCTTGTCTGCGCTTCCTCTGTGGCAGCCCTCGTCGGTTGCACCGCGGAGGAGCCTGCTCCTGTTGCTGCCGATGCTCCGGCGGTGGAATCCACTGGCGACGTTTCAACGACGCAGGCCGAGCCGGATTCGGACGGGCAGCCACAACCGAGCATCGAAGCGGCCGGCCCGAACCCGACGCTGCCAGCCGGCTATACACCTGGCGCCGCTGATTCTGGCGCGGCTGAAGGCGCGAAGACGTCCAACGCACAGGACGTAGATAAAGGCGGCGCGGGCACCTCCGACACCAGTGGCATTGAAAAGTGCGTGTATCGGAAGGATCGCGTACGCGGCGAGGGCAATCCTGCCGATGTTCCCTCCACTGTGTCGGGTACCGTACACAAGGCAAAAGCAGGCGACCTCGACGGTGGAGAGCCCGGCATCGTCTTGCCCGAATATGCCTCGGAAGAGGTGTGGGTCCTGGCCTTGGACGCGCCCACCACGTTGAGCGGTACCAAGAGCGGCAGGCCGGGTGAGGTGGAGGTTCGTGCAAACCAGGAATGCATCGGAATAGTCGGCAATGGGGATTTGTGGGACGGCTACGAAGGAATGAAGGCCACCTTGCCGATCGATGCCACGAGCGGATTCTGGCAAAGCGATGTGAGTGTCCCGATGGGCACGCTGCGCATGCCCTACATACCGGCAGATATTCTTTAGCGCACCCGCCGGTGCGTGAGCGCGATAGCGATGCTAAAGACGCTGAGCACCGCGCCCACCGCGAGAAGAAACGTGCCGATGCGGTAGGGCGCGGCGCTGGCCAGGTCGACGGTGTGAAAGACCTTGAGCCAAACCAGCCAGCCCGCGATGAGCGCAATCGAACCCAGTGCGGAGATAGCCCGCAGCCCCCGGGTGGGGCGCTGGGCGGGGGAGAAGGCGTGGTAGGAGGCGTCGACAAGCGCGGCGCCTCCCAACAGCACCGACAGCACCACCGCAGCTGGCACCGGCAGAAGCGCGCCCGTGCCGAAGACGACGGGCAAAATGAAGGACACCGTCACCACGAGGAAGAGCAGGCCGTGGAGCCCGGTCGTGCGCAGGGGATAGCTCATAGTAGTTCCTCCACCTCAGAAAGCGTGGGCGGCTGCGCGCCCGTGCGGGAAACAGTAATGGCTGCGGCCGTCGCCGCAAAGTGCAGGATCTCCTGCCACTCCTCGACGCTCAAAGCGCTAATGTCCCGCTCCACCAACTGTCTTAAGAGCGCGGCCATCACCGTGTCGCCCGCGCCGATGGTGTCCGCCACCTCCACCGTAACCGGCGGGACCTGCAGCGACACCGAGTCCGTGCGCACGCTCAGACCTTCGGCGCCACGCGTGGTCACGACCACGGGCACCTGCGAAAGCGCGTCCTCACCGAGGAATTCAACTTCCTCCTCGCTCAGCTTCAACAGCGTGACGTGCGGCAGCAAGGACAACAAAAACTCGCGGTGCGCCGGGGTGGCAAAGAAGGGGCGGATGTTCGGATCCAGCGCCACCTTCGTGCCCTGCGCCGCAAGCTCCTGGAGCAGCTCGGCATAGCGGGATGCGCCCGGCTCCAGGGCGAGGGAGACGGTGCCGAAGCAGGCCCAGGGGACGTCAGCAAGCACAGGCCCCACCAGCCGGTCCGCCGTGCCCTCCGTATAGAAGGAGTAGGTGGCCGAGCCGTCCTCCCCGATGTTGCAGACTGCCAGCGTGGTGGGCTCGTCACCGCGCTGCACGAGCGAGGTATCCACTCCTTCTTTATGTAGGCGCTCCACGAGCGCCTGCCCGAATGCATCCCGCGAAAGCCGCGATTGAAAACCCACGCTTGCGCCCAAACGCCCCGCCGCGACCGACACATTGAAGGGGCCGCCGCCCAACGCCGGGGTGAGATCTGCCAGCCCCCCGCGTCCGCGCGGAACGAGGTCAACGAGGCCTTCGCCACACACCATAATGTCCATAGAGCCCATACTATCGGGAGCATGAACTACCGTCCGCACTTCCATCTCTCCCCGCCGTCTGGTCGCCTTAACGATCCAAACGGGGTCTTCCTTGATGGCGATAACCTGCACGTTTACTATCAGCACGACCCCTGCTTCCCACACGCGCCGAAGCAGACGGGCTGGGGGCACGCCGTGACTTGCTTAAGCGAACCACAGCCCTGGCGGCACTTCCCGGACGCGCTCTATCCCATCCGTGAGCACGACGCCCACGGTTGCTATTCCGGTGGCGCGGTGGTCGACGGCGAGGATGTCTGGCTGTTTTATACCGGCAACCTCAAGCGCGATGGCGTGCGGATTCCCTCGCAGAACCGTGTCCGCGCGGTTGATGCCGGCGGTCCAGAAGGCGGCTTCTATGAGCACGACGCCGCGAACCCGCTCATCGACGGGCCCGCCGCAGGTTTCACCGGGCATTACCGCGATCCCCAGATCACCCGCGACAAGGACGGCTGGCGCATGGTGCTCGGCGCCCAGGCGGAGGATGAAACCGGGCACGTGGTGCTCTATCGCTCCACGGACTTGGCGCAGTGGTCTTTTAAGGGTGCGCTCACCTTTGACACCTCAGGCGCTGAGCCGGGCCTGAGCCCCGACCTGGTGCCGGGCGGCTACATGTGGGAATGCCCGAATTTGCTCACGCTGCGGGACCGCGCCACGGGGGAGGACAAGGACGTCCTGGTCATCTGCCCACAAGGTTTAGATCCCGTGCGCGGTAACGCCACGCACTACGCCTCCTCCGACCAGTGCGGCTACCTCGTGGGCCGGCTTGAGAGCACGGTTTTCCACGTGGAGCGCGGTTTCAGCGAGG
This sequence comes from Corynebacterium sp. HMSC056E09, assembly GCF_001813425.1. Taxonomy (NCBI): domain Bacteria; kingdom Bacillati; phylum Actinomycetota; class Actinomycetes; order Mycobacteriales; family Corynebacteriaceae; genus Corynebacterium; species Corynebacterium sp. HMSC056E09. Next base: position 12,545 of record NZ_KV812513.1, read on the forward strand.
TGGACTATGGCCACCAGTTCTATGCGCCGCAGCTGGTGGAGAAGGATGGCGAGGCCATCATGCTGGGGTGGATGGGGCTGCCCGCGCAGGATGACACCCCGACTGTCGCCCAGGGCTGGGTGCATACGCTGACGCTTCCGCGGCGCGTCTGGCTGGAGGATGGCTGGTTGCGCCAGGCACCGCTGTGGTCGCTAGGGTCTGCGCCGACGGGGCCGGCGCGAGAGGGGTTCGGTTCGGTGGCCACGCTGCAGGCTGGGGAGGGCACTTATGCGCTTGTCGACGCCTCCGATGCCACCGCCTTCCTCGTAGCTTACGGCGGGGGAGAGCTGCGGCTCACGTCTGGCGAAGATGAACGCGTCGTGCCGTGTCCAGCAGGAACACTGGAGCTTGTCGCTGATGGCTGCGCGGTGGAGGTCTTTGCAGGTGATGGGCGGATTGCGGGGGCGTCGGCAGTTTTTGGTGCCGGCGACGCTCGCTGGCGCGGCTGGGAAGCCCGGTAGGGTGTGAATTTTCCTATATTTGTGCCCGAATTGTTGGCTTTATGTTGGGTAACGTGTCTAATAGGAGGTGAAGCTACTTAATTCATCTCACTTTCCGAGGAGGCACGCCGGTATGGATCACAAACAGGTCGCGGCGCGAACACTCAAAGCAATCGGCGGCGAAGACAACATTGTGGCGCTCGCGCACTGCGCCACCCGCCTGCGCATGGTGCTGAAAGACAGCAAAAAAGTCGATACGGCCGCACTGGAAAACGATCCGGACCTCAAGGGCATCTTTGAGGCCGGGGGCATGTTCCAGGTCATCGTCGGCCCGGGCGATGTCAACATCGTATTCGACCAGATCAACGCGATGACCTCGAAGGATATCGCAGTTTCTACTGACAAGCTCAAGGACATCGCCGCCGACTCCGGCAATTGGTTCTCCCGGGCAGTGAAGGTCCTCGCCGATATCTTCGTGCCGCTCATCCCGATTCTGGTCGGCGGCGGTCTGCTCATGGCGCTCAACAATGTGCTGACCGCCAACGGGCTGTTCGGCGAGCAATCCGTCATCGAGATGTTCCCGGCCATGGCGGATGTCGCCGGGCTCATCAACCTCCTGGCTTCCGCGCCGTTCGCCTTCCTGCCCATCCTGGTGGGCTTCACCGCCACCAAGCGCTTCGGCGGCAACGAGTTCCTCGGCGCGGGCATGGCCATGGCCATGGTGATGCCGGACCTGGTGAACGGCTATCAGGTGGCCGCGACCATCGAGGCGGGGGAGATGTCCTACTGGAACATCTTCGGCCTCGATGTTGCCCAGGCGGGTTACCAGGGTTCCATCCTGCCGATCCTGGTCATCGCGTGGATTCTGGCCACGATTGAGAAATTCCTGCACAAGCACCTCAAGGGCACCGTGGACTTCATGCTCACCCCGTTGCTCACGTTGCTGGTGACGGGCTTTATCACCTTCATCGCGGTTGGTCCTATTCTGCGCACGGCGGGCGACATGCTCGGCGCTGGGCTCAACGACCTTTACACCTTCGCCGGCCCAGTGGGCGGCTTCATCTTCGGTTTGTTCTACTCACCGATCGTCATTACCGGCCTGCACCAGTCCTTCCCGCCGATTGAGACGATGCTGTGGAACGAGGGCGGTTCCTTCATCTTCGCGGTGGCCTCCATGGCCAACATTGCCCAGGGTGGCGTGGCCTTGGCGGTCTACTTCCTGACCAAGTCGGAGAAGCTCAAGGGCCTGTCGGGCGCCTCGGGTGTTTCCGCGCTCTTCGGCATTACCGAGCCCGCTATCTTCGGTGTGAACCTCCGCCTGCGCTGGCCGTTCTACATCGGCATGGGCGCGTCCGCAGTGGCCTCGACGCTCATCGCGCTTCTCGACGTCAAAGCTACCGCCCTCGGCGCCGCCGGCTTCATCGGATTCGTCTCAATGCGCCCGGAGGATTACACGCAGTTCTTCATCTGCGCCTTCGTCTCCCTCATCCTCTCCTTCGGCGTGGCCTTTGTATATGGCCGCTACCTCATCTCCAAGAACGGCTCCATCGATCCCGATGAGGTCGGTACCGCCAGCGCCGACGTGGGCGGGGCGGTTCCTGCCGCCACCGCTGATCCGAATGCCTACCGCGTGGCCTCCCCGCTGGCCGGAAAGGCCATCGCGTTGGAATCGGTTTCGGATCCGATGTTTGCCGCCGGCAAGCTGGGCGCGGGCGCGGCCATCGAGCCGAGCGAGGGGCGCCTCGTCTCCCCGATTGATGGCAAGGTCACCGTCACCTTCCCCTCCAAGCACGCCTATGCCGTGCGCGGAAAAGGTGCCGACGGCAACAACGTGGACATCCTCATGCATGTCGGCTTTGACACCGTGAACCTGAAGGGCGAGCACTTTACCTCGCACGTCTCCAAGGGCGACGAGGTCAAGGCCGGCGACCTCCTCTGCGAGTTCGATATCGCCGCCATCAAGGCGGCGGATTACCCGGTGACAACACCTGTGGTGGTATCCAACTCGAAGAAGACGGGCCCGGTCCTCCCGGCCTATACCACCGGTGCGGAAATCACCTTCGGGGATGCATTACTCACCGTGGACCCGAAGCCGAAACCTGCGGCTACAACCACCGCCGCTTCAGCGGAGAAGGCCTAGAGCCTCCGTCCGCCGATTCCATAAGTGCAGACCTGGAAGTACAGCACGGTCGTCGCCAAGCACTGCGCGTGCGCTTGACGACGTCCACCAGCGCCTCTGCACTTCCGGGTCTGCACATTTGGGTTTGGGAGGATGGGAAGTTCTGTGGGGGCGGGGAAACAGTGGGGTGCGCGATTTGGGGAAACAGTGGGGGACATGCTTGAATGTATGGGTTGCATATGGTCGGTCGGTGCAGCGCGATGCGTTTCCGAATCGCCACACCGAGACCCTTCGACCGCTGTGAACAGCGAGTTCGTCGCACAGCCTATGCCACGCAAGCAAGTAGACCAGGTGTGTCAAGGACGGAAATCTTGACGCACGTTAATCCAGGTCAGGAGACCCATAGTGATTCAGCAAGAATCGCGTCTGCGCGTCGCCGACAACTCCGGTGCACGAGAGCTCCTCGTCATCCGCGTTCTCGGCGGCTCCGTTCGACGTTTCGCTGGCATTGGTGACGTTGTCGTTGCCACTGTCAAGGAAGCCACCCCGGGTGGCAACGTGAAGGAAGGCGATGTCGTCAAGGCCGTCATCGTCCGTGCCAAGAAGGAGACCCGTCGCCCGGACGGCTCCTACATCGCATTCGATGAAAACGCCGCAGTTATTCTCAAGGGCGACAATGAGCCGCGCGGTACCCGCATCTTCGGCCCGGTTGCTCGCGAACTTCGTGATAAGCGCTTCATGAAGATCGTTTCTCTCGCACCGGAGGTGATCTAATCTTATGAAGATTCATAAGGGCGATATGGTGATCGTCATTTCGGGCCCGGACAAGGGCGCGAAGGGCAAGGTCATCGAGGCATACCCGAAGCGCGACAAGGTCCTCGTTGAGGGCGTCAACCGCGTCAAGAAGCACGTTGCTAACTCCGCTACCGAGCGTGGCGCCGAGTCCGGCGGAATCGTTACCCAGGAAGCTCCGATCCACGTGTCCAACGTTGCGATCGTTGACTCCGAGGGCAACCCGACCCGCGTGGGCTACCGTTTCGACGAAAACGGCAAGAAGGTCCGCATCGCACGTAGCAACGGGAAGGACATCTAACATGAGCGAGAACTACACTCCGCGTCTGAAGACCCGCTACCGCGAGGAAATCAAGAAGACTCTGAACGACGAGTTCAAGTACGACAACGTGATGCAGATTCCGGGCGTCACCAAGGTCGTTGTCAACATGGGTGTGGGCGACGCTGCCCGCGACTCCAAGATGATCAACGGCGCTCTCGAGGACCTTACCGCTATCACCGGCCAGAAGCCGCAGGTGCGTCGCGCTAAGAAGTCCATCGCAAACTTCAAGCTCCGTGAGGGCATGCCCATCGGCGCACGCGTTACCCTGCGCGGCGACCGCATGTGGGAGTTCCTGGACCGCCTGCTGACCATCGCGCTGCCGCGTATTCGCGACTTCCGCGGTCTCTCCGATCAGCAGTTCGACGGCCACGGCAACTACACCTTCGGTCTCACCGAGCAGACCATGTTCTACGAGATCGACATCGACAAGGTGGACCGCCCGCGCGGTATGGACATCACCGTCGTGACCACCGCTACCAACGACGAGGAGGGCCGCAAGCTCCTGCGCGAGCTCGGCTTCCCGTTCAAGTAAAGTAGCGCTTGAATCATTCCCCCGGCACTCCGTGAAGGAGCTCCGGGGGAATTTTTGTGTCTGCGCCCTTTTTGGGGTCTTGTTTCCCCTGAGTAAAGATGATGTCTGAGGTTGTGAGTAAACTACGAGCGTCTGAGAAGTCTGCGTCCCCCAGTGAGGTAAGAAATGTCCCTGAATGATGCTTCGGCAGCCGCGGTAAAGAAAAAGGTTGCGTTGCTCGATGAGTCCTTTGGCCGGTTCGCCGTGCGCTCCACCCTGGCGGGTGTGTACCTCGCCATCGGTACGGCGTTTGCTGCGGTGATGGGGATGGGCGTCGAGAAGCATGTGGAAGGCATGGGCTCGCTGGTCTTTGCCTGTCTGTTCGGCTTGGGCCTGTTTGCCATCGTCCTTCTCGGCGCGGAGCTGGCCACCGGCAACATGATGTACATGGTCTATGGCGCCGTAACTAAACAGGTGGGCTGGGGCAAGGGCCTGTGGCTGCTGGTGGTCACGACGCTGTTTAACCTGGTTGGTGCTGCCCTCTTTGCCGCAGCCATGGGAATGTCGGCCAAGCTGGGCGGAATCGACCCCAACCATCTCATTGCTAACCTCTCGATGGGCAAGCTGACCAAGGGCCCAGGCGGGCTGCTGGTGGAGGCCATGCTGGCCAACTTCGTGGTCAACATGGCTATCGTCGGCGCGGTCTTTGCCAAGGATGTGGTGTCCAAGTTCTTCGTCATCGTGCCGATCATCGCCTGCTTCGTGGGCCTAGGCCTGGAGCACGTTATTGCCAACTTCTGCCTGATGACCCTGACCTTCTTCTGCGCCAGCCCGCTGCCGGAAGGCTTTACCCTCGGCGCGGTGTTGGCCAACTGGTCCATCGTGTGGGTGGGAAACCTCATCGGCGGCGGCTTCCTTATTGGCGGCGTGTACGCCTGGCTTAACTCTGGCCCGGAGGCGTACCGCGACTAAGTTCGCCCGAGTAGAGGTTGAAGCGGTCGCCGCGGGCAAAGCCCACGAGCGCCATGCCGGTTTCCCGGGCGGTTTCCACCGCCAGCGAGGAGGCCGCGGAGACCGCAACGAGCATGCCGAAGCCGGCTATAGCAGCCTTGTTGACCAGCTCGAAGCTGGCGCGCGAGCTCATCACCAGGATGAGGTCGCTGGCGGGCAGCATTCCTTCCATCAGTAGGTGGCCGATGACCTTGTCGGCGGCGTTGTGCCTGCCGACGTCCTCGCGTACAACGACGGGTTCTCCCTCGAGCGTGAAGGCGCCCGCGGCGTGGATGCCGCCGGTTTTGCGGAACTGCTTCTGTTCCGCTTTCAAGGCGCCGGGCAGCTTGGCGACGATCCCCGGATCCACCGGCACCTGTGGGATTGAGTATCGCGACTGCATCATCAGCGCCTCGATAGAGGAGGTGCCGCACACTCCGCACGCAGACGTGGTTGTCGTCAGGCGGAGATCGGCGAGGCTGATCGCGTGGGGGTTGGCTAGCTCAACGTCGAGCAGGTTATAGGGGTTGCGCCCGTCCACTGAGGCACCGGCGCAGTAGCGCGCCTCGGTGACATCGCTGGCCTTCTCGATGTGGCCCTCGGAATGAAGAAAACCATGGGCCAGCTCGACATCGTGGCCGGGCGTGCGCATCGTCGTGGTCAGCGTTTGTCCGCCCACGCGGATCTCCAAAGGCTCTTCGCCGGCGACGGTATCGCCGCGGGTATCGACCTGGATGACCTCTCCGTGCTCATCGAGGCGCACCTTGGTCACGGCGAAGGTGGCGTTGACGCGCCCGCTCATCGGTTGAGGGCCTCCTTGAGCGTGGCGATGTGGGTGCGGGCCTCGTCGACGTCCTTCGAGGCCAAACCGACCAGGTACGCCGTCAGCGGGGCAGCGGGGCGCGATTGGGTATGCGCGACGTCCTTGGTCAGATCGAGGAGTTCTCTAACCAAGGCGGTGGCGTCGGCCGGGGAGACGCCGACAAGCTCGGCAGCCTCCTCAAGCCACTGGTGTGCCGTGCGGATGGGGTCTTGTTCTTCACTCATGACTTCCCATGCTAACGCGTTTTGGAAAACAGCATGTCAGCGGGTAAAGTAAGCCGACGGACTTGCATTTTTCCTCCTCCGCGCCGCAAAAATGGCGCTGGAGGTGCGCAAATGTGCCAAGCCGGAAGAATTGAACACATCTACTTTGTTGTAGGCCCCTCGCCGTAGACAGCGGACCGTTGTCTGTATCAAAGGGTGGCGAGCGCCTCGCGGTATTGACCGCGGGGAGCGTGAGTAGCCCGAAATCACACGGAAAACGCTTTGGTGAGCTTTAAGGGAACCGCAACGAGAAAGGTTACAGGTCACTCATATGACTATGACTGATCCTATTGCCGACATGTTGTCGCGCGTGCGCAATGCATCCAATGCGCACCACGATTCCGTGTCGATGCCGACCTCCAAGCTCAAGGCGAACATCGCCGAGATCTTGAAGCAGGAAGGCTACATCGCTGACTACTCCGTCGAGGGCCGCGAGCTGTCCCTCGAGCTTAAGTACAACAATCGTGAGCGTTCCCTCTCGGGTCTGCGTCGCGTGTCTAAGCCGGGTCTGCGTGTGTACGCAAAGTCCACCGAACTGCCGCAGGTTCTGGGCGGCCTGGGCGTGGCCATCATTTCCACGTCTCAGGGTCTGCTTACCGACCGTCAGGCTCAGGAGAAGGGTGTAGGCGGAGAAGTTCTCGCCTACGTCTGGTAAGGGAGGATTGACACATGTCTCGTATCGGTCTAGCACCTATCGCCGTCCCGAAGGGCGTCGACATCACCATCAATGGCCAGGTTGTCAACGTGAAGGGGTCCAAGGGCTCCCTCGAGGTTGAGCTGCCGGAGCCGATCACCGCAGCCGTCGAGGACGATGAGATCAAGGTCTCCCGTCCGGACGACGACCGCAAGAACCGCGCACTGCACGGTCTGGCCCGCTCCCTGGTCAACAATGCCGTCGTTGGCGTGACCGAGGGCTACACCAAGAAGATGGAAATCTTCGGTGTTGGTTACCGCGTCCAGCAGAAGGGTAAGGACCTGGAGTTCTCTCTGGGCTACTCCCACCCGATCCTCATCAAGGCTCCGGAGGGCATCACCTTCGCTGTGGATGGCGCAACCAAGCTCTCCGTATCTGGTATTGACAAGCAACTGGTTGGACAGGTCGCCGCGTACATCCGCCGCCTGCGTAAGGACGATCCTTACAAGGGCAAGGGTATTCGCTACGACGGCGAGCAGATCCGCCGCAAGGTCGGAAAGACGGGTAAGTAAGCAATGGCTAACACTGAAAACGCAAAGCGCACCCCGGTTGGCAAGGACATTTCCTCGCGTCGTCGTGAAGCACGCGCGCGCCGCCACTTCCGCATCCGTAAGACCCTCCGCGGCACCCCTGAGGCACCGCGCCTGGTCGTTCACCGCTCCTCCCGCCACATGCACGTTCAGGTCATCGACGACCTGGCCGGCCACACCCTGGCCGCTGCTTCCTCCATGGAAGCCGACGTGCGTGCACTCGAGGGCGATAAGAAGGCCAAGGCTGCCAAGGTAGGCCAGCTCATCGCTGAGCGCGCCAAGGCCGCTGGCATCGAGAAGGTCGTCTTCGACCGTGCAGGCTACAAGTACCACGGCCGCGTTGCTGCGCTGGCCGAAGCTGCTCGTGAAGGTGGTCTGCAGTTCTAATGATTAAGGCATACGGAAACATCAACGGAAGGAACGCCTAATGTCGGACCGTGAACAGCGTGACGGCGGACGCTCCGCCGAGAACAACAACGACCGCAAGGGTCGCAACAACGGCCGTCGTAACGACCGCCGCAACCACCAGGACAACGAGCGCGATAAGTACATCGAGCGCGTTGTGACCATCAATCGCGTCTCCAAGACCGTTAAGGGTGGCCGCAACATGTCCTTCACCGCTCTCGTCGTCGTTGGCGACGGCCAGGGCATGGTTGGCGTCGGCTACGGCAAGGCCAAGGAAGTCCCGGCCGCAATCCAGAAGGGTGCAGAAGAGGCTCGCAAGAACTTCTTCCGCGTCCCGATGATTGCCGGCACCATTACCCACCCGGTTGAGGGTCGCGACGCAGCTGGCATCGTCATGATGAAGCCGGCCGCTCCGGGTACCGGTGTCATCGCCGGCGGTGCTGCTCGTCCGGTGCTTGAGTGCGCCGGTGTGCAGGACATCTTGTCGAAGTCCCTGGGCTCCGACAACGCTCTCAACGTCGTCCGCGCTACCGTGGACGGCCTCAAGCAGCTGGTTCGCCCGGAGGAAGTTGCTGCACGCCGCGGCAAGTCCCTCGAGGAGGTCGCACCGGCCCAGATGCTGCGCAAGCGCGCAGGTCAGGAGGCATAAGCAATGGCTCTGAAGATTACTCAGGTAAAGGGCCTTGTGGGCACCAAGCCGAACCACCGCGCCAACATTGAGGCTCTTGGTCTCAAGCGCATCGGACACTCTGTTGTAAAGCAGGACACCCCGATTATTCGCGGCATGGTTCACAAGGTGCGTCACCTGGTCACCGTCGAAGAAGTGGCAGGGGAGTAAACCATGGCTGATATCATCAAGCTCCACGACCTGCGCCCGTCCGCAGGCTCCAATAAGCCCAAAACCCGCGTCGGCCGCGGTGAGGCATCCAAGGGTAAGACCGCTGGTCGCGGTACCAAGGGCACCGGTGCTCGCAAGCAGGTTTCCGCTGCTTTCGAGGGTGGCCAGATGCCGATCCACATGCGTCTGCCGAAGCTCAAGGGCTTCAAGAACCCGAACCACGTTGAGTACCAGGTAGTCAACGTTGCTGACCTCGCAGAGGCTTTCGCTCAGGGTGGCGACGTCACCGTAGCGGACATCGTCGCTGCTGGCCTGGTTCGCAAGAACCAGCCGGTCAAGGTTCTGGGCAACGGCGACATCAACGTTAAGCTGAACGTCACCGCTGACAAGTTCTCCAAGTCTGCTGTTGAGAAGATCGAGGCTGCTGGCGGCACCGCCACCACCAAGTGAATCTCTACTCAGCAGATTTCTTCCCCCTGTCCACCGCATTCGTGCGGGGCAGGGGGATTTTTCATGCCTATTGTGCGCGCGCAGCTAAGAAGAGTAGTATGACCCTTGGTTAAAGCTTAGTAAGCGTTAAGGAGATTGTTATGTCGTCCGTATCTTCCATCGTGGCAACCGCCATCGCCGCACTTCTGCCCCTGGCTGGCGTTACTGGTCCCGTCGATGCACAGGAGATGCTCTCCCAGCCAGAGTCCGCCACCAGCACGGAGAACCTGCCCAGCGGCGAGCTGGCGGTGCAGCGCGAGCTGGCCCTTGCCACCCAGGAGCTCGGGCACGAGTTCATGACCATTCGCTTTGAAGGCAACGACACCGCTCACATCGTCTTCCTGGAAACCTACAACCCGGATACCGACCAGGCCGCCGTGGACCGCGTGATGAACGCCTTGGCCACCAACGGCTATGATCGCGTCGATGCAGTTGCCTAGGAAGGCAGCGCGTTAGGCGTCGTTGACCGTCTTTTCATAGAGGCCGGGGAAGCGGCTGTCTGGGTCAGTGAGCGCTTTAATGCGCTCCGGCAGGTCACCGCCGTAGAGCTCGGCAAATTCTTCGGGGGAGTAGAAGGCCTCTGAATACAGTGACTTATGCCCGCCAAGCTCACTGACTTTAGCTTCGATGACGCGGTTGAAGGCGCCGTTTCCCGGGGCGGAGGGGTCGACGTGATTGCCCTCCACGCCCGACCAGAAGCCCACGTTTACCCAGGTTTGGTCTGGGCGCAGCGGATACAGCGGCCACGGGGCGGGGGAGTCAGCCGCGAGAGAGCCGGTGCCGACGAGGTCTTCGACGCCCTCGCGCAGTCGAATCGGGCACAGCCACACCGGTTGTATATCTGAGGCGGTAAAGAACCAGCGCAGGAATTCCGGCAGGTTCTCCGGGGTGACCTCGATGTCCTGCACCACGCGCTCACCCCGCGGCAGGCCCTTTGGCTTCTTGATGAAGTTGTACTCCAGCTCGTATTTCCGGTCCAGGCGCACGAGCTTCCAGTAGAAAGAGCTGCGCCGCAGCTGCCGCGGCCACACCTTGCGCACCCGCGGATTCTGCGCGCCGAAGGCTCGCGAGCACCAGAACCAGTCAGTATCCCAGCGCCAGATGTAATCGCGCACCGTGAGGCGGTCGCGGCGGATACCGCGGGCGTGCTGGAGGCTGCGGTAGAAAATCTCCTCCCTCGTGTAGTCGGAGGTTGGGCCCTCCTCCTCCGTGAAACGGGCCATGACCAGGTAGGATTCCTCCGGAGAGAAGACCACGCCATCTAGGCCGTGGACATCGAGGCCGTCATAGGAGTGGGTGCGGGAGACGTCGTCAAGCGTGCGTGCCAAGGACTCAAAGTCGTGGAAGCGCACCTCCCTCAGCTCCACGTAAGGCTTCACCGCGCGCAGCTCAATCTTGAGGCGCACCGCATAGCCCAAGGAACCGTAGGAGTTGGGGAAGAGGCGGAAGAGATCGACGTTCTCCTCACGTGAGCACGTGAGAATCTCGCCAGTACCGGTGAGGATGTCCATCTCCAGCACGGATTCGTGCGGCAATCCATCGCGGAAGCTCGTGGACTCCACGCCCATGCCCGTTACCGCACCACCGAGCGTAATGGTCTTGAGCTGCGGCACCACGAAGGGCATCAGGCCGTGCGGCAAGGTGGCGTCGACAAGGTCCTCGTAGGTACACATGCCCTGGACCTCGGCGGTCTGCGCAATCGGATCGACCTCAATGACCCCACTCAGACCGGACACGTCGAGCCCCACCTGCTCGCCGCTGCGCCCGCGGAAAAGATTCGAGGTTTTCTTCGCCAGACGTACGCGCTTATCCTTCGGCACCGCGCGGAAGCTACGCAGGAGCTTATCGACGCCTTGCCTGTGCGCCTTCCAGCCCACCAGCGGGATCTCCACGGCATCGACGCTGCGGTGATTGCGAATGAGATCAGTCAACATAGAATTCCTTTAATTCTTTAGAAGCGCGAATCTTCCCACCAGCGGCGCTCGGGCACGCCGGAACGAGAACCGGCCTCACCCAGCTTGACTCCCAAGAAGTGGTACAGGTTGATGATGTTGTGCTCGAAGCCCCACTCGGAGCCGGCCATATAGATGGCCCACAGGCGCGCGGTGGGCAGGCCCACCAGAGAGCAGGCCTCCTCCCACGTCTCCTTGAGGTTCTCGCACCAATCGTGCAGAGTGCGCATGTAGTCGAAGCGCAGGGATTCCGTGTGGACAACTTCGAAGCCGGCATCCTGCATGCACTTCGTGATGGTGCCGGAGCCGGAGAGCTCACCGTCGGGGAAGATATAGCGGTCAATGAAGCCGCCCTTCGGAGTCTTGTGATTATCCGGGTAGGTGATGCAGTGGTTGAGCATCAATCCACCCGGCTTGAGCTTGCCGTTGAGGAAGCTAAAGAAGTCCGGGTAGTTCTTGACGCCAATGTGCTCGAGTAGCCCGATGGCGGAGATAGCGTCGAAGCCTTCCTCGGTGACATCGCGATAGTCCATGAAGCGGATTTCCGCGAGGTCCTCGAGACCCTCCTCCTTGATCTTGGCCTGGCCCCACTCAGCCTGCTCCTTGGAGAGGGTTACGCCGAGGGACTTCACACCGCGCTTGGCGGCGTAGCGCACCATGCCGCCCCAGCCGCAGCCGACGTCCAGGTGGCGGTCACCCTCCTTGAGCCGCAACTTGTCGAAGATGAGGCGATACTTGTTTTCCTGGGCCTCATCCAGCGTGACGTCGGGGGAGGGGTAGTAGGCGCAGGTATACGTCATCGAGTCACCGAGAAAAAGCTCGTAGAAGTCATTGCCCACGTCGTAGTGATCGGAGATGACGTCCGCGTCGCGCTCCTTGGAGTGCTTGGACAATCCCTCGTGCAGCTTGCGGCGCAGCCACGAGGCGCGTTCTACTTCCGGGACCGGCTGGATCTGGAAAGCTCCCATCGAAGCCAGGGAGCGTGCCACCCTGGCCAAGGTCTTCGCGTCCGGGCGGGTGAACTTGTCATACATGGCGTGCAGCGCATCGAAGATGCCGTAGGGGTGCGCCGGGTGCTCGCCCTCGACAGTGATGCCGTCGGTGACATAAGCGCGGGCAAACCCTACATCCCCTGGGTGAGTAGCGATATAGGCCAAGCCCTGGAGGTTGTTGATCTTGACGGTAAACTGCGCATCGGCTGGGCCGGTGGCGGAACCATCGAAAGCCTCCCAGCGGAAGGGGTTGGGGCTGGGGACGAATGCATCGATAATCTCGGCCACGGTCATTGGAGAGAATCGCTTACTCATAAAACTACATACTTCTTTCGGTTCATTGGCTGGCAGAAAAAGAACGGCTATACTCCGAGACGCCCCGGGCGTCGCGGGGGAGGTCGAAAAGACGTAGAAATCTTGTAAGGACATTGCCTTCAGACAACACAGGCAATGGTAGGCCCAATCCGGGGATAGCGCTAAGGGAGAAACCAAAAAGGGGACCTCCGGGCGGCCATGTGCGGGGCTAATGTGGCGAAAGTGGCCAAGGCTGGTAGGGTAATGGGGTCAAAAGTGTTCAACCGTTCCTATGAGATGCCTTAAGAGGGCTCTTAGCTTTTGGGAACAGATGAGATCCACCCCCGTGCGCGGCGAATTCGAACCGCACAACAAGCGCGGTAGGCCAGGAGGATTAAGTAGTGTCCGCCATTTTGCAGGCTTTTAAAGATGCCGACCTGCGTAAGAAGATCATCTTCACGCTCGTGTTGATTATCCTCTACCGCGTTGGCGCGCAGATCCCGTCGCCGGGCGTTGATTACGCCACCATCGCCGGCCGCCTTCGTGACCTCACGGAGGAATCCGGCAACCTCTACTCGGTGATCAACCTGTTCTCCGGTGGCGCGCTGCTGCAGCTGTCGATCTTCGCCATCGGCATCATGCCGTACATTACGGCGTCGATTATCGTGCAGCTGCTCACCGTGGTGATTCCTCACTTCGAGCAGTTGAAGAAGGAGGGGCAGTCCGGTCAGGCCAAGATGACGCAGTACACGCGCTACCTCACCCTGGCGCTGGCGCTTCTGCAGTCTTCGGGCATTGTGGCCCTGGCGGACCGCGAGCAACTCTTGGGGCAAGGCGTACGCGTCCTGGCGGAGGACCGTAACTTCTTCACCCTCGTCGTGCTCGTTATCACCATGACCTCCGGCGCCATCCTCGTGATGTGGATGGGTGAGCTGATTACGGAGAAGGGCATTGGTAACGGTATGTCGCTGATGATTTTCGCCGGTATTGCTACCCGCCTTCCCACCGATGGCGTCAGCATCATGCAGAACAACGGTGGCCTCGTCTTCGCCATGGTGGTCGCCGGCCTCATCGTCCTCGTCGTGGGCATCACCTTCATCGAGCAGGGGCAGCGCCGCATTCCGGTGCAGTACGCAAAGCGTATGGTTGGCCGTCGCCAGTACGGTGGTTCGTCGACCTACCTGCCGCTCAAGGTTAACCAGGCCGGCGTTATCCCGGTTATCTTCGCTTCCTCGCTGATCTACATGCCGGTGCTTATCACCCAGATCGTCAACTCCGGCTCCCCGGGCGTGTCCGATAACTGGTGGCAGCGCAACGTGATTGCGCACCTGCAGGCACCGAGCTCCTGGCAGTACATCGTCCTTTACTTCGTCCTCACCATCTTCTTCTCCTACTTCTATGTCTCGGTTCAGTATGACCCTGCTGAACAGGCGGAGAACATGAAGAAGTATGGTGGATTTATCCCGGGTATCCGCCCGGGTCGGCCGACCGCCGAATACCTGGGATTCGTCATGAACCGCCTTCTGTTCGTCGGTTCGATCTACCTGGCGCTCATCGCTGTTCTGCCGAATATCCTTCTGGACCTCGGCGTGGGCCGCGCAGGTGCCAGCGGCACTTCCGCCTTCGGCGGTACCGCCATCCTCATTATGGTCTCGGTGGCCCTGACCACGGTCAAGCAAATCGAGTCCCAGCTCCTACAATCCAACTACGAAGGACTGCTTAAGTAATGCGTTACGTACTCCTTGGCCCTCCCGGTGCCGGCAAGGGCACCCAAGCCGCCCTCCTCAGCGAAAAGCTCGGCGTTCCGCACATCTCCACCGGTGACCTCTTCCGCGCCAACATTGGTGAGGGCACCCCGCTCGGCGTCGAGGCTAAGTCCTACATCGACGCCGGCAAGCTGGTGCCGACTGATGTCACCGCCCGCATGGTGGAGGACCGCCTCAACCAGGATGACGCCAAGGACGGCTTCCTTCTCGACGGCTTCCCCCGCACCGTGGAGCAGGCTGATATTCTTGAGAAGCTCCTCTCCGACAAGGGCCTGAAGCTCGACGGCGTGCTGAACTTTGAGGTATCCGAGGACGTCGTGGTCGAGCGCATGCTCGCCCGCGGCCGCGCGGACGACACCGAGGAGACCATCCGCACCCGCCTGGGCGTCTACCGCGAAGAGACCTTCCCGCTCATCGAGCACTATGGCGATGCCATCATCTCCATCAAGGCCGAGGGCTCCGTTGAGGAGATCAACGAGCGCACTCTGAAGGCGATGGGCAAGTAGCCCGTCTTTTTGTCATGGCTTTTCGCCGACGCACTAAAACCATCCCGGCCCGCACTCCGGGCGAGCTTGATGCCATGCAGGCGGCTGGCGAAATCGTCGGCCGCGCCCTGCAGGCGGTGCGTGCCGCCTCTGCAGTTGGCGTGAGCACGCTCGAGCTCGACCACGTAGCCGAGCAGACCATTCGGGATGCCGGTGCCGTGCCCACCTTCAAGGGCTACGGCGGTTTTCCGGGGTCCATCTGTGCGTCAGTCAACGACGTCATTGTCCATGGCATACCCAGCAAGGAGATTGTCCTCGCTGAAGGGGACCTTGTCTCCATCGACTGTGGCGCCACGCTCGACGGCTGGGTGGGGGATAGCGCGTGGACGTTTGGCGTCGGCAAGCTCAGCTCTGAGGCGCAGGCGCTGAGCAACGCCACCGAATGGGTCCTCCACGAAGGGCTTAAGGCCATGGTCCCCGGCAACCGGCTTACCGACGTCTCCGCCGCCCTCGAGCAGGCCACCTACCGCGCCGAGGATAAGTTTGGCGTTGACCTGTTTATTGTTGACGGCTACGGCGGCCACGGTATCGGCCACGAAATGCACGAAGACCCCTACCTGGCCAATGAAGGCAAGGCAGGGCGCGGCCCTATCATCCAGGAGGGCTCCGTCCTGGCCATTGAACCTATGCTGGCGCTGGGCACTGAGGACAACGCCGTGCTTGACGACGACTGGACCGTTGTCACCCTCGACGGATCGCTGGCTGCCCACTGGGAGCACACCGTGGCGGCAACGGAGAATGGTCCTCGAATTCTGACGCAGCGTTACTAAAACGCAACATTCAGGTAGGAAAACCGTGGAGGAAGGTTTATACTTCTCCACATGTCTAAGATTCGCTCCTTTGTTAGCGCTCGTTCCCTACGCCGTGCCACCGCAATCGGCCTGGTAGCCGCCACTCTCTCGGTTGCCCCCGCCGCAAACGCGCAGACGGTCCCTTCGATTGATTCCCTGTCCTCCGACGTCCAATCCCAGATTGATGAGTTCGCCGGCCAGACCCGTGAGAACGCGTGGAACAGCCGCAACCAGATGCTGGAGACGCTGCAGAACGTTAACCCGCAGGCCGCTGATGCCCTGCGTCCCGTCATCGACGGTGCCATTGAACTGGTCTTCCCGGGCCTCATTGAGCAGAAGAACGCCGAGATTCGTGCGGCTCGCGAAGCTGCAGAGCGCGCTCACGCTGAGCAGGTTGCACGCGAGAAGGCTGCCGCTGAGGAGGCTGCCCGCAAGGCCGAGGCTGAGCGCCAGGCTCAGCGCTTCGATGTTGGCCCGTGCCCCGCGGATGCCCGTATCTGCGTGGATCGTGATGGCCGCCGCTCGTGGCTGCAGGATGGCAACGGCAACGTGACCTACGTTGCTCAGGGCATGTCCACCGGTATGCCGGGCCAGGAGACCCCGGCCGGTACGTTCTACATCAACCGCAAGATCAAAGACGAGATTTCTTGGGAGTTTGGCAACGCTCCGATGCCCTACGCCATGTACTTCACCAATAACGGCCATGCTTTCCATGAGGGCTCCCCGGCATACCAGTCCAATGGCTGCGTACGCCTGACCCACCAGGATGCTGTGCGCTACTGGAATGATGTGCCGATGGGTTCCAAGGTCTTCATCTACTAGAACCGCAGCGGCTAGTAGCCGACTCTCTCGCATACCTCCCGCGCCTTTGGGCGATGGGAGGTTTTATATTTGGAAAACGCGTATCCGCAGCGTATGCTTTAGAGCTGGTGTCTGTACGCAGCCAAAGTGGTTGTGGAGGACACCAGGCAGTAGACACCAAACATGCAGGTGGGGGCGTCGTCAAGCGCGGCGCGAAGAACCCCACCAGAAAAGTAGAGGTTATGGCTAAGGAAGGCGCAATCGAGGTTGAGGGTCGCATCGTCGAACCCCTGCCCAACGCAATGTTCCGCGTCGAGCTCGACAACGGGCATAAGGTACTTGCCCACATTTCGGGCAAGATGCGTCAGCACTACATCCGCATCCTCCCGGAGGATCGCGTTGTCGTGGAGCTGTCTCCTTATGACCTAACCCGCGGACGCATCGTCTACCGCTACAAGTAAAGACAGTAAGCCTCCTCACCCACGGGACGCACTTGATGCGTTCCTTTCTACCTCAGGCTGCGATGGCCTGAGCCCACGCTGCTAAGCATGCCCACAGTTCCCCGGCACGGCCCGGGGCGAAGCGTATGCGTGGCGGGGGACGGATGAGGAGAAAACCATCGTAACAACCCGAAAGGACTAGCCATATGGCACGTCTAGCTGGTGTTGACCTCCCGCGCAACAAGCGCATGGAGGTTGCTCTCACCTACATCTACGGCATCGGGCCTGCCCGTGCCAAGGAGCTGCTGGAAAAGACCGGCATTTCTCCTGACCTGCGCACCGACAACCTCGACGACGATCAGCTGTCGGCGCTGCGTGACGTCATCGAAGCTACCTGGAAGGTCGAGGGTGACCTCCGCCGCCAGGTTCAGGCTGACATCCGTCGCAAGATTGAAATCGGTTGCTACCAGGGCATCCGCCACCGCCGTGGCCTGCCCGTTCGTGGTCAGCGCACCAAGACCAACGCTCGTACGCGCAAGGGTCCTAAGAAGACGATCGCAGGAAAGAAGAAGTAACACATGCCACCTAAGACTCGTTCCGGCGCGCGCCGTGGTGGTCGTCGCGTCGTAAAGAAGAACGTGGCCGCTGGCCACGCATACATCAAGTCCACCTTCAACAACACCATCGTGTCCATCACGGACCCGCACGGTGCTGTCATCTCCTGGGCATCCTCCGGCCACGTTGGCTTCAAGGGTTCCCGTAAGTCCACCCCGTTCGCAGCGCAGATGGCTGCTGAGAACGCGGCCCGCAAGGCCATGGACCACGGTATGAAGAAGGTTGACGTTTTCGTCAAGGGTCCGGGCTCCGGCCGCGAGACCGCCATCCGTTCCCTGCAGGCTGCAGGCCTCGAGGTTTCCTCGATCACGGATGCCACCCCACAGCCGCACAACGGCTGCCGTCCGACCAAGCGCCGCAAGGTTTAAGGGAAAGGAAGAGGTAAGAAAATGGCTCGTTATACTGGCCCCGCTACCCGCGTATCCCGCCGTCTGCGCGTCGACCTGGTCGGCGGCGACATGGCATTTGAGCGCCGCCCGTACCCACCGGGACAGGCTGGCCGCAACCGCATCAAGGAATCTGAGTACCTGCTGCAGCTCCAGGAGAAGCAGAAGGCAAAGTACACCTACGGTGTGCTGGAGCGTCAGTTCCGCCGCTACTACGCCGAGGCTAACCGTCTCCCGGGCAAGACCGGTGACAACCTCGTCGTTCTGCTCGAGTCCCGTCTCGACAACGTGATCTACCGCGCTGGTCTGGCCAACACCCGCCGCCAGGCTCGCCAGCTTGTCTCCCACGGTCACTTCACCGTGAACGGCAAGAAGATCAACGTTCCGTCCTTCCGCGTTACGCAGTACGACATCATCGATGTTCGTGAGCGTTCCCAGAAGATGGAATGGTTCGAAGAGGCTCAGGACCGCCTGGTAGACGCCAACGTTCCGGCGTGGCTGCAGGTCGTTCCGGACACCCTGCGCATCCTCGTGCACCAGCTGCCCGAGCGCGCTCAGATCGACGTTCCGCTGCAGGAGCAGCTCATCGTCGAGCTTTACTCGAAGTAATCCTTCGACATTTTCATCTTTACCCCTTCTACCGGCGTCATATAGCGGGCGCCGACAAGGAGAAACTCCATGCTTATTTCCCAGCGTCCTCAGCTCACCGAGGAATTCATTGACTCGTCTCGCTCCAAGTTCGTCATCGAACCGCTCGAGCCGGGTTTTGGTTACACCCTCGGTAACTCGCTTCGTCGCACGCTGCTCTCGTCCATCCCGGGCGCGGCAGTAACCTCCATCAAGATTGATGGTGTGCTCCACGAGTTCACCACCATCAACGGCGTGAAGGAAGACGTTTCCGAAATCATCCTGAACATCAAGGGTCTGGTTCTGTCCTCCGACTCTGACGAGCCGGTGGTTATGTACCTGAGCAAGGAAGGCCCGGGTGAGGTAACTGCAGGCGATATCCAGCCGCCGGCTGGCGTGGAGATCCACAACTCGGATCTGCACATCGCATCGCTGAATGATTCCGCCAAGCTGGAGATGGAACTCGTCGTCGAGCGCGGCCGTGGCTACGTCCCGGCTGCCTCCACCTCCGGGGAAATCGGCCGCATTCCGGTCGACCAGATCTACTCCCCGGTGCTGAAGGTCTCCTACAAGGTCGAAGCTACTCGTGTTGAGCAGCGCACCGACTTTGACAAGCTGATCATTGACGTCGAGACCAAGAACTCGATTTCCGCACGCGACGCCCTGGCTTCCGCCGGTGGCACCCTGGTCGAGCTCTTCGGCCTGGCCCGCGAGCTGAACACCGCTGCAGAGGGCATTGAGATTGGCCCGTCCCCGCAGGAGACGGAGTACATCGCCGCCTACAGCATGCCGATCGAGGATCTGAATTTCTCCGTCCGCTCCTACAACTGCCTGAAGCGCCAGGAAATCCACACCGTTGGTGAGCTCGCAGAGTGCACCGAATCGGACCTGCTGGATATCCGTAACTTCGGTCAGAAGTCGATCAATGAGGTAAAGATCAAGCTGGCTAACCTGGGCCTGGCTCTCAAGGACACCCCTGAGGACTTCGACCCGACCCAGCTCGAAGGCTACGACGCAGAAACCGGCGACTTCAAAGACCCGGCTTCCGACGATTCCGAGTAAAGAATTCCACTGAATCGTGACGGCGCGACTTGTGCGCCCCGTCGCGCGCTCACTTAATCCGCACACGAGGAGTACACAATGCCTACCCCCAAGAAGGGTCCGCGTCTCGGCGGCTCCGCCAGCCAGCAGAAGCACCTGCTGAGCAACCTGGCAGCGAGCCTGTTCGAGCACGGCGCAATCAAGACCACCGACGCTAAGGCGAAGCTGCTTCGTCCTTACGCCGAGAAGATCATCACCAAGGCGAAGGCCGGCACCGTTGCTGACCGTCGCGCAGTTCTCAAGCTCATCCCGCAGAAGGATGTCGTTGCCTACCTCTTCGACGAGCTGGCACCGAAGTTCGAGAACCGTGAGGGTGGCTACACCCGCATCATCAAGCTGGACAACCGCTCCGGCGACAACGCCCCGATGTCCCAGATCTCCCTCGTTCTCGAGGAGACCGTGACCTCCGAGGCTAACCGCGCTACCCGCGCTGCTGCTTCCAAGCAGGCCGAGGAAGCTAAGGCCGAAGAGGCTGAGGCTACCGAGGCAGAGGTCGAGGAGACCACCGAGGAGAAGTAATTCTTCTTTAGGTCTTCGAAGGGCCCGCGCTCACCACGATGGTGGGGCGCGGGCCCTTGTCGTTTTCTGCGTGTCCGCGACGCACAGGGAGGGGAGCCGCACTCGATGAAGTACCGTTTGAACAAATAGTGGCTTGAAAACTGCAGTTTTTGGACCCTTATTTGTTAAAACCGACCACGGACGCAGTCTGCGCGGCACTTCTAGCGCACGGTATCATCAACCCCCATGAGGGAAAGCGTTCGCCTGCGACTGGACTTGGCCTATGACGGTACCGACTTCCACGGGTGGGCCAAGCAAAAGGGCGGCCTGCGCACTGTTCAGCAGACCGTGGAGGAGAAGCTGAGTATGGTGTTGCGCCACCCGGTAGAGCTCACCGTGGCTGGGCGCACCGATGCCGGAGTGCATGCCAGCGGTCAGGTGGCGCACTTAGATACCACACGGGCGGCGCTGGGACAGCGCAGCATTGACGGCGATCCCACCAAGCTGGTGAAGCGCTTGGCCAAGTTGCTGCCTGCCGACGTCCGCGTCCACGCCTGCACCGAAGTCCCCGCAGATTTCGACGCGCGCTTTTCCGCCTTACGCCGCCGCTACGTTTACCGCATCACCACGCATCCGCGCGGTGCTCTTCCGACTCGCGCGCGCGATACCGCGACGTGGTTCAAGCCGGTGGACCTGGAGTTGATGCAGGCCGCGGCCGATCAGCTGGTGGGGCTTAATGACTTCGTGGCTTTTTGCAAGGCGAAGCCGCACGCCACGACCATTCGCGAGCTCCTTGCCTTTGAGTGGAAGGACGTGTCGACGCCCGCGGAGCCGCAGCTCTACGAGGCACACGTGACCGCTGACGCCTTTTGCTGGTCCATGGTGCGCTCGTTGGTGGGCTGCTGCTTGCGGGTGGGGGAGGGCTCGCGCGGAGTTGACTTCGCCGCCCGGATGCTGCGGGAAGAAAGGCGGTCCTCCGAGATTCCGCTTGCCGACGCCCAAGGTTTGAGCCTTGTGGGCGTCGACTACCCCGATGCGGACCAGTTAGCCGCGCGGGCGGAGATGACCCGTGGTCGTCGCGCTGCGGAGGACACCGAGTTGGGTTAATCTAGAACCCACTGCGCCGTGGGAGGGTGGCGCTGCGATTCGGGGGGAGGATTCTCATGGCACGCGCGTTGCCAACTACCAAGGCCCAGGTGTCGGGCCACAAGTTTCTACTGCGCCGCCTCGAGCACGGACTCGTGTTCGGGGATATCCGCATGATTCATGATCCATTGAAAAGGCGCCAGCGCGCCCTGCTGGGCGGGGTAGCCGCGGTGGTCTTCTTGAGTCTTGGCTCGGGGCTCATCGCCTGGATGCAGCCGGACCCGCAACCCGGCGATGCGCCCGTCGTGCGTTCCTCCGAAGGGCAGCTCTTAGCGCTGGTCAACGGCACGTATCATCCCGTGGCTAACTTGGCTTCGGCCAGACTCATCGCCAACGAGCCGGTCGAACCGCATGTGGCAGGGGACAGCTTTTTGGAACAGATGAGCCTGGGCACCCCGCTGGGGATTGCAGACGCCCCCAACCTTCTTGCAGACGTAACTGGGCAGGAACCTGGTTGGTCGGCCTGCTTGGAAGAATCAACACAGGGCGCGAACTGGCAATCCAGCAGCCGCGTTGGCACCGTGACCGTGGTGGCGCACCGCGCTGTTGCCGGATTCGATGAAGAGCACGCCGCCGTAGTGGAATCCGATGGCACGCAGTGGCTGCTCACCGGCCAGGGGCGCGTCGTGCTGCCCGAGGCTACGAGTACACAAGGCCGGGTTCTGCGGCGCGCGTTGGGGATGACCGCGGAGACCGCCGTGTGGACCATGCCCGCGGAGCTACTCAACGCCTTTGCCGAACTGGAACCGCTGAGCTTCCCGGCCGCCCCGCCGGAGATTCTGGATACTGGTGAGCAGCTCTGGGCGCGCACGGAGCAGGGTGTTTTCTCCATCACCCCCACACAGGCGGAGATGCTGGTCGGCCTGGGCGCACAGCGTTTGCCTGCGCAGGCGCAGGAGGTGGCCGCGCTGGGCGACGTCCCACCGTCCTTCAACCTCCCCACCACCCGTGTGGACTTCCTGTCCCCTGAGCAAGGCTGGTTGTGCGCAACTCACAAGCAAGGTGCCGGAACTATGCGGCCGGTGGCGGCCACGGTGGACTTGCCGGGGGACTCGGCCGCGCAGCGTTTCGCCGGCCTCCAGGCCGGCGTGGGCGTGGACAGCGGGCACGGCTACCACGTGGTTTCCGCCACCGGCAGGCGCCACGAGCTGGCTAGCGCGGCAGAGCTTAAAGCACTGGGTGTGGGGGAACCGGAGCGGGTGCCGTGGGAGATCCTGCGGCTGCTGCCGGAAGGCTCTGCTTTGAGCCGCGCGGGCTTGGCTGACTCGTATCCCAACCAACCAGGCTCTTTGGTGTCAGCAAGGAGTACTAGTTAGGCTCTTTAGCCGAGAGTTGGAGTGCCGTGCGAAGACCTAAATAGTACTTCAACATGTAGTAAGTCTTTTTGCAGCGGGCCGATGACCACGTGGAGTACGGGCAACGGACGCTCTTAGCGCAAACAGAACGCGTGTTGATTATCGTGATGCTTGGCATCTATGATGCTATATGTCACGCGATATGGAGCAGTACTAACTATGACGACCACCTCGACGGCACTCAAGCATTCTGCCGAAATGAAGTTCTTTGAAACTCTGAAGCACGGCGAGTTTTCGAACGCTGATGAGCTTGGCGAACGCGCATTGAGAGAAATGGAACAAAAGCTTGTCGATAAAGGCGTTCGAGTCTCTCGAATAAATAATCGCCGTTATTTGGGTAATAAGCATGGGCTATCTAGCTACATTCGGGAGACTGTCGACGTGCATTGTCCGGGGGTCATGTCGATGATAGATATTTTTTCCGGTACGGGAGCTGTAGCCGACGCGTTCAAGGACAAGAACCTCATTACGAATGATATTCTTTATTCGAACTATGTCACAAATTGTTGCTGGTTTTCGCCTGATTCGTATCGTCCAAACGTAATTGTTGAGGCTATCGAACATCTCAATGCGATTGAAACCAATGAGGATAATTATGTGCGGCGGTGTTTTGCTGATACCTACTTCAGTGCTGATGACTGCTCAAAGATTGGGGTAGCGCGAGAGCTGATAGAGCAGGCCCGATTGCAACAGCTCATTAATAAACGCGAGTTCGCGATCTTACTTACTTCGATTCTGTACGGGATGGATCGTATCGCCAACACGGTTGGGCATTATGACGCTTACCGTAAGGGGGCTACCTTTGATAAACCCCTCGTGTTCCCAGTTCTTTTGCCTTCTGTAGGTCTCTCGACAAAAAATATGGGTTACAACTCCGACGCTAATGAGCTAATTGAGAAGGTTTCCGCGGATCTGTTGTATTGTGACCCGCCATATAACTCACGTCAGTACTCTGATGCCTACCACTTGCTGGAGAATATCGCGCGTTGGGAAAAACCAGAAGTGCACGGCGTTGCCCGTAAGATGGACCGAACAGCGCTAAAAAGTGCTTACAACACCGTTCGTGCAGCTGAGGCATTTAGGGATCTGGTCGCTAAAGCCGATGTGAAATATATTGTGCTTTCATACAATAATATGGCGGCGAAAGGAAACGGTCGATCTAACGCAAAGATTACCGACGAGGACATCATCGAAATTCTTTCCGAGAAAGGTGATGTCCAAATCTTTGAGCAGCCTTATAAAGCATTTAGTGCGGGCAAGTCTGAAATCTCGGGAAATGCCGAGAGACTCTTTGTGTGTACCGTGAAGCCTTCCTCGAAACCTGCTGGTGGTGTGGTCCTTAGCCCTATAAATTATATAGGCGGGAAGGGGAAGCTTGTACCACAGTTACGACCGTTATTACCCACAACTAGTCTTTTTGTTGATCTTTTTGCTGGAGGGTGTACTGTCGGTGCAAATGTAAATGCTGACAGGGTAATTTTTAACGATATAAACCGGCCGTTAGTTGAACTGATCCAATTTCTGGCTGATAATGACCCCGTTGAGACTATTTCTGCGGTCGATGAGATTAGACGAAAATACGGGTTCAGTGATACTTTTCGGAACTCCTACAACTATTACGGCGTTGATAGTTCGTTGGGTTTAGCTGGGGTAAATCGTGTGCCATTTTTGCGGCTTCGGGAATCCTATAATAAGAGGAATATTGTCGACCGTGATCCCCTGCTTCTGTATGTCTTGGTGCTATACGGGTTTAATAACCAATTGAGGTTCAATAAAAAAGGAGAATTCAATCTTCCGGTTGGTAAGCGTGACTTTAATTCGAGGATGCGTACGAAACTATTAAACTTTCATAAGCGCATAGCGACAATGGACGCCTGTTTCCAAATCGGTGACTTTAGAGACTTTGACATCGCACAAACCCCATTAGACACGGTGTTTTATTGCGACCCTCCATACTTAATTACTCAGGCCACGTACAACGAAAACGGCGGTTGGTCTGAATCTCACGAGTACGATTTGCTTTCCTTTCTGGAAAAGGTGCATGATTCGGGCCGTAGATTTGCACTCTCCAACGTTATTGAAGCCAAAGGTGCCGTAAATCGAATACTCAGTGAGTGGGTGGGTAAGCTAGCTTTCAATGTACATAACCTTTCGATGAGCTATAAAAATTCGAATTACCAAAGGGCTAACCGTTCATCGTCTACACTTGAAGTTCTGATAACGAACTACTGACAAGGGGCGCTTTGAACAACGATAATGTAAGCTTCCAGAGCTATTGCTGGGTGTTGGGCACTACAAGTTTTCGAGTTGCTCAAATGAACTTACGCATCGAAGAGCAGTTAATGCATCTTCGCAATTTTTCGCGGATGCTCGCTGACAACGGCGAGGGCTGGAAGTGGGTGGGCAACAGCGACTTGCAAAGGCGCTTTTATTACTACCTGCAGGAACATGATGCACTTGTAGGGGAAGCGCCTAGGCCTGATAAAGATGCTCGTCAGAAGACATCTGGGTTACCTACACTAGGATTCACCGACGACAATCGCGTACTCACGCCAGCTGGTCAGGAGCTCCTCAGCTGTGTCGAAGAAGGTTCTTTCGGTGTTGACAATTATTTCATGATTCCATCCGATAGTTTTATCTATCTCAAACAACTTCTGAAAACGTCCCTTTGTATCCGGGACGGTGTGCATGTCAAGCCCTATCTCGTTCTTGCTCATTTCTTGGTTGAATTTGGGTATCTATCTTTCGACGAGTTCACGTACTTGTTGCCACTGGTCGTTGATGAAGAATCTTTGCGCATCGTGAAATCCAATCTCAATGATCTGCGAAAAGGGGAGACGACCTTTGATGACATCATTGTCTCGACTTTGATGGCTAAGACGAACTACCAGGACGCTTTCACATTGTGGATGGGCCGCGAAGTTGATGAGGAATTGATCATAGCAATCGGGATGAACCGTAAAAGCCGACGGTATGACTCTTCCTATTACCCCTTTTATAAGTCGTTGAAGAAAGTCTTTGTCGACCGGGTCCAGTCTCTTAGCAGTGTTTTAGAGCTGTATGAGCGGATGAAGAAACTTAAAACCGCCAAGTACTGGAAGCAGCTTATATTTGGAAATTGTCATCCCTTAAAAATCCGCAAGGTCGGCGCTGCGGCTTTTGAATCCACGAACCCATTCACTGCAATCGCGGATGAGGTGCAGTTAAAGAAATTGTTTTTTAAATATCTCCATCTGCATAAAGCTCATGCGACATTGTCGGACTATTTTGACCTGAATCGCCGGTATTTTAAGCTCACCGACACCATCTTGTTTCGTGAGCAGACGGTGACCTTAGACTCAATTCCTGCTGCCTTTTTCTCTATTGTTGGCGACAGAATCCTTGATATCATGTTTACTCCGACCGAGAAGCTCACTAGCGCGGTAGAGCTGGCTGATATCTCGTCCATTTTTGATATTTCGGAATCGAGTTTGCTAGACGCCCTATCGTCTCAGTTTGGAACGAAGCTGGAAGCCCTTCACGAGGTCAAGGGGATTGTCCAAGATGAACGCTATGACCGGTTGCATGACTTGCTTGATAACCGATTCACCAGAAATGTCTTTATAGAACTGTTGGACTGCTTTATTGATCGCGATGATGAACGAATAAAGGAACTTGTAACCGAGGATGCGACTCCTTCCACGATTTTTGAGTATGTCTTAGCACTTATTTGGTATGAGTTCTCGGGCCGTCAGGGAGATGTTCTACGCTTTATGAAACTGTCGTTTGAAGCGGACCTTATGCCGCGAACCCATGCTCAAGGTGGTGGGGCCGACATTATATTCGAGTTTGCTAAAACCTATAACTACCCCAAGCATGATTTGCTCATTGAAGCAACCTTAGCTGACGGTACGAATGCTCGGCGGATGGAGATGGAGCCTGTGTCCCGTCATTTGGGGAACCACGTTCTCGAGACTGGAAATCAAAGTGATTATTGTGTGTTTGTCGCGCCTGAGATTGACGTCAATGTCGCCAATGATTTTAGGTCGAGGAAGCAATCTGGTTACTGGAGCAAAGAGGGTAATTATGCGCCCTTAAAGATTATTCCCATCGATATCGAACAGGTAAAGCACTTAGTGGAAAGTGAGAGTGTCTATCCGGATCTGTACGAGCTTTTTGAGAAGGCTCATAGGTCGGACGAGAATAACCCGATAAAGTGGTGTGATGAGCTTTCGGAGCTAATCTATGTTTAGCTGCGTAGTGGAGCCTCCGTTTGGTTGAACTGCCGTGCTTGGTAGAGCGCTGATGTCGGGGAATTCCAAGGCGCAAGAGGCCTTTTAAGCAGACCCATTAACAGTGCAGGGCGAAATACTGACGCTACTATTTTGAAGCTCGGGACCGTCATCTAGTGTTGGTAATAATTCGTAGTGTGCCTTCAAAATGTCAGAGGTGTTGGGGCGCCAAGCGTTGGGTTCATTCCCGCTAATGCCTGCTCCGCTGGGTAAAGGGGGTAGTTTTGTGATCCTGGATGAGGTAACGTTCATGAAATGGCTAAGTAAGATGACGTTATTGCATTCCCTTGTTCTCGGCCGAAGATTTGTGGCGATCAGCGATATCGGCGTTTTGGGTTTTCAAACTGCTGCGTACTAAAGTGAAACACCTATGTGTCCGCACCCCGTCGTTAGTGGGTGCGCGCGGGCTGCAGGTCTCCACCGGCCGCTGTATGTACCGCGTCAAGGCTTACATAGCGATGGCCGGCAGTTCCGAGACAGACTTTCAAGGAGTCATTTTGTCTACTTTCCACCCGAAGAGCGGTGACATCACCCGCAAGTGGTACGTCATCGACGCTACCGACGTGGTTCTGGGCAAGCTCGCTTCCACCGTGGCTGACATGCTGCGCGGCAAGCACAAGCCCCAGTACGCACCGAACGTTGATTGCGGCGACCACATCATCATCCTGAATGCGGACAAGATCCACATTTCTTCCAACAAGCGCGAGCGCGAGATGCGCTACCGCCACTCCGGTTACCCGGGCGGCCTGAAGTCCATGACCCTTGGTCAGTCCCTGGACGCTAACCCGGTCCGCGTTATCGAGGAAGCTGTGAAGGGCATGATGCCGCACAACAAGCTTTCCAACGCCTCCATCAAGAAGCTGCACGTTTTCGTGGGCGAGGAGCACCCGTACGCCGGCCAGAAGCCGGAAACCTTTGAGTTTAAGCAGGTGGCACAGTAATGACCGAGCAGAACATCGACAACAATGTAGCCGACGCTGCCGACATCGCTGCAGCAACCGCCGCTACCGAGGAGTTCACCAACACCATCGGTGATTCCCTGGCAACCGATACCGAGGCTGAGGTTGAGACCGCTGCCCCGGCTATCCACGAGGGCCCGATCCAGACCGTTGGCCGCCGTAAGCGCGCCATCGCTCGTGTTCGCCTCGTTGCTGGTTCCGGAAACATCTCCGTCAACGGCCGTGCCTTCGACGAGTACTTCCCGAACAAGCTGCACCAGCAGGACATCCTGCAGCCGCTGACCATCCTTGAGCGCGATGGCCAGTTCGACATTAAGGTCACCGTCAACGGTGGTGGCCCGACCGGCCAGGCCGGCGCTCTGCGTCTGGCTATCGCCCGCGCACTGAACGTCTACAACCCGGCTGACCGCCCGGCCCTCAAGAAGGCCGGCCTGCTCACCCGTGACGCTCGTGCCGTGGAGCGCAAGAAGGCTGGTCTGCACAAGGCACGTCGTGCCCCGCAGTACTCCAAGCGTTAATCTTCGCGCATTGCATTTTCGAAAGCCGCTGCTTCCCTTGTATGGAGGCGGCGGCTTTCGCTATGCGTAGGGCCTGCACAACGTGAAGCCGCGAGTCATAGACAGACATCGTTGGTGGCCCGATCTGCGGAAGCTATGGGGTAGCAGGCATAATGAACAACTATGACTCGACTTTTTGGAACCGATGGAGTTCGCGGCTTAGCGAACAAGAAGCTCACTCCGATCCTGGCCTTGCGCTTGGGACAGGCGGCGGCGGAGGTATTGACCTCGGACCGCGAGTCCTATGAGCGTCGACCGCTCGCGATTATCGGGCGCGATCCGCGCGTGTCGGGTGAGATGCTGGATGCGGCGATCGCATCGGGCTTAGCATCGCGTGGCGTCGACGTCGTACGCGTCGGCGTGCTGCCTACCCCGGCTATCGCGTTCCTCACCGATGACTTTGGGGCAGATCTCGGCGTGATGATCTCCGCCTCCCATAACCCGATGCCGGACAATGGCATCAAGTTCTTCTCCGCGGGCGGTAAGAAGCTGCCTGATGAGGTGGAGGATCGCATCCAGGCTGCCATGGGAAGCCTCACCGAAGACGGACCTACTGCGACCAAGATTGGTCGCATCATTTCGGAGGCCCCCGATGGCCGCGAGCGCTACCTCAAGCACTTGGCCGAGGTTGTCACCACGGATCTGAGCGGCATCAAGGTTGTCGTCGATACCGCTAATGGTGCTGCCTCCAAGGTGGCACCGCAGGCCTACGAGGCTGCGGGTGCTGAGGTCATTGCCATTCACAACAAGCCCAATGCTTTCAACATCAACGAGGACTGCGGTTCGACGCACATCGAGAAGACCCAGGAGGCCGTCGTCGAGCACGGCGCCGATCTGGGCTTGGCTCACGACGGCGACGCTGACCGTTGCTTGGCCGTGGATGCCGAGGGCAACGTTGTTGACGGCGACCAGATCATGGCGATCCTCGCCGTGGGCATGAAGGAAGACAACGATCTCCGCTTCAACACCTTGGTGGCTACCGTCATGTCGAACCTGGGCCTGAAGCTGGCCATGCAGGAGCAGGGCATCGAGGTCAAGGAAACCGCCGTGGGTGACCGCTACGTGCTGGAGGAGCTCAACCGTGGCGATTACTCCCTGGGCGGCGAGCAGTCCGGCCACGTGGTGTTGCCGGATGACTGCACCACTGGTGATGGCACTCTGACTGGCCTGTCCATCATGGCGCGCATGGCGAAGTCCGGGAAGTCCATCAAGGAGCTGGCCTCCGTGATGACGGTATTGCCGCAGGTGCTCATTAACGTTCCGGTGTCCGATAAAGCCGTCATTCTTAAGGCTCCTGAGGTCAAGGAAGCTATCGCTGCCGCCGAGTCGGAGCTTGGAAACACAGGCCGCGTTCTGTTGCGCCCGTCCGGCACGGAGGAGCTCTTCCGCGTCATGGTGGAGGCTGCTGAAGAGGAGCAGGCGCGCAAGGTGGCGGGCAAGCTCGCTGCGGTTGTTGCTGCAGTCTAGTTCTACGCACCCACGCTAAACCCCGGGCCATGTGGCCTGGGGTTTCGTGTTTTGTGGGTGATGGGGGAACCGGAGGGGAGGTTTCTCAGTCCAATAAGGGCAGGAATCACTGTTTGTTGTGGACGAGAAGGAGGGCGCTCATGCCCGACGTATTTTTTGATGAGGACGAAGCCACGCGGCTTCTCGACGCCGTCGTGGACCAAACCCGCGCCCAAAGTGACGCGCATCGTGGGGACAGACCGAACTTTCCCGCGTCATCCGCGGGCAGGGACTTCGGCGGGCATGGGGCGCAGATTCAGGCGTTGCTGAGCCAGCTGCATGAGCGCGGAGCGTGGCGGTTGGACAACATATCGGCCACAGCGGATGCTGCACGCGCACAGCTGCGTGCCTTCGGGGAGATCGACCGTGGTCTTTCTAGCCAGCTTGGTGAGCAGGAAGTGGGGATGAACTGATGTCCACGATGGTCAAGTCACTTTTGGGTGATTATTCACAGGCGGTGTCCCAGTTCCAGGCCGCTAGCTTAGGCGGCTACTCCGGACCCAGCACACCTATTGGTTTGTTGGGAGACATGGTGGGCTCGGTCGATGGGATAAAACCGGATGACCTGGTGAGCAGTACCGCATCGGCGATGGGCGCTCGGCGCCCGCGGCGTGGCGGCAATGGTTTGCGAGATTTCCTTTTAGGAACGGTCCTATCGCTGGCCGGGGGAGCGCTCATGGATCACCTGCGCGGCGTGCAGGATGACTTTGAGAAGGAGAGAGACGAAGCCGATGACCTGGTGGAATCCGCGCAGCAGTGCTCCGAGGCCATCGAGGATGTGGTCGATGTTTCCGATTCTGCGGTGGCAGAGCTCATTTCCGCGGTAATTCCACTGCTCAACATCCTGACGATGCTATTGCAGCGGCATCCTCTGGGAAAGGTCATCGTCCCTGAGATAGCGCGCATTGGTGGGGGCCTGATCGATCAGACGAATGACACTATTACGCAGACCTGCCGGGACCGCGATACTGCCATCGAGAATTGCTATGGCGAGTTTGAGAGGCGTTGTTCTGAGGTGTGTGAGCGCGAGCTTCCGGAGACCCCGCCGGAACCCGAATGTGGCTGCGAGGACAAACCGAAGCAGTGTGCGCAACCTGCGCCTGAGCCTTGTGCGCCGACGAAGCCAGCCCAGTCCACTGAACCTGTTGCGCCAGCGCAGCCTTCTCCCGCACCGGCTTCTTCCACACCTGCCCCGCCACAGCAACCGGTTGAGCAGGGGGTTGAAAAACCGGTAGCGCCACCGGAGGAACCGGCGCCGACTCGTCCCGCTGCGGCGCAGGAAAAAGAGTGCCCACCGGATGAAGAGAAGCCACAGCCGGCGAAACCGAGCCAGCCTCCAAGCACACCAACTGAACCCGTAGCGCAGCCCAAGCCGGAATCCACTGCGCCAGAAGCGCAGCACACACCGTGCGGCTGCCATGCGGAGAAAGAAGCGCAGTCCTGCAGTTGCAGTGAGCAGCAACGTGAAATAGAAACCACGAAGCCAGCCGATGCAGGGGTGGAGAGTCCCACCGAACCCGTGCAACAGAAGGTGATTGACTGCCCGGAGGATGTGGAGCCGGTGGCTGAGGAGAAGGAGTGCCCTGAGGAACCGGTAGAAGGTGAAGACTGTGAGGCGCCAGAGCAGCCACCAGTTGCGGAGCCGGGTGAGTGCAAGCCTGAAGAATCCTGCTGCGGAAGCTTGGGAATCCTCGGCGTAGGGGTTGCCATCCTGGGGCTGGGCCTCTTGGCCGAGGCGGCTGTGGACTTCATCGAAAACCTGCCGGAGCCAGAACCTGTACCGGAGCCGGTGCCTGAGCCAGAGCCCGAACCCCAGCCAGAACCAGAGCCCTGTCCGCCGCCTGCGCCGGAACCTGCTCCTGACAATGGTGTTACGCCGCCACCGCCGGAGCTGAACAATGTCCCGGAGCCAGAAGCACCGCCGGAGAAGCTTGCACACATGCAAGCAGCGGAAGCACCGGTGCCAGCACCGGATCCTGCGCCAGCACCCGCATCCGAGCCAGCGCCAGCTCCCGCAACTGAGGCCGCACCAGACATAGCGCCGCAAGAAAGCTCCGAGACATCGTCTGTACACGCACGAAAGGCAGGGCAGTGGTAATGCCGCACAATGATTTTGATGAGTTCGCCCGCGGATTCCGCGAGCGCACAGCCGCACGGCTACTGGAATTTGAGAAAGCCATGGCTAAGGCACAGGATGAGCTGGAAAGATCTGCGCAGCGCGCGGCCCAAACCCAAGTGCACCCGGACCCACAGAGGCGAAGCCCAGCCGCCAGGGGTGTAGGGCACGGCCAAAGCCAGGGGCAGGGGCGGGGCCGCCCGCGCGGTCAAGTGCAATCGGTGCTCAGGCGCGGGTGACACGGAAACCGGGAAACTCCTCTGTGCGCCAGCAGCCCCAGGTGCTACCGTGGCGTGAGTAATCGCTGTACGTATCAACCAGGGTTTGGAGGAAGACCGCATGACAGTTCCTTGGCTTTATGACGTCTTGTGGGGCGTTCTTCCCATGCTGTACCTCTTGGTGGCTTTTGTTGTGCTTGGCATTGAGATTAAATACGACAGAGAAATGGCCCACATAAAACTGTGGACAGCCGCTCAGTTGCTTCTGCCGGGCATTGCACTTATCGCTTGGCTTTTCATTGAGGTTCCTCGGTTAAAACGACTAAAGCAGGACGAATAAACGATCGTCCTGCTTTAGTCGGAGCACATGTGCGCCTTGCGGTGCTAGCTCGTCGAAACCACTCCTGTCGTGCTAGAAACCAGCGCGCTTGGTGAGGTCTTCGCCGACGAAGCTCTCGACGCCCTTGGCGGAGGCGTCGGCAGCCGCAAAGTCGTCGTACTTGGATTCGCCAGCGAGGGTGGACAGGAAGAAGCCAGTGACAAGGCCGCGGGCAGTTTCGACTGCGGAACCTTGGAAGAAGCCGGAGCCAAGCGCCAACTTGAAGAGCTTGTCCTCGCTGAAGCCGGACTGCGTGCCCTTAGCAATTTCGCGGTAAGCCACCGGACCGCCCCAGGCGTTGGCCAGCTTCGCGGGGTTTCCCGCGCGGAAGATATCATCTTGGCCCGCGCCAATAACGAGGCCGCGTGCCTTCACTGTGTGTGCGGCCTGAACCGCGGACGGGGAAGTATCGGCGGGGTAGAGGGCCGCGACGGCGCGGACCTTCGGGTTATCCACGGCAGCCAGGGTAGCCACGCCGCCGCCCATGCCGTGGCCAAAGACACCCAGCTTGGAAGCGGAGACCGAAATCTTGCCAGCGCCCAGCCTGACGCCGGCGGCAATTTGCAAGGCCGATTCGAGGTCGGCAGCCAAGTCGCGGTGCTTGGCAAAGACGCCCGTCTCCGTATCCGGAGCAACCACTACGATGCCCCAGCTGGCCAAGTGGCGCAGGGTGGCGTGGTAGTCCTTGATGCTCTTCGTCCAGTCGTGGGCAAACGCCACGGCGGGCAGGCCCTTGCCCTCAACCGGGGTGTACACCTTGCCCTCAAGCCCTGCATAAGACAGGTCTCCGACGAGGACGCGGTGCGGGCCGCGCTTAGACAACGTACCGAGATGCTTCTTCAAATTCGCAGACACGCTTTACAGAATAGAGGAAAGAATAAGCAAAGCGGTGAACAGTGCGGGAGATTAAGTAGGATCCTTGCGATTCGGCATGTTAAATCATGCTGTAAAATTTCGACCTATGTGTGGAATCGTTGGATACATTGGCCATAACACCGATGGCCGTGAGTACTTTGCCCTAGACGTTGTGCTGGAGGGCCTGCGTCGACTGGAGTATCGCGGCTATGACTCAGCAGGCGTCGCAATGTACGCCGATGGCAAGATCGGCTGGCGCAAGAAGGCCGGAAAGGTCGCCGCGCTGGAAGCCGAAATCGCCGCGCGTCCGCTTCAGGATTCCGTCCTGGGCATCGGGCACACCCGCTGGGCCACCCACGGTGGCCCGACCGATCTGAACGCCCACCCGCACGTAGTGGATGGCGGCAAGCTCGCCGTTGTTCACAACGGCATCATCGAGAACTTCGCCGAGCTCAAGACCGAGCTGGAGGCCAAGGGCCACAACTTTGTGTCCGAGACCGACACCGAAGTTGCCGCCACCCTCCTGGCGGATGTGTTCCACAACGAGGCCGGCGGGGACCTCACCAAGGCCATGCAGCTGACCGGCAAGCGCCTGGAAGGCGCGTTTACCCTCTTGGCTATCCACGCCGAGCAGGCAGACCGCATCGTGGCCGCGCGCCGCGATTCGCCGCTGGTTATCGGCCTGGGTGACGGGGAGAACTTCCTGGGTTCGGACGTCTCCGGCTTCATCGACTACACCAAGTCCGCCGTGGAGATGGACAACGATCAGGTCGTCACCATCACCGCGGATGATGTCGAGATCACCGACTATGACGGCAACCCCGCCCAGGGCAAGCCCTTCGAAATCAAGTGGGACGCCGCCGCGGCCGAAAAGGGCGGCTTCAACTCCTTCATGGAGAAGGAAATCCACGACCAGCCAGCCGCCGTGCGCGATACGCTGCTGGGCCGCCTCGATGAGACCGGCAACCTGGTCCTCGATGAGATTCGCATCGAGGAGTCGGTGCTCAAGTCCATCGACAAGATCATCGTCATCGCCTGCGGCACCGCCGCCTACGCAGGACACGTCGCGCGCTACGCCATCGAGCACTGGTGCCGCATCCCGTGCGAGGTGGAGCTGGCACACGAGTTCCGCTACCGCGATCCGATCGTCAACGAAAAGACCTTGGTTGTGGCCCTTTCCCAGTCGGGCGAGACCATGGATACCCTCATGGCCGTGCGCCACGCCCGCCAGCAGGGCGCCAAGGTGATTGCCATCTGCAACACCCAGGGTTCCTCCATCCCGCGCGAGTCCGACGCCGCCTTGTACACCCACGCCGGCCCGGAGATCGCCGTGGCTTCCACCAAGGCCTTCCTGGCGCAGATCACCGCGACCTACCTGCTGGGCCTTTACCTGGCACGCCTGCGCGGCAACATGTTCTCCGATGAGGTCAACTCCGTCCTCGAGGATCTGCGTGATATGCCGGATAAAGTCCAGGCAATCATCGACAACGAGCAGCAGGTCTACGACTTGGCCAACGCCATGGAGAACACCAAGTCGGTGCTCTTCCTGGGCCGCCACGTCGGCTTCCCCGTCGCGTTGGAGGGCGCGCTCAAGCTCAAGGAGATCGCCTACCTGCACGCTGAGGGCTTCGCCGCCGGCGAGCTCAAGCACGGCCCCATCGCGCTCATCGAAGAGGGCCAGCCGGTCTTCGTCATCGTGCCTTCCCCGCGCGGCCGGGATTCCCTGCATTCCAAGGTCGTCTCCAATATCCAGGAGATCCGTGCCCGCGGTGCCATCACCATCGTCATCGCGGAAGAGGGCGACGAAGCCGTCGAGGCCTACGCCAACCACATCATCCGTATCCCGCAGGCGCCGACGCTCATGCAGCCTCTGCTTGCCACCGTGCCGCTGCAGATTTTCGCCTGCGGTGTAGCCACCGCCAAGGGCTACGACGTGGACCAGCCGCGTAACCTTGCGAAGTCGGTGACCGTCGAATAGCGCCGCACCCTTAAGTGGCACAATGGTGGGCATGTTGAAAACCACCGTTGACCTCAACGCTATTGCCCACAATGTCGCTCGCGTGAAGGAGGCGGTGGCCCCGGCCCGCCTCATGTGCGTGGTCAAGGCGGATGCCTATGGCCACGGCATCGAGCGTTGCGCCCCGGTCATGGCGAAGGCGGGGGCGGACGCCTTCGGGGTGGCCACGCTGGCCGAGGCCGTGGCGCTGCGGAAGGTCATTGACACCCTCCCCATCGCTGCCTGGCTGTGGGAGCCGACGGAGGACCTCGCCCCGGCCCTAGCCGCCGGAATCCAGATCGGCATCCCTTCTTTGGCGCACGCGCAGGCGCTCATCGCCGCCACTGATGCGCCCACCGAGGTCTTCGTGATGGTGGAGACGGGGATGCACCGCTCGGGCGTCGACAAGCACGCGTGGGAGGAGACCTTCCGCCTGCTTGCCGACGCCCCCCACATCACCGTCCTGGGCCTCATGTCCCACTTTGCTTGTGCGGACGAGCCGGAGCACCCGCACAATGATCATCAAGAATCGGAGTTCCGCCAGGCCCTAGCGCTTGCCCGTGAGGTCGGGCTTGAGTGCCCGCTGAACCATCTTGCCAACTCGCCCGCGGCCTTGACCCGCCCCTCGGCGCGCTTCGAGCAGGTGCGCGTCGGGCTGGTCCTGTATGGGCTCGAACCGGTGGCCGGGCGCGACCATGGGCTGAAGCCCGCCATGACGTGGGAAGCGTCCGTCGTCGCGGTGAAGCCGATTTCGGCGGGGGAGTCCACCTGCTACGGCCTGACCTGGACTGCGGATAGCGACCGTCAACTCGCCACCGTCAGCGTGGGCTATGCCGATGGCCTACCGCGAGCCTTTCAAGGGGCGCTGCAGGTAGGGATCGGCGGCGAGCTCTACCCGCAGGTAGGCAGGGTCTGTATGGACCAGATTGTCGTCGACCTTGGGGCCAATCCCCACGGTGTGCGCGCCGGGGAGACAGCCGTTATCTTTGGCCGTGGCGGCATGAGCGCTACCGAGCTGGCCGAGGCAGCCGGGACCATCAACTACGAAGTACTGTGCCGCCCTACCGGGCGCACCCAGCGCACATACCGCGAAGGAGCTAGCGATGCGCAGTGATTTTCCACACGAAGGACACCGCGAGGCGGCCACTCCGGAGGATGCTCAGGCCTTCGGCGAGGAGCTGGGCGCGGCTTTAGAGGCCGGGGACCTGGTAATTCTTGATGGTCCCCTGGGCGCCGGGAAAACCACCTTCACGCAGGGTATTGCCCGCGGAATGCAGGTGAAGGGGCGGGTGACCTCGCCGACCTTCGTCATTGCGCGCGAGCACCCCTCGCGCGTGGGCGGGCCGACGTTGGTGCACGTGGATGCCTACCGCCTCTTGGATCATTCAGAGGATCCGTTGGGGGAGCTGGACAGTCTAGACTTAGACACCGAAATAGAGGACGCCGTCGTCGTCGCCGAATGGGGCGGGGGCTTCATGGAGCGGCTATCTGACTCGTACCTCGCCGTTACAATCAACCGGGATTCGGACGATGACGTCCGCGTATTCACATGGAAATGGGTGAATTAACGTGCTGGCTTTCCTTGCTGAACAG
Source organism: Corynebacterium sp. HMSC056E09 (assembly GCF_001813425.1). Lineage (NCBI taxonomy): Bacteria > Bacillati > Actinomycetota > Actinomycetes > Mycobacteriales > Corynebacteriaceae > Corynebacterium > Corynebacterium sp. HMSC056E09. The sequence goes on from NZ_KV812513.1 coordinate 49,559, forward strand.
CCCCTGCTCACGCTTTTTCTCATCATGGCGGTGGGATTAGCCGTCGGCAAGATCAATGTCTTCGGCATCTCGCTCGGCGCCGCCGCTGCGATGTTCGTGGCCTTAGGCTTGTCCGCGGCCAACCCGGACATCGTGGTCCCGGCGTTCGTGTATCAATTTGGTTTGGCCATCTTCGTGTATGTCATCGGCCTGAACTTCGGCCGTAGCTTCTTCCAGGATTTCCGCCGGCGTGGATGGAAGATGTCCATGGTGGTCATCGTCTTCTTCTTCGTGTTGGCGGGGCTGACCACTCTGGCGATGCGCATGTTTGATCTCGACCCGGCGATCAGCGTCGGCACGCTCGCGGGCTCGCTAAGCTCGACGCCGGGTATGGCAGCGGTCGTCGAGGCCCTGGGCGGCGATAGCACCCCGGTGGTGGGCTATTCCCTGGCCTACCCGGGCTGCATCATCGGAACCATTCTGGTTGCCGCGATTGGCGCCAAGGTACTGCGCGTGAACCACATTGAGGACGCGCGCGCCGAGGGCATGATCGCAGAACCGCTCGAGTGGCGGGCAGTGCGCCTGACCCGTGACTTCGACGCAACGGTGGGGGACCTCCAAGAGGTGACCGGTGAGCGTGTCATCGCCACCCGCCATGTCAACAACCCGCACGAGCACGACCTGGCCTACCCGGAGCTCCCGCTGCGCGCCGGCATGGAATTCCTGCTCAACGGCACAGCGCCCGCGTTGGATAGCGCAATTTCCCAGTTGGGTGAGGAGATCCACATCAACCTTCATGAGGAGGACGGCCTGGTCTACCGGCGCCTGACCGTGTCCAGCCCACGTGTTGCGGGCTATCAGCTCAAGGACTTGGACACCGTGAAGGAAGGCTTCCTCATCGCGCGCGTGCGCCGCGGCGACTCCGACGTCGTGCCGAACGAGGAAACCGTCCTGCACTACTCGGACCGTGTGCGCGTCATCACCGCGCCGGGCAGGCTTGACGACGTCCGCCGTTTCCTCGGCGACTCCGAAGCCAAGCTCGGCAACGTCGATTTGTTGCCCTTTGCCCTAGGCCTCTTCATCGGTCTGCTCTTCGGCGCTATTCCGATTCCGCTTCCGGGCGGCACTACGTTGTCCTTCGGCTTTGGTGGCGGCCCCATCGTCGTCGGCCTCATCTTGGGCGCGCTGGGCCGCTCGGGCCCAATTAACTGGCAGCTTCCCTTCCACGCGAAGCAGACGATTTCCACGCTGGGCTTGACCTTGTTCTTGGCGGGCGTGGGTACGTCGGCAGGCGGCCAGTTCCGCGATGCCTTGTCGGATCCGACCTCCCTGAAGTACATGGGCGTGGGCATTATGCTGACGCTGGTTTCCGCCATCGGCATCGTTGCGGTGTCCATGCTGGCGCTGCGCCTCAAGTTTGATGAGTCGATGGGCATCGCCGCCGGCATGACCACGAACCCGGCGATCATGGCCTACCTCAACCCGCAAACCGGTACTCAGCTGGCAGAGCGCGGCTATGCCACCGTGTACCCCACGGCGATGATCGGAAAGATTCTCATGTGCCAGGTCTTGGCCTTGATTATTGTTTGATGGTTGTCGCGTAGGATATCCCCGTACTGTTTATTCCCGCTACCCCGCGTGAGGAGCTAAAACACCTTTATGAACAAGCTTGGTCAATTCATCACCACTGTCGTTATCGGCGGCTTCGCCGTATTCCTTGCCGCCCTCATCGTGCTGCCGATGGTCCGGCCAGCGCAGGCGGAGACGAAGGAGCCGTCGACAGTCGCCCAGTCCCTGAGCGCGTACCCGAAGAACCTGGACTTCGCCATGTTTATCCCGCAGGATGTGTACGGCCAGGAGTGGGGTGCGGTCGCCGCCGTCTGCCCGGGTGCCACCGAAGATCAGCTCAAGAAGGGCGGCGTGGAGACGAAGAACCTGAACATTGACTTCGCAGACGGGGCCGTGCCTGATGACGTGAACTACATCTTGCTGGCTTCGCAGACCGGTGAATTCAAGGCGGAGAAGCTCCCGCGCGCACAGGTGGACCTGTGTGATGGTCTGCTGCAGCAGCTGAAGTCGCCGGAAGCAGCCAAGCAGGACATCCCGCCGCTGCTGCCGTTCCAGCAGGGCCAGCCGCTGCAGTTTATTCGCGATACCCAGGATTACGTGGAGCAGATGGGTAAGAACAACCCCGACTACGTCGACACCGACTGGCACCTCGCAGGCTAATGAAGGTTCTTGCACTCGATACCGCCACCACGGACCTGGTGACGGGCATCGTTGATACCGACACCGGGGAGAGTATCGACCGCGTCATTAGCGGCACGCGCGCTCACAACGAGCAGCTCATCCCCGCTATCGAGGAGCTGCTTGCCGACGCCTCCCTGACCTACTCCGACCTCTCCGCCATCGTCGTCGGCACGGGGCCCGGACCGTTTACCGGCCTGCGCGTGGGCATGGCTACCGCTTCCGCTCTGGGGGTGGCTCTTCACCTGCCGGTGCATGGCGTGTGCACATTGGATGCCATCGCGCACGGGCGCACGGGGGAGTGGCTGGTGGCAATCGACGCCCGCCGCAAAGAGGTCTACTGGGCCACCTACGCCGACGGCAAGCGTCTCAGCGGCCCGAACGTGTCGAAGCCGGAGGCTCTGGAACTGGGCGCCGCTGGGCTCTCGAGCCCGGAGACCACGCGCCTAGTGTTCCCGGAGTCCATCGCCCCACGCTTGCCGGAAGAGATCGCCGGCCTTCCCCGCGAGTGGGCTACCCCGCGCGTGGCGGGACTGGTTGCCTGCGCTGATCTTTCTGCCGAGCCCGCGCCGCTCGTCCCGCTGTACCTGCGGCGTCCCGATGCCGTGGAGCCGAAGGCGAAGCCGCGCTCGGCCGCTTTGGTCGGCGGCATCGGGGAAACACCGGCATCATGAGGCTGCGTCCGCTCGTGCTTGAGGACGCACCCCGCTGCGCCGAACTAGAAAAAGTACTCTTCCCCGGTGAAACTCCCTGGCCGGCGCGTGCCTTCGAGCAGGAAATCGCGGCGGGGCACACAACCTACTGGGCGGTTGACGCAAGCGTCAACCGCGATGACCACAACGACAACCGCGATGACCACAACGACAACCGCGTGGGCCATAACGTCAACCGCGGCGAAGCTCTCGGCTACGCCGGCGTGGGGCGGATGGGGCCCGCGGCGTGGCCGGAATACGAAATCCGCACCATCGGCGTCGACCCTGCGGCCCAACGGCAGGGCATCGCGCGGCTGATGATGGACGCCATCGTCGAGCTCGCAGATTCCCATGACGCGCCCATCTTCCTTGAGGTTCGCGTGGGCAACGATCCGGCCATTCGCCTCTATGAGGCTTATGATTTTGTCATCAACGGCCTGCGCCGCAACTACTACCAGCCCTCCGGCGCGGACGCCCACACCATGTACCGACCACGAAAGAGTGAGAGATGTTAATCCTCGGCATCGAGTCCTCCTGCGACGAAACCGGCGTGGGAATCATCGAGCTGTCTGACAACGGCCACATGGAGATTCGCGCCGACGTCGTCGCCTCCTCCATGGAGCAGCACGCGCGCTTCGGCGGCGTGGTGCCGGAGATTGCCTCCCGCGCCCACCTCGAAGCCATGCCGCAGGTGATGAAGGCAGCGCTGGAGGAAGCGGGCGTCGAGAAGCCAGATGCGGTGGCCGCCACCGTGGGGCCGGGACTGGCCGGCGCGCTCCTCGTCGGGGCGTCGGCAGCCAAGGCCTTCGCCTCCGCGTGGGGCGTGCCCTTCTACGGCGTCAACCACCTCGGCGGGCACGTCGCGGTGGCCAACCTGGAGGGCGAGGAGCTGCCGCACTCGGTGGCGCTGCTCGTCTCCGGCGGCCACACCCAGCTGCTCGAGGTCGAGGCCGTGGGCAAGCCCATGAAGGAGTTGGGCACCACGCTTGACGACGCCGCCGGCGAAGCCTACGACAAAGTCTCCCGCCTGTTGGGTTTGGGGTATCCGGGAGGGCCGGTCATCGATAAGCTGGCCGCCCAAGGAGAGCCCACCATCGATTTGCCGCGTGGTTTGTCCAAGGCCGAGGACCTGCGCGGGCCCAACCGCCACAACTTCTCCTTCTCGGGGCTCAAGACGGCGGTGGCGCGCCACGTGGAAAAGGCCGAGCGCGAGGGCGCGACGGTCCAGGTTGAGGACCTGTGTGCCTCCTTCCAGGAGGCGGTGGCAGATGTGCTGACCGCCAAGGCCGTGCGAGCCTGCCAGGACACTGGCGCCAAGGTACTGCTGCTCGGCGGCGGCGTGGCGGCGAATTCGCGGCTGCGCGCGCTGGCAGCGAAGCGCTGCGAATCCGCGGGCATCGAGCTGCGTGTGCCGCGCTTCAAGCTGTGCACCGATAATGGCGTGATGATCGCGGCAGTGGCCGCCCAACTCATCCACGAAGGCGCCGAACCCTCCGGCCTGGCATGCGGGACCGATACACAGCTTGAGGTGGAAGTGCCGCTCGTGGCTGCTGCGCGCTAGCGGATGCGCAACCCCCGGGGTGCAGGTAGTGTGATGACCGATAATTGCCTCGCTCGCACATAAGGAGCTCACACCGCTATGACCACTGGATTCCTCGTTAACCCCGATCTGTCCCGCCGCACCATCGAGTTTGAGATCGAGCACGCAAATCAATTCCTCGGCGGCACCACCGAGGATCGCGTATCTGTGGCCTTTCAGGATGATGGCCAGACCTACGCGGCGCTGTTTAACCCGAACGCCAAGGCTGAAGGCGCCGACCCGAACCCGGTGGCGTCCCTGGCGCGCAATGCTGCTGCGACCGGCAATTCCGCCTTCTTGCAGGACCCAATCCGTTCCATCTGCGGTCCGGTGATCTTCGTTGCTGCCGACGGCGACGACAAGAACATCGACGAGGTCGCCGAGGCCGTGGAGCACGGCATCCGCGCGGTGAAGAACTACCGCGAGGACAACCCGGAGGAGTACCAGCTGTGGCGCGCGGCTGTGCTGAACTCCCACCGGCAGGTCTAATTCCAGCCCTTGTTTGTAGGGCCTCAGCGCTTTTCTAGCGCTCGGTGTGGCGCAGCCATGCCAATACGGCCTTCACCCGCCGGTTGGAGTCCTCGGGTCGAAACCCGAGCTTTATAAATACATTGGAGACATGCTTGCTTACTGCTCCGGAGGTAAGGACGAGCGTGTCTTCAATGTCTTTATTGCTCAATCCTTGGGCCATAAGCCCCAGTACCTCCCGCTCGCGAGCGGTGAGCCGGGCTAGCCCAGTGTGCCTTGCAGAAAGCAGCGCCGTGACCACCTCTGGGTCCACCACGGTGCCGCCGCGGGCGACATCGTCAAGCGTGCGCACGAATTCTTCAACATCAGAAACGCGCTCCTTGAGTAGGTACCCGAATCCGCCGTGCTCCAGGAGGCGGTCGAGATAGCTCGCCGCTACGTATTGGCTCAGCACCACCACGGGTTGGGTGGGGTCGGCTGCCCGTAGATCGTGCACGGCTTGAAGCCCGTCATCGGTCATCGTGGGCGGCATGCGCACATCGCTGATAATGAGGTCGAAGTCTTCCTGCCCTGCGATGGCGCGCAGCGCTTCGGCATCTGTGACCGTCGTGACGCTATGGCCGAGAGCACCGAGTAGTTGCTCCAGACCTGCGCGCAGGAGCGCGGAATCTTCTGCGAGTAGTAGCTTCATTCCGCCTCCTTCAGCGGTAGTTTGACCAGCAGCTGGCCGCCGCCTTTACCCGTAGCATTGGTGCTATCAGCACCAAAGGTTACTGTGCCGCCGAGTGCAGCAGCACGCTCGCGCAGCCCGGCGAGGCCCGTGCCCGAACCCACAGCTGCACTCTCACCGTCCGGCTCTTCGTCCGTGGGGCCCGTGCCATTATCTACGATTTTTAGGCGCAGCATATCTCTAAAAGCGACCGTTACCACGGCTTCGGTGGCTGCGCCGTGCTTAGAGGCATTTGTGAGCGCCTCGGCGACTGCATGGTAAGCCAGCAATGCTGTGGTCTCGTCAATCGAGCTCTCGGCGCCCTCTACGCGAAGTGTGGTCTCAAGCCCGGAATGGGCAAGTAACTCGTCGAGGGCGGGGATAAGCCCGTCGTCGAAAAGCACCTGCGGCGCAATGCCACGCACTGTCGCCCGCAATGAAGCCAGAGCCAAAGAGGCATTATGTTCTGCGTCAGTCAAGGCCTGTTGTGCCTGGGGCGGGGCTTGTAGTTTTGCCGCGGCCAAGTTGAGCTTGAGCGCGGTGAGGTACTGCTGCGGGCCATCGTGCAGTTCGCGTTCGATGCGGCGGCGCTCGCCGGAGAAGGCATCGATAAGCGTGGCACGCGAGGCCGCCATTTCCTCGGCCGAAGGACTCAATGCCAGTCGGGTCAGCGAGACCGACACTAAGACCAAGAGGCGGTTGAGACCTACCAGTAACACCACAAGCAACAGGGCAGCCAGCCAGCAGGTTAAGAAAATGAGCGGTCGGTTGGAGGTGGACCACTCGCCAACGGAGAACTCGGCCTTAGGTACGAATGGCGTTATCGCTAGCACACCCGCTGTGAAACCCAGGGCCGTCCACGCGGTAAAGCATGCAGCCGAAATCAATAACTGCAACACGAGGTGATAGAACTGCTGCCAATCAAACCATCGATCTGCGCGCCGGGGTGGAATTTCCACGCCCATCCACTGCGCGCCCAACCGGCCGACAAGTTCCGCGGCGCGACCCACCAACGGGATCCACGGCAGCATCAGCACCGAAATCACCAAGGTTGGGATACACAGCATGCCGAGGAGGAGGCTCCACGCACAAGCTTTGAAGGTTCGCATAGTCTTCGACCCTATCCGCCATGCCGGTGGAAGGGCAGTGGAGCTAGCTCCACCATTTTCCGGGCAGCCCGCCCCATGTCATTGTCGTGCGTGGCCGAGTGGAATCAAAGGCATGTTAAAAGCAGAAAACCTTAGTAAGCGCTACGGCCGCCGCACCGTGCTCAATCGCGTCAATGTGTCTATCGCCCCAGGCGAATTCGTTGCCATCATGGGGCCATCGGGAAGCGGCAAAACCACGCTCCTGAACCTGTTATCCGGGCTCGATAAGCCCACTTCCGGCCGAGTCAACGCGCCGGGGCGCAAGCAGCGTGCATTTGTTTTCCAAGGCTACAACCTGCTGGAATCCCTCAACGCGCGACGCAATGCTACCTTGACGGCGCGTTTTTCCGGACGGCGCCCTGCACGCGGCCGGGTGGAAGAGGTCTTCGACTCGCTCGGTCTCGCTGGATTGGAGAGCCGCCTGCCCGCGCAGCTGTCTGGTGGGCAGCAGCAACGCGTGGCTGTCGCCCGGGCATTGCTGGCCCAAGCGCCCTATATCTTCGCTGACGAGCCCACGGGCGCGCTTGACGACGCCACCGCTTCCACCGTCCTTTCCCACCTTCGCGCCGTTGCCCGCGATGGAGCCAGCGTGATCATGGTGACTCACTCGCACCTTGCCGCCGAGGCGGCCGACCGGGTCATTTCCTTGGAGGAGGTGGCCCATGCTGGTGTGGCTTAAGGACTTACAGTCCAATTGGCTATCGTGGCTGGCCGTAGCGCTGACCCTGGTGGTGTCTTCCACCTCGTGCACCCTAGCGCTAGCCATGCTGGTCGCTTCCCCCGGAGCCGAAGAAAACCCCGCCGGCCAACTGGGCGGCACGGTGCTGGGTATGTCACTGTGCGTGGTGGTGCTAGTGACGCTGTCACAGATGCGCCTTATTATCGCCGAGCGCGAACCGGTCTACCGTTCCTGGCGCATGGTGGGCATGCCTGGGTGGGTGATCCTGTTTTTCATTCTGGGCCAAGTCGCGGTGGTCAGCGCGGGCGCCGGGCTGCTCGGCGTGCTGCCGGCCCTCCCTCTGCTTGCCCCGTGCGTGCGCGCCCTGCGCAGCGACGGCATCCCCTTGCCAGACATTGCTATTACTGGCCAGGTCGTAGTCATTGCAGTAGTTGTTTGTATGTCCGCGGCCCTGGTTGGCGCGCTTCCTCCACTGCGCCGCGTGTTCCGGCCGCGGGCCGCCACGCACCCAGCATGGCTCATGGTGAAATTCCTGCTCGCGTCCGTTGCTGTCGGCAGTACGGTCTATGGATGCCTACACATCGATGATCCCGGCGACCTCCTCTCGGCCGAGATGGGCTTAGTCATCCTCGTTGCACTCTTCTTGCCCTGGCTCATGCCCGGCATCGATCAATGGACCCGCGCTGTCGGCATCGCCGGGAACAACGTACGCGTGCGCCGGAGCTTTTCCACCCCGCACATCGTGCCGTGGGTGCTCGTCGCAGGTCTTATCGTCGCCGTCGGTTCGGGCCTGCGCTTCGGGAACGACGTCGGCACCGGCGGCTCCCTGTCCTCCTGGCAAGTCTTTGTTGCCCTTTTAGGTCCTGTCTTTGCACCCAGCATCGTGGGCGCCGTGCTTACCTCGCTGCTTATGCACGGGCGCATCGCGGCCGATATTCGTGGCCTCACCTTGGCGGGCGCCGCCCCCTCAGCCTGGGCGCGCGTGCAAGTGGGGGAGGCGGCGTGCCTCACCCTGACTGCGGCCGGCGTGGTCTGGGCGCTGTGTTTGGCGACGCTCCTGCCCCTCCAGCACCTGCTCACCCCACAGGCTTCCTTCGGTCGAACGCTGGTAGAGGAGTTGTGGTGGCCGTCCTTCGCCGTAATATTCGGCGCAATGTTTATTGCCCTGGGCGTCGTCAAGCTGGCGTTGGCCGGCTTTGTACACACCCGAGCCGCGTCGTTCGCGGAGGGCGAACGGGTTAGCGGCCCACAACGTTGAGGGCTAGCAGTCGCGCGGGTAGAGTGCTAGGCAGGTTGTTTTGACCCACAGTTGTTCACCCGCGACGACGGCTGTGCTGGACACCCACAACCGGCACGCGCGCGTCCACGTGGACGCGCACTAGGAACACTTTGGAGGAAATCATCATGGCAAACATTAAGCCGCTGGAGGACAAGGTCCTTGTTCAGATCGTTGAAGCTGAGACCACCACTGCATCCGGCCTGGTTATCCCGGACTCCGCGAAGGAGAAGCCGCAGGAGGCCACCGTCGTCGCTGTCGGCCCGGGCCGCACCAACGATAAGGGCGAGGTTGTCCCGGTTGGCGTCAACGAGGGCGACACCGTCATCTTCTCCAAGTACGGCGGCACCGAGCTGAAGTACGACGGCCAGGAGTACCTCCTGCTGTCCGCTCGTGACCTGCTCGCTGTCATCGAGAAGTAAAAGTAGGCGATTAACCCTATGCCAAAACTGATTGCATTTGACCAGGAGGCCCGCGAGGGCATCCAGCGCGGCGTAGACACGCTTGCCGACGCCGTCAAGGTCACCCTCGGCCCGCGCGGCCGCAACGTCGTGCTGTCCAAGGCTTTCGGTGGCCCGACCGTCACCAACGACGGCGTCACCATCGCCCGCGACATTGACCTCGACGATCCTTTTGAGAACCTCGGCGCCCAGCTGGTGAAGTCCGTGGCCGTCAAGACCAACGACATCGCCGGTGACGGTACGACTACCGCCACCTTGCTGGCCCAGGCTCTCGTCTTCGAAGGCCTGCGCAACGTGGCAGCCGGCGCTAACCCCATCGAGCTGAACAAGGGCATCGAAGCGGCGGCTGAGAAGGTCGTCGAGGAGCTCAAGAAGCGCGCTACCCCGGTGAACTCCTCCGCGGAGGTCTCCCAGGTTGCCACCGTTTCCTCCCGCGATGCGGAGGTCGGCGAGATGGTTGCTGGCGCCATGGACAAGGTGGGCAAGGACGGCGTCGTGACCGTCGAGGAGTCCCAGACCATCGAGTCCACCGTGGACGTCACCGAGGGCATTTCCTTCGACAAGGGCTACCTCTCCCCGTACTTCGCGACGGAAGAGGAGACCTACAACGCCGTGCTTGACGACGCCGCAATTCTCCTCGTCCGCAACAAGATCTCCTCCCTGCCGGACTTCCTGCCGCTGCTGGAGAAGATCGCGGAGTCCTCGCGCCCGACCCTCATCATCGCTGAAGACATCGAGGGCGAGCCGCTGCAGGCGCTCGTGGTGAACTCCATCCGCAAGGTCCTCAAGGTCGCCGCCGTGAAGTCCCCGTACTTCGGCGAGCGCCGCAAGGGCTTCATGGATGACTTGGCTGTTGTAACCGGCGCTACCGTCGTCGACCCTGAGGTTGGCATCAACCTCAAGGAGGTCGGCCCGGAGGTGCTGGGTTCTGCCCGCCGCGTCACCGTGTCCAAGGAGGACACCGTGATTGTGGATGGTGCAGGTACCGCTGAGGCTGTCGAGGAGCGCCGCGAGCAGCTGCGCCGCGAGATCGAGCGCACCGATTCCACCTGGGATAAGGAGAAGCTCGAGGAGCGTCTGGCCAAGCTGTCCGGTGGCGTTGCCGTCATCCGCGTTGGCGCCGCTACCGAGACCGAGGTCAACGAGCGCAAGCTGCGCGTCGAGGACGCCATCAACGCCGCCCGCGCGGCCGTTGAAGAGGGCGTCATTGCTGGCGGCGGCTCTGCGCTGGTCCAGATCTCCCAGGAGCTCGAGGCTTTCGCCGAGGGCTTCGAGGGCGAGGCCAAGATCGGTGTGCTGGCCGTGGCCCGCGCGCTGACCCGCCCGGCCTACTGGATCGCCGAAAACGCAGGCCTGGACGGATCCGTCGTGGTCGCCCACGTTGCCGAGAAGGCCAACGGCGAGGGCTTCAACGCTGCCACCCTGGAGTACGGCAACCTGCTCGAGCAGGGCATCATCGACCCGGTGAAGGTCACCCACTCCGCCGTGGTTAACGCCGCCTCCGTGGCCCGCATGGTGCTCACCACCGAGGCTTCCGTTGTGGAGAAGCCCGCCGAGGAAGAGCCGGCACAGGCTGCGCACGCGCACTCGCACGCGCACTAAACCGTGCGTGCGGGAAACATTCGTTTCCCGCACAACCACAAGGGTTCCCGCGTAGCCACAAGGGTTCCCACATTGCCGTAAGGAAGGCCCGCTAACCCGCATTTTTGCGGGGCGGCGGGCCTTCGCCGTGGGGGCGGGAATCTCCGCCCCGGTACTAGACTGCTGAGCCGTGGAACAAGAATTCATCACCGTCACCGGCGCCCGCGAAAACAACCTCAAGAACGTGGACGTGCGCATCCCTAAGCGCAAGCTCACCGTCTTCACCGGCGTGTCTGGTTCCGGCAAGACCTCGCTGGTCTTCGATACCGTTGCGGCTGAACCGCAGCGTCTCATCAACGAGACCTATCCCGGCTTCGTGCAGGGCTTCATGCAGGCCCCACCCCGCCCCGACGTGGACCGCTTGGAAGGGCTCACCGCAGCCATCGTCGTGGGCCAGGAGCCCATGGCGGCTTCCGCGCGCTCGACGTTCGGTACCGCCACCGACATCACCGGGCACCTTCGCGTGCTCTTCTCACGCCTAGCCGAGCCCCGCGCCGGCGGCCCCGCGGCCTATTCCTTCAACGTGCCCTCCGCCTCCGGGCAGGGCGCCATCGAGGTCAACGGTGTGAAGGAAGTCCGCCGCTTCGAGCGCACCGGCGGCATGTGCCCGAGGTGTGAGGGAAGGGGGGAAGTGGGGGACGTCGACAAGCGCCAGCTCGTTGATGAGACTCTGGCGTTGAACGACGGCGCCATCATGTACCCCGGCATGAAGGTGGGCTCGTGGATGTGGCGCGCCTACGCCGAGTCCGGGCTGTACCCGGCGGATGTACCTGTCAAGGACTTTAGTGCGGAACAGAAGCGCGACCTGTACGAAACCGAGACCAAAGTCAAGGTCGGTGGCGTCAACATGAGCTACATGGGGCTGGTCACGCGCCTGAAAACCAACGTGCTGAGCAAGCCCGTGGAGTCCCTGCAAAAGCACATGCGGGCCTTTGTCGAGCGCGCGGTGGTTTTCGTCGACTGCCCGGAGTGCCACGGCACGCGCTTGGCGCAGCACGCGCGCGAGTCCTACCTCAACGGCGTCTCCATCGCGGATGTCTGCGCCATGGAGCTTGCCGACGCCTCCGCATGGCTCCGCACCATCAACTCACCGCTTGCCGTGGCCCCGCTGCGTGGGTTGGAGGCCGCCCTGGATTTGGGGCTGGGCTACCTGACGCTGGCGCGCCCGACGGGAACGCTGAGCGGTGGCGAAGCGCAGCGCACGCGCATGGTGCGGCACATCGGGTCGGCGCTCACGGACGTCACCTATGTCTTTGATGAGCCGACCGCTGGCCTACACCCGCATGACGTCACGCGGATGAACGAGCTGCTCCTGCAGCTGCGCGATAAGGGAAACACCGTGCTCGTGGTGGAGCACAACCCGGAGACGATGGCGATTGCGGATTGCGTCGTCGAGCTTGGCCCCGGCGCCGGTGTGGAAGGTGGCGAGATCCTTTCTGTCGGTGCTGCACCGTCCGTCAGCGGGAAGGTGGCGTTGAAGGAGGAGGTACGCGAGCCCACCGGAGCGCTGGAAATCCGTGGGGCGTCCCATAACAATCTCAAGGGCGTCGACGTGGATATTCCATTGGGCGTGCTCACGGTCATTTCGGGCGTTGCGGGATCCGGAAAGTCATCGCTGAGGGAATGCCTGCCGGACGACGACCGCATCCTCGTTGTCGACCAGTCTTCGTTGTCTGGCTCGCGGCGCTCGAACCCGGCCACCTACACAGGTGCGATGGACGCGCTGCGCAAGGCCTTCGCCAAGGCCAACGATGGGGCCACGCCGGGAATGTTCTCTTTCAACTCGGAGGGCGCGTGCCCGGCCTGTTCCGGCGCTGGCGTGGTGACCGTGGAGTTCGGTGTGATGGACAGCGCGGATGTGCCCTGCGAGGTGTGCGAGGGCCGCCGCTTTGCTGCCGACGTTTTGGGCTACGAGCTGGCGGGCAAGAACATCGCGGAGGTACTCGCGCTTCCCACGGTTGAGGCCGTGGAGTTTTGCCGCGAGGCCAAAGTTACTGCTGCGAAGCGCGTGTGCGAGCAGCTCGTTGCCGTGGGGCTGGGCTACCTGACGCTGGGGCAGCCGCTCTCGACGCTCTCTGGCGGCGAGCGCCAGCGGCTGAAGCTGGCGGTGCGGCTGTGTGACCGGAAGGCGACTGCGGATATCATCGTGCTCGATGAGCCGACGGTGGGCCTGCATCAGAAAGATATCGACACCTTGCTGCGCCTCTTTGACACGCTTGTCGACGACCATCTCACCCTCATCTGCGTCGAACACCACCGCGCCGTCCTGGCGCACGCCGACCACATCATTGATCTCGGTCCCGGCGCGGGCTCAGCCGGCGGCGAGGTTGTGGCGGCCTGCTCGCCGCGCGAGTTCCTCGACAAGGACACGCTGACCGCCCGCTACCTAGCGCAGGCGCTGTAAAAACTGGCGTCTTTCACCCGCTGCCCCTTGCCCGTGCTGGCTGTTGGATATCAGTGCAGGTGGGGGAGGGGCGTGATGCTACTTAAAGAAACTTCGCAAAAGGCCCGCTGCGCGACGGCCCACGGCGGGCTCATCCAGTGGGGAGAGCAGCCTTGTCGCGTCCAGCCAATAGAGGTGGTGGTTTGCCGTCCGACCCCAAGGCTGGGAGCTGGCAGAAGCGGACTAGGCGCCGACGGCCGCGTGGGTGCGACGAGAACGCAGGGCGACGACGCGCTCCGACTCGCTCATGCCGCCCCACACGCCGTAGGGCTCGCCGGAGGCGAGAGCGTGTTCGCGGCACATCTCGATGACCGGGCAGGTGCTGCAAATAGCCTTGGCGCGGTTCTCGCGCTGGGCGCGGGCGCGTCCGCGCTCGCCGTCCGGGTGATAGAACACGTCAGAGTTTTCTCCACGGCATGCGCCATGAAGCTGCCAATCCCAAAAGTCCGTATTCGGCCCGGGGAGCAGGAAGGACTGAGACACGTTCGATTCTCCTTTGCCAAAGATAGAGTGCCCAGGCGCGGGGCGCGTTGCGGGCACGCCCCCGTGAACGCCGAGGCGAAGTGAGACGAGATTGAAGTGTGTCCCCCTTGGGTAAACAGCGCGTTACGCAATGCTGACATGCAGGTATAACTGGCTGAAACTCCTCAACTGGAGCCCCTGTGACCTGCGCTTAAGGCTAAGATGAACGGTGTATGAACTTTTTCTAGTGGGGTCAAAGCTGGGGATGAGACCCGTCGTTTTGGGGTTTCGCCAAAAGGTTATGCCATGATGTTCATACAGAATATGAAGTAATGCATTAAGCAGAAGAGCAAAAGCAGAACGGCAAGGATGGCAGTGGCTACTCAGGCTACAGACGCGAGCGGCTCCTCAACGGCGGCGAAGCGCGACAGCGATAAGGAATTAGCGGACCTCGTTCCGCTGGCCGTCGACGGTAGCCGCCGCGCCCTCCAGCGCATCATGCGGATCATTCACCCGCAGGTCCTGCGCTATTGTCGCGCGCGCATCGGCGGCCACCGCCAGCCCACGGCGGAGGACGTGGCGCAGGAGATCTGTTTGGCGGTGGCGACGTCTATTGGCACGTACAAAGATAAGGGCCGCCCGTTTATGGCCTACGTCTATGGCATTGCTGCTCACAAGGTGACCGATGCCCACCGCGCCCTGAGCCGCGACCACACTCACCCCACGGAAGACCTTCCGGAGGATGCTGCTCAGGACGCTACCCCCGAAGAATCCGCCCTTGCCGTGGACGGTAGTAACAGAGTGCGGGCCATGCTCGATACGTTAAGTGACAAGGCCCGGGACATTATCATCTTGCGTGTGTTCGTGGGGCTGTCGGCAGAGGAGACCGCGGAAATTGTGGAGTCCACCCCTGGCGCAGTCCGCGTGGCGCAGCATCGTGCACTCGCGCAATTGCGCAAATCCCTCGATTCGCACGAGACGCAGTGAACCAACAATGTGAACCAGCAGAGTGAACCAGTAATTGGGCTAGCCCAGAGCTAGCAGTGAGCCATCGGCACTTGGCACCGACAAACTAATAATTCTCTAATAAGGAAGGGAGGTCATCATGGCAAAGAAGGACGAGCCTCAGCAGGGTGTCGCTGAGCAGCTGCAGCCCTTGGTTGATGATGATGCATTCCTCACTACTCTCTCCGAAGGAACAGATCCCTCCGATGGCGGTGATGAACTGGCGGGGCTTCTGCTGGAGCTGCGCGGGGACGTCGAAAAGCAGATGCCTCCGGCCCCTCTCATTGAGGGCGCGGAGGAAGAGCCGGAGATCATTTCCCTCGGCGCGGCACGCCGCCGTCGAAGCAAGCCTTTCATGCACGGACTCATCGGGGCGGCCGCAGCTACGCTGCTCATCGCAGGTACCGGCGCTGTGGTCGTCAACGCCGGCCCGGGATCTCCGCTTTACGGAGTGAACCAGTCGCTCTTCGGCGCGGACGAGCACGATGTGTCCGTAGTGGAGCTTGCCGGAACGCTCGATGAGATGGAGAAGCGTTCCGCCCAAGGCGACATGGATGGCACCCGCCAGTTGCTTGAAGAAGCCCGGAAGATGGTGGACCAGGCTAAGCGGGAACGTGAGGCAGAGGCCCCTCGTACCACGAAGCAGCAGCCCAGCGCCACGGTGACGCAGACGCAGACCGTGGAGAAGCCTGCCCCAGTGGAGGAGCAGCAGCCGCCGGAGCCGGAAACCGTAACGCAGACAGAGACTGCGGTTTCCACCGTCGTGGTGACCCGCACGGTTTCGGCGGGCAACCCGCTGAGCCCACCGGAGCAGAACCAGCCGGAGCCAGGCCAGCAGGGCGGCGATCAGGCAACACCTCCGCAAGGCGACAACTCCGACGGAGCTTCGGATGGCGCCACGGATAATGGCCAGCTCCCGCCGGCGCAATTCCAGCAATAAAACCACAAAGAACCTCTTCCCCCGCAACAGGAGGGAAGAGGTTCTTTCCGTTTAACGCGCGGTAGTTCTACCGCGCTGACCGCAGCTAGTAGCGCGAATCCATGCCGTCGAGATAACCCACCGCATAATCCCAAGGGACGTAGCGCATCGGGTCCGGCTCCGCGCCCGGCTCGTGCACGGGGGCTAGCTGGCCTGCCAGCGTGGCCTGCATGTTGGAGGCCATGATGTCCCACTCGTAAAAGTGGTTCTCCTCGCAGTCCTCGCAGAAAAAGAAGATGCCATCGATGCCGCGCGGGCTTAGCACGCGCGCAAACTCTTGGACCATGGCCAGATCGTGGATGACGGCGAGACGGTCCTCCTCGGACAGCGGCTCGACGTGATCATCCTCCTCGAGGAAGGAAGCTGGGTCGTTGGGGTCGTCCGCGAAAGGATCGCGGGGCATGTTGGCGAAAAAGTTCACGCCTGCGAGCCTATTGACTCCGTGCGCGCATGGCAATTCCCTATAGATACCTATTCCTCTACCCACGGCTACCACTACGGGGCGTCCACGCACTACAGTGAGGGCTACCGCATAAAACTATCTGGTCAGTTTAGGAGAGCCCCACCCTCATGAGCCACGTCCACACCGGCGGAGACAACCCCGACAAGATTGCACTCTACGGCCTTACCTTTGATGATGTCCTGCTGCTTCCGGCAGAATCCAACGTCGTTCCCTCCGAGGTGGATACCTCGGCGCAGTTTACGCGCAACATTCGCCTCGGCGTGCCCCTGGCTTCCGCCGCGATGGACACGGTGACCGAGGCCCGCATGGCCATCGGCATGGCGCGCCAGGGCGGCATCGGTGTCCTGCACCGCAACCTGTCAGTTGAGGATCAGGCCCAGCAGGTAGAGATTGTCAAGCGCTCCGAGTCCGGCATGGTGACCGACCCGGTCACGGCTTCCCCGGAGATGACCATCGATGAAGTCGATACGCTGTGCGCGCGGTTCCGGATTTCGGGCCTGCCGGTCGTCGATAAGCAGGGCACCCTCGTGGGTATCTGCACCAACCGTGACATGCGCTTCGAGCCGGATTTCTCCCGCAAGGTCTCCGAGATTATGACGCCGATGCCGCTCGTCGTGGCCAAGGAGGGCGTCAGCAAGGAGGAGGCGCTGGAGCTGCTGTCCGCCAACAAGGTGGAGAAGCTGCCCATCGTCAACGATGAGAACAAGCTCGTCGGCCTCATCACCGTCAAGGACTTTGTCAAGACTGAGCAGTTCCCCAACGCCTCCAAGGATGCTTCCGGGCGCCTGCTCGTGGCGGCGGGCATCGGTACCGGTGAGGAGTCCTACCAGCGCGCAGGCCAGCTTGTCGACGCCGGCGTGGACGTCCTCGTCGTCGACTCCGCCCACGCCCACAACAACCGCGTGCTGGAGATGGTCTCCCGCGTGCAGAAGGACTTCGGCGACCGCGTTGACGTCGTCGGCGGCAACCTGGCCACTCGTGCTGCGGCGCGCGACATGATTGAGGCTGGTGCCGACGCCATCAAGGTTGGCATTGGCCCGGGCTCCATCTGCACCACGCGTGTGGTGGCGGGCGTGGGTGCCCCGCAGATCACCGCCATCATGGAGGCCGCTGCGGTGGCCGGCCCGGCGGGCGTTCCGGTTATCGGTGACGGCGGTATGCAGTACTCCGGTGACATTGCCAAGGCGCTGGCTGCCGGCGCCGATACCGTCATGCTGGGCTCGATGCTGGCCGGCACCACGGAGGCGCCGGGCGATATCGTCGTGGTCCAGGGCAAGCAGTACAAGCGCTACCGCGGCATGGGCTCCATGGGCGCCATGCAGGGCCGCGGTCTGACGGGGGAGAAGCGCTCCTATTCCAAGGACCGCTACTTCCAGGCTGACGTCAAGAGCGAGGACAAGCTGGTGCCGGAAGGCGTGGAGGGCCGCGTGCCATTCCGCGGTGACATCGATGCCATCGTGCACCAGATTGTCGGCGGCCTGCGCGCCTCCATGGGCTACACCGGCTCCGCCACCCTGGCCGAGCTCAAGACCAAGCAGTTTGTCCAGATCACCGCCGCGGGCCTCAAGGAGTCTCACCCGCACCACCTTCAGCAGATCGTCGAAGCTCCGAACTACCGCTAAGGACTAATCATGCGCGATTACGTAGAAATCGGCGTGGGCCGTGAGGCTCGCCGCACCTATGACCTGAACCAGATCTCCCTGGTGCCGACTCGCCGCACCCGTTCCTCCAAGGACGTGGACACCTCATGGCACATCGATGCGTACACCTTCGAGGTCCCGTTTGTCTCGGCGCCGACCGATGCGCTGGCCACCCCCGAGTTTGTTATCGAGATGGGCAAGCAGGGCGGCCTGGGCGTTATCAACGCGGAAGGCCTGTGGGGCCGCCACGAGGATCTGGAGGGCGCGATTGCCCGCGTGACGGAGAACTACGGTGACCTGTCGACGCTGCAGGAGCTGCACGCAGCGCCCTTGAACGAAGAGCTGCTGGCCGAGCGCATCGCGCAGGTGCGCGATTCCGGCGTGACCGTGGCCGTGCGTGTCTCCCCGCAGCACGCCCGCGAGCTGGCACCCGTGGTTATTAAGGCCGGCGCAGAGTTGCTGTTCATCCACGGCACTTTGATCTCCGCTGAGCACGTGCAGACCGGTGGCGAGCCGCTCAACTTGAAGGAGTTCATCGGTTCGCTGGATACCCCGGTGATTGCCGGCGGCGTGGCGGATTACACCACGGCCCTGCACCTCATGCGCGCGGGCGCGGCTGGCATCATCGTCGGCTCCGGTGTGAACACCAACCCGGAGACCGTCGGCATTGATATCCCCATGGCGACGACCATCGCGGATGTTGCGGCCGCACGCCGCGATTACCTGGATGAGACTGGGGGCCGCTACGTGCACGTGCTTGCCGACGGCGACATCTTCACCTCTGCAGACATCGCCAAGGCCATTGCTTGTGGTGCCGATGGTGTCGTTCTGGGTCCGGTCCTGGCCCGCGCGGCGGAGGCCGGCGGCAAGGGCTGGTACTGGCCGTCCACGGCCGGCCACCCGCGTTTCCCGCGCGGCATCATCGAGCCGGTTGGCGTGGCTGGCGCCCTCCTCGGTACCGACGCTTCCGGCGCTGACGCTTCTGGCACCGCCGAGGACGCTTCAGCGACCTCCCTTGAAGTCGTGCTCCACGGCCCGTCCAACGAGCCGCTGGGTGAGTTGAACTTGGTCGGTGGGCTCAAGCGCGCTATGGCCAAGTGCGGCTACACGGACCTGAAGTCCTTCCAGAAGGTGGGCTTGGCCGTTCGCTAGCCCGCCCGTTGTAACGCTGCTCCGCTCAACAAAGCTCGGGGCGGAGTTTATGTCACCGCTCCAGTGGCCGTGGCGCTGGCCTCAGTGGCCGTAGCGTTAGAGTCGCTGGCGCGCGATTTCGGGCGCCACGGCAGCTGGGGCTTCTTTAGGCGGCGTGGGCGCAGCGCTACCTTGCGGAAAACCACGCGCCCGCGCGCCGGCACCATGGTTTGCAACACCGAGGCCACCACGACCAGCCCGATGGCCGCGAGCTTGAGCTGAGATACGTTCTGGGAGAGCAAGAGCCAGCCAAAGAGCGCGGCGAAGACGGGCTCCAGGGCGATCAGGATGGAAAAGACGTTGGGGGCGAGCCTGCGCAGCGCAATGAACTCCAACGAATAGGGGATGAGCGAGGCCAGCACGCCCGTGCCTAGGGCGAGCATTAGGAGGTTTGGGTCGCTGGCCAAAGCCACCGCGCCGCGCCCGCCGACGGGCAGGAGCACGAGGCCACCGATGAGGAAAGCCACGGCCAAACCGTCTTGTCCGCTAAAGAGCGCACCGGCCTTCTTGCTAGCCAGGATATAGGCGGCCCACATCGCACCCGCGCACAGCAAGAAGAACACGCCTCGCAGGTCGAGAGGGTCTCCGTTGAAGGAGTCCAACCCCAGCAGGCCCATGCCGATGAGAGCGAGGACGACGCAGGTGGCGTCGCGAAGCGAGCGGGAGAGACACGCCGCCAGCAGCAGCGGGCCGAGGAACTCGATGGTGACCGCCGGGCCCAGCGCGACGAGCTCGATGCCGGCATAGAAAAAGCCATTCATGAGGCCCAGCGTGAGGCCGAAAATGGTGGCGGAGATCCACTTCCTCGCGGCTCCACTCGCGCACGCGCGGGCGCGCGATGAGGAGCAGAATCACAGCGGCGAAGAGCAAGCGTAGCGAGGCAGTGCCCCAGGGCCCGCCGGTGGGGAAAATCTGGATGGCGAGGCTGGCTCCGAGCTGGAGGGAAATACACGAGCCGATGACACACAGAACGGCAAACGGATTGGTCATGCAGTCCATTGTGGGGTGGGAAGAACTGTTAGTCTATCTACAGTTTTTAACACGTACCTGTTAGGGATTCTGTCATGTTGGATCTGCACCGCCTCCGCATTCTCTACGAGTTGCAACGCCTCGGCACCGTCACCGCGGTGGCGGAATCGCTGCGCTATACGCACTCGGCCATCTCCCAACAACTGGCGCAGTGTGAAAAGGATGTCGGTGTTGCGCTGTACGAAAAGGTTGGTAGGCGCGTGCGGTTGACGGAGCAGGGAGAAATCCTTGCCTCCTACGCGGAGCGGATGCTCGCGTTGGCGGATGAGGCAGAGTCACAGGTCGTGGCATCGACGAACGCGGTGCGCGGCACGATTAAGGTCACGACCTTTCAAACCATCATGTCCTCGCTGGTCCCGCGGGCGCTCACGGAGCTGGCCCGGGAGTACCCAGACCTGCGCGTGCAGATCATCCAGCGCGAAGCCGAAGGCGCGATGGAGCTGCTGGCGCGCCGGGAGGTGGACCTCATCCTGGGCGAGGAGTATGAGTCGGACATGCCTGCCACGGATGAGCACACCCACCGGGAGCTGCTTCTCGACGACCCCTCCGCCTCATCACCCCACTCACCGGCCCCTGGAGCGAGTTGCGCTTAGAGGATTTTGCAGCGCATGACGAGGAAATCCCCTTTGCCATGGACCCGGAGGAGTTTTTAGTGGGGCGCTTCGTTCACCGGCTGTGCCGCCGGCATGGTTTTAACCCCAGCGTGCTCTATGAAACCCCGGACCCCTTTCTACATGCGCACCTGGTGCGCACCGGGCATGCGGTGGCGGTGATCTCGGACCTTTTCCTCGACGAAATTGAGGGCGTGCGCGTGGTTTCCTTGCCTGGTAATCCCACCCGCACGCTCTACACTGCGGTGCGCGCCGGGCGCGAGGGACACCCAGCCTTGCGGGCGTTTCGGGCAGCGTTGAGCAAGGCGGCTGCCACCGCTAAAGATTTTGGGCCACTCCCTGCGGTCTAGGGTGTGGGTTCTTGCGTTAAACTGATGACCGTGACTAACCCAAATACAACCCCGCGTCCTGTCCTCGTGGTGGATTTTGGCGCCCAGTACGCGCAGCTCATCGCCCGGCGCGTGCGTGAGGCCAACATCTACTCCGAGGTTGTCCCCAATTCCGCCTCCGCGGAGGACATCAAGGCCAAGAACCCGGCCGCGCTGATCCTCTCCGGTGGCCCGTCCTCCGTATACGCGGACGGCGCCCCCGCACTGAAGCCGGAGCTGCTCGAGCTCGGCATCCCGGTCTTTGGTATCTGCTACGGCTTCCAGTCCATGACCCAAGCCCTGGGCGGCACCGTGGCCTCCACGGGTGCCCGCGAGTACGGCCGCACGGACATGACCGTGTCCGGCGGTGTGCTCCACAAGGGCCTCGAGGACACGCACAAGGTGTGGATGTCCCACGGCGATTCGGTTTCTGAAGCCCCGGAGGGCTTTGAGGTCACCGCCTCTTCCGAGGGCGCTCCCGTGGCAGCCTTCGAGTGCCTGTCCAAGAAGATGGCCGGCGTGCAGTACCACCCGGAAGTTCTCCACTCGCCGCACGGCCAAGAGGTGCTCACGCGCTTCCTGACGGAGGTCGCAGGTTTGGAGCAGAACTGGACCGCGGAGAACATTGCGGAGCAGCTCATCAACGATGTGCGCGAGCAGATCGGCGAGGAAGGCCGCGCTATCTGTGGCCTGTCCGGTGGCGTGGATTCCGCAGTAGCTGCCGCGCTGGTGCAGCGCGCAATCGGTGACCGTTTGACCTGTGTCTTCGTCGACCACGGCCTGCTGCGCGCGGGTGAGCGTGAGCAGGTGGAGAAGGACTTCGTGGCGTCGACTGGCGCCAAGCTCATCACCGTGGATGAGCGCGAGGCCTTCCTCAACAAGCTGGCCGGTGTGACCGAGCCGGAGGCCAAGCGTAAGGCCATCGGCGCGGAGTTCATCCGTTCCTTCGAACGCGCCGTCGACCAGGCGTTGGACGGCCAGGACGCCGCGTTCCTGGTGCAGGGCACGCTGTACCCGGACGTCGTGGAGTCCGGCGGCGGTGACGGTACCGCGAACATTAAGTCCCACCACAACGTGGGCGGCCTGCCTGACGATGTCGAGTTCGAACTCGTCGAGCCGCTGCGCCTGCTCTTTAAGGATGAGGTGCGCGCGGTTGGCCGCGAGTTGGGCCTGCCGGAGGAAATCGTGGCGCGCCAGCCTTTCCCGGGCCCGGGCCTGGGTATCCGCATCATTGGCGAGGTCACCGAGGAGCGCCTTGAGACGCTGCGCCAGGCGGACCTCATCGCGCGTACCGAGCTGACCAACGCTGGTCTGGACGGCGAGATTTGGCAGTGCCCGGTGGTGCTGCTTGCCGACGTCCGCTCCGTCGGCGTCCAAGGCGATGGCCGCACCTACGGCCACCCGATCGTCCTGCGCCCGGTGTCCTCTGAGGACGCCATGACCGCGGACTGGACGCGCCTGCCCTATGACGTGCTGGAGAAGATTTCTACCCGTATCACCAACGAGGTCAAGGAAGTTAACCGAGTAGTGCTCGACGTGACGTCGAAGCCGCCGGGAACCATTGAGTGGGAGTAAAGCGAAGCAAACTCCCAGACGCTGCGTAGCGCGGCCGTGCCTTGAATCAACAGGGCGCGGCCGCGTTCCCCGTTTTCGGTCCCCGGCACTCAGCTCCGCGGAATGGAGCAGAAGCTCCTGCGCACCCACCGCAGCCGCAGGCGTCAGCCGGCACCGTACGGTTAACACGCATGCTGTTAGCGTGCTCGTCACCAGTCTGCACGTTGCTATATCGACGGTGTTAGTACGCACGGCGCTAGGACGCGTACTTCTATAACGCGCGCGCGAGTAGCCGCACGCCGAGCGAAAATTCTCAGCGGGCGGCTGGCTAGAGCGGCTGTTTGTTGCTAAGGCGTCGCAGGCCGGTGAGCCGGCGTCCTACGACCCATCGATCCGTTTGATCCGGCGACCGGTTGGACTTCGACCTGGGGACTTGGGCGAAGTAGTTGAACTCATGAACTCGGTGGCGGGTCCGGAGGTTCGCCGGAGTTATGCGGCGGCGCCCCAGGGCTGGAGCCGTCAGCCGGACCGGAACGCGGATCAGGCGGGCCGGATGTTGGCGGATCTGAGGATGCGCGAGCAGTGCCTGGTGCTCGCCCCGGCGCGGAACGCGGCGGGTGGGCCGGGCTTTCGATGGGAATCGGCGGGCCGGCCCACGGCGGCAGGTAGTACACGCGGCCATCGATGCGGTCGAGGTGCCCGCGGCCGGTGGGCTTTTCCGGATCATCGTCGTTGACCGCGTTGTGATACGCGCACAGCGGCACCATATTGGCCATGTTTGTCGGCCCGCCATCTTGGAAGCGGGTGAGGTGATGAATCTGCGAGTCGTCGGCAGGCGCGTTGCACCCGGGCCAGGCGCACGTCGGGTGCTCTGCAGACAGTGCGAGGCGCTGCTTGATGTTGGCGAAACGGCTCGCCATGTAGAGGTTCACGGGGCCGTGGTGGGGGTGGACGAGGGTGATGAGGCCGACGTCGGCAAGCTTTTCGCGCACGAACTCCGCACCGGTCATCGTCGCCCCATTGGTCAACTGCAGCTCAATCTCCTCACCATCGCCATCCACGATGCGGTCCAGCTCATCCAAGCGCACGATGACGTTGGACTGCAGCTTCTGGCCCGAGCCGCCCCCGCCGCGGAACACGGTATGCGCCGCGGTGAGCAAGTCCTTGTCGGTGGTCTTCAACACGGCCAGCAGCTTCGAGATGTTGAGCGAGGAATCCGTAATGCTCAGCGTGTGGTTGCGGCCCGCGCGCCGCGTCACCCGCACGCCTGGGGCGGGGTCCTTGGGCGGGTGCCACTCTTTGAGTTTTGCCTTCGCCACCATGGGGATTTTCTCCCGCGGGGTAGCGGCCAGCAGTTGGCGCAGCTCCCACGCCTTGCGGGCCTTGAGCTTGGAACAATAGCGCTCGATATCGAGGAGCGTGAACACGTCGTGGCCCGTGCGGCGCGCTTTGCGCTGCCGGGAGCGGAACATCGTGTCCCCGAAATACACCGCGTGCAGCCCCAGGAGCTTCTCCGCGAAATCCGGCCGCGCACCCATCTCAATTAGCTGCGCGCGCGTGACACCGGCGCATTGCTCGACCACGTCGAGCCCGCGCGCTAGTGCTTGAATGTAACCCCCCAGTTGCATAGCTCACAGCCTAAACCAGGTTGGGGAACCTCGCTACTTGAGCGCAGAAATCGCAGAGCAGAGCTTATCGACGTCCCCCTCCTCCGTCGACCACGCCGTACAGAACCGCACCACGCGCAGGCCTTCGTGTTCTTCGAAGAACTGGCACACGAA
The DNA here is from genome assembly GCF_001813425.1 of Corynebacterium sp. HMSC056E09. Lineage (NCBI taxonomy): Bacteria > Bacillati > Actinomycetota > Actinomycetes > Mycobacteriales > Corynebacteriaceae > Corynebacterium > Corynebacterium sp. HMSC056E09. Next base: position 73,964 of record NZ_KV812513.1, read on the forward strand.
GTCCTGCGCGAGCTTCTCTTCCTGTTCGCGTGTCAACAGCGCGAATTGCTGGTTGGTAGGGGAGTCAAAGAGCATGTCGATGCCTGCGGCGCGGAATGCCTCGGCGATGCGCTGGGCCTGGGCGTTGGCGCGGGCGCAGATGTGTTCGTAGAGGGTGGTTGCTGCTGCGCTATGTGCCTTAGCGTCTGGGGTAGTTGCGCTAGCGTCTGCGTAGGAAGCGTTGGTTCCGGGGAGCACATCGGCGGATTCAGGAGCGGGGGCGCTGAAGAGCGCGGCGAATTGCGCGCCGAGCAACCAGCCCTTGGCCAGCAGGCCGCCGTTTTGCTTCATTGCATTGCGAAAACGCGGCGCGCCCGCAGGGAAGACGATGGCCTCGCCGAAGAGGGCGCCGCATTTGGTGCCGCCGATGGTGAAGACGTCGACAAGCGCGGCCAGGTCCGGCAGCGTGATATCTGAGGCGGAGAGGCCATAGCCGAGGCGGGCGCCGTCGACAAACAGGCCCAGCTCGTACTCATCGCAGACCTCGCGCAGGGCCACGAGTTCGGCGCGGGAGTAGGCGGTGCCGAACTCGGTGGGCTGCGTGATGTAGACCAGTGCGGGTTCTGGCATGTGTTCCTCCACCCCGGAGGCGCGGTATTCCTCCACGCACGCGCGAACCTGCGCGGCGGTGATCTTTCCCAGCTGGTTCGGCAGCGTGATGACCTTGTGCCCGGTGTGCTCGATGGCGCCCGTCTCATGGGTGGCGATGTGCCCGCTATCCGCCGCGATAACGCCCTCCCAGGGGCGCAGGCGATGGGCGATGATCGTGGCGTTGGCCTGCGTGCCACCGACCATGAAATGCACCTCGGCGTTCGGCGCCTGGCAGGCAGTGCGGATGCGCTCAGCGGCCGTGGCACAGAGCTCGTCGGCGCCATAACCGGTATAAGCCCCGCCCGCCCCTGCGATGGCATCAAGGACGCGGGGGTGGGCGGAGCGATGGTAGTCGTTGCCGAAGTGAATCATGGGTGGCCAGTTTAGCCGGTGACGGTGACTTCGCCGATGCCAGCGTCGATGTGAATGTTCAGCAGCGCGTCAGGGTCCTGGCGTTCGGTGCAGTTGCTCTCACCCAGGCCGTCATCACAGGTCAGCGCGACGGGGATGTCCTTCGGGAGGATGACCTCGACGGCGCCGATGCCGGCGTCGACGGTGACGTCGTGCTTGGTTGTGAGGTCGTGGAGCTGGCTGAAGTCCACCGTCGATTCGCCGATGCCCAGGTCGTAATAGTCCTCGAGTTCATCTTCATGGGTGGGCGCGATGTCTTGCTCACCGACGTTGAAGCGGGCGCTGAAGCCGGACTCGTCGGCCTCGGAGACGAAGGTGACTCCAAGGAAGGCAATCGTCAGGGCGGCGCCCACGGCACCGAGAGCAATTGCCCCCTCAACCCACTGCGAGCCGCGCTTCTTTTTCGGTTCCTCCCGCGGGCCCGGCTCCGGCAGGTTCCAGGCATCGGGCACTACGCCGAGTGGATCCCAGGACGGCGGGGTCCTGCGGCCTGATGGGAAAGGGTGGCCGTCCGCCGGGGTATAAGAATTGAGGTTGACCGGCTCTTCGCGCACCGGCTGCTCGGCGGCCAGCAGCCCGCTAGGGGGTAGCGGCTCGCGTTGGTGAAGGGCGTACCACGCCAGCGCCAGCAGGCCGAAGGTCAGTGTAGCGGGCGGAAGGCCGGCGAGGAATTGCCCGCTGAGGAACAGTGGGCCGGAGCTAAACGTCAGAAGGACGCCGACAATTAGGATCCAACCGAGCTCTTGCTCCTCCTTGACGCCATCCTTGCCCAAGGCCGCATCGAGCGGGCAGTAGGGCGATCCGTAGCGCGGCATGAGCGCCCACGCGGCGAGGTAGGCGGCGATGCCCCCGCCGAAAGCGAGTGCTGCGACCACGAAGGCCACGCGCACAATCGTCGGATCGAGCTGATAGCGCACCGCGATGCCTTCACAGACACCGGCGAGCTGGGCGTCGCCGCCCTGCTTTTTGGGAAGGCGGACGGGGCGGGTTGTCCACATCTGGTTGAAAGTGCTGTTCTTCGTCATACTTTTATGGTGCCGCGCGGGGCTTCGCGGCGGTATCGGTAATCGCCCTGATTTTTAGACCTCAGGGTTGTCCCCGATGTGCCGGAGGGGTGGTGCGTGGGACTATGTCTAGTATGACTTCGCCCTATGTCCCCGCCGAGAACGCGGCGCCTTATCCCGTGATGTCACGCCCCCAATCTGGCCGCGTGGTGGCCGGCGTGGCAGCGGGGTTGGCGCAGAATCTGGGGGTTTCGGCGCTCTCCGCGCGCATCGCCTTGACCGCGTTGACCCTGCTGGGTGGGGTGGGGGCGATGGCCTATGCCGGGCTGTGGATCTTCACGCCCGCGCTTGACGACGCCCCCTCCACCCGCCGCAGCCCCCTCTCCCTCGTGCTGGTGTTCCTGGCGCTGGCGGGTAGTGCGGTGGGTGTGTTGGGGGTCTCGGGGGCGTCGCTAAGCGTGGCGGTGCCGTTGGCGGTTGTGGCCATCGGTGCGGTGCTGGCATGGTTGGCGTATGACCGCGGGCTGAACACGCCGGTGGGCCTGGTTGCTGTGGCGGCTGGTGCCGTCTTGGTCATCGGTGGCGTCGTGGTGGCAGCGGTGACGTGGGAGAGCGGATCCGGCTCGGCGATCCTGGCCACGGCGCTGACGCTGGTGGGCTTTGGCGCGCTGGTGGTGCCGCTGGTGCTGAAGCTCTGGCGTTCGCTGTCGCAGGAGCAGGCGGCCAAGGCGGTCTCGGAGGAGCGCGCCGAGATTGCCGCCCGCCTGCACGATTCGGTACTGCAGACGCTGGCGCTGATTCAGAAGCGGGCGGGGGATTCGCGCGAGGTGACGCGTTTGGCGCGCGCCCAAGAACGCGAGCTGCGCGCCTGGCTTTTCGACGCTCCCTCCGCCGCCCCCACCACCTGCTTCGGCGCCCTCGAAGCGGCGTGCGGGGAGGTGGAAGACCTCTTCGACATGCGGGTATCCGCTGTGACGGTGGGTGAGGATGCGGAGCTGACGGAGTCCGCGAAGTTGCTTATTCAGGCGGCGCGCGAGGCTATGGTCAATGCCGGCAAGCACGCGGGCGTGGACGCGGTGGATGTCTACGCGGAGTTGTTGGCGGGCGAGCTGAGTATCTTCGTGCGTGATCGCGGGGTGGGTTTCGACGTGGATGCTATTCCCGCTGATAGGCACGGGATTCGTGACAGTATTCGCGCGCGCGTAGAGGGATCTGGTGGGCGCGTGCGGATTTCCTCGACCCCGGGGGAGGGCACCGAGGTGGAGCTAGCGGTAGCGTTATGAGCATGGTGAAGGTCTTTTTGGTTGATGATCATTCCGTCTTCCGCGCGGGCGTGCGCGCCGAGTTGGCGGCGGCCCCGGAGATTGAGATTGTGGGCGATGCGGGCACCGTCGCGGAAGCACTGGAGGGCATTGCGCGTACCTCGCCGGACGTGGTGCTTCTCGACGTCCACATGCCCGACGGCGGTGGCCTCGCCGTTATTAACGCGACGGCTAACCAGCCTTCGCGGCCGGTGTTTTTGGCGCTGAGCGTGTCGGATGCGGCGGAGGACGTGATTGCGCTGATTCGGGCGGGTGCGCGCGGGTACGTAACGAAGAATATTTCCGGCCCGGATTTGGCGCGCGCGGTCCTGCAGGTCAACAGCGGGGATGCGTATTTCTCGCCGCGCCTGGCAGGCTTTGTCCTTGACGCTTTTGCCTCCGGATCGCCCGCACCGGAGCCGGAGGAGGGGCAAGACCCAGCAGTGGATGCGCTCACGCGCCGCGAGCTGGAGGTTTTGCGGTTGCTTGCGCGCGGCTATACGTACCGCGAGATTGGCAAGCAGCTGTTCATTTCAGTGAAAACGGTGGAGACGCACGCCTCCAATATTTTGCGCAAGACCCAGCAGTCCAACCGCCATCAGCTCACGCGCTGGGCCACCTCGCGCGACCTGGCTTAAGTCGCAGCCTAGGCAGGGGGAGCGTAGGCGAGCTTGCGGGAGCCGTCGACGTGGGGAAAGAGCAGGAAGGCCGCGCCCGCGACGAGCACCCACACCAGCGCGCTGCCCCAGGCAGGGAGCGCGAGGAGCGGGGAGAGCATAACCATCAACCACAGCACCATGAGGGGAATAAGCTGTGCGGCGTTGGGCAGCATGGTGACGTTGTGGCGCTGGGCATAATCGCGCAGGTCCGCGCGGTAGGGGTGCAGGAATACGAGCGCGCAGGCGGCGATGAGGAGGAGCAGGCTGAGCCCCATGGCGAGCCCGAAGTGGATGCGGCTGGTACCTGCTGCCACGGCGGCACCAGCCAGCAGCGAGGCGCCGAGGCGTACCCACGGCGGAGTGGGGATTGGGGTGGTGTGCGCGCGGAGGGGATTCATGGCGCCTAACGCTACCAGCGCAATTGCGCGTGTCCGGGGAGAGGTTCATAATAGGAGCCATGAATCAAACAGGTGTTCGCGTAGCGGGCGGCTCACGGGCCGACCAGATTGCGGTTCTACGCGCCCAGATTCAACGCCTGGAAACCCCGGATGATTCGGTGCAGGTGCAGCCGGATGCGGAACTTCTTGGCGTCCCTGAAAAGTTATCTGAGCTGCTCCCGGGTGGTGGTCTGCCGCGTAAACGGGCAACCGCCTGCGCGGAATGCGCCGCGCTCGTGGTGGAGCTGATAACTCATGTTAGCGCGGTGGGCGGACACGTCGGGGTAGTGGGCTGGCCGGATCTATCACTCGCACAAGTGGCCGAGGATGGTGATGTCTCCCGGGTCATCACGGTGCCCGACCCGGGCGCGGAGCCCTGGGCGGTAACTAGCGTGCTGTGTGAGGGGCTGGACCTCGTCGTGCACAAGGGGACAGGTGCGCTGAGTCCCACCCGGGCGCGCCCCGTGCTGGCGAAGGTGCGGGCAGGGCAGGCGGCCCTGCTCACCGTGGGGACCCGGCTGCCGGGCACGGCCGTGGAGATCGGTGCGGAGGTCGTCGCGGTGCATGGCCTGGGCCGGGGCAGCGGGCGGATTCGGGGGGTTGATATAGGGGTGCGGGTGGCGTCGGCAAGCATGCGCCCGCGGCGTGGAGTGCTCACGTGCGGGCAGCGACCAGACACGCGCCCGCACTTGGAGGCAGTGTGAGGGTCGCGGCGCTGTGGTTCCCGGATTGGCCCATCCAGGCGCTGCAGGATGCCGAGAGGGCGGCGTGTGTCATCGCCGCCCAGCACCGCGTGGCGGTGTGCAACGCGGCGGCGCGCCGGGCGGGAGTGCGCCGCGGGATGCGCGTGCGCCAAGCCCAAGCCGTCCTGCCGGAGCTGCGCGTGGAGGAGGCCAACCCGGACCGGGACGGGGTGGTGTTCGCGGAGATTGCCGCGGGCCTGGACGCGGTGGCTTCGTCGGTGGAGGTGCTGCGCCCTGGGCTGGTCATCGTGGACGCGGGCGCGGCCGGGCGTTTCCACGGCAGTGAGGCAAAGGCGGTGGAGATGCTTGTCGACGCCACCTCCAGATCCCACCTCGACGCCACCGTCGGCGTCGCGGACGAGATTGCTACCGCGCTGATTGCCGCCCGCCACCGCAACCTGGGCGCGGTGGTGCCGGTAGGAGGGTCGCGCGACTTTCTGGCTAAGCAGCCGGTAGGAGTATTGGCCGCGGAAGTGGCGCTGGGCTGTGCGGCGGACGTGGTTCATTCTTTAGAGCAGCTGGGTGTGCGCACCTTAGGGGAGCTGGCGAGCCTGCCGCTGCGCCAAGTCACCACCCGTTTCGGTGAGGCCGGGCGGCGGTGCCACGCGGTGGCCGCGGCTGCGCCGGATCGGCGCGTGGCACCGGAACTCGCGCGCCCTGACCTGGGCGTGGAGCAGGGCTTCGAGGAGCCCTTGGAGCGCGTGGATGCCGCGGCCTTCGCCGCGCGTCAGCTGGCGGCTCGCCTCCACGCGGCTCTCGAGGAGGCCGGCGTGGTGTGCCTGCGCCTGCGCGTTGCCGCGGAGTTTGAGGGCGGTGAGCGCCTGGAGCGGATCTGGCGTACCCAGGAAGCGCTCAGCGAGGCCGCCACGGCGGATCGTGTGCGCTGGCAGCTCGACGGCTGGCTGAGTACTGCGCGGGCTGGGAGTGCGCCGGGTGAGGGAGGGGGCATCGCCAAGCTGGCGTTGGAACCGGTGGAGGTCGCCCCGCCGGGGGACGGGCTTTTGTGGGGCGCGGGTGAATCCGCCGAGCAGGCTAAGCGTGTCATCGCGCGCGTGCAATCCCAGCTGGGGGTGGATCGCGTGCTGCAACCCCGCCCGGCGGGCGGGCGTGGGGTGGCCGAGCGCATCGAGTATGTCCCCTACGGCGAGCAGCGTGATCCGCAGCCGGAGGGCGCGTGGCCGGGGCGTATCCCGGCGCCGCTTCCGGCGAGCCTGGCGCACCCGGCTGCGCGGATTCGGCTTATCGATATCTCCTCGAAGGACATCATCGTCACCGCCGAGGCCCTCCTTTCCGGGGAGCCAGCAGGTCTGGGGTGGGGCCAGCACCGCTACCGGGTGACTGGGTGGGCCGGCCCGTGGCCTGTGGATACCGGGTGGTGGGAGGCGGGTGCGGCGCAACGCTGCGCGCGCCTGCAAGTCGTCGGGGAAAACGACAAAGGCCAGCGCGCCTGGTTGCTGGTGTGGGCAGGCGGGCGCTGGTCGGTGGAGGCAACCTATGCCTGAACGGCTTAATTCAAGATGTCGATGACCAGGCGCGTCGGCCCCCTGAGCACCTGGACCGAGTATGGGTGGCGCTCATCAAGCCCGATAACGAACTGCGAGCGAGCCTCGAAGGTACCGCCGCTGACCACCTGGGTAACTAGGCCGCCGGCGCCATTTACGGTGCCGATATTCGGGTCTTCCATGTTGAGCTGGAAGGGGTAGGCGGTGCCGTCGATGCTGACGTCGAGCGCGGTGGAGCCTTCATAAGCAATCGGGTTGCCGGATCCTTGCTGGGCCGGGGAATCGGTGTAATCGATGAACCAGCCCGGCGAACCATCCCCGACGAACTCGAAGACCACGCGGTCAAATCCTTCATGCTTGCCCACGCGGACATCGGTTACCACCAGCTCCGAGGGGGCCGGTGGGCGGAGGGTTTTCATCTCCATGTTGGCGTCGCCCAGCGGGGTCAGCCCAGCCGGTGCGGCGGGGGAGGGGGCAGTGGGAGTAACGGTAGCCGTGGAGGTGGAGGCGCCGGACAGGGTGGCGTCGAGAGTCTTCGTGGGGCCGTCGGAGCTGCCGTCCGGGGAGGAAGACGGAGCGCATCCCTGAAGCGCGAGCGCACCCGAGACAACGAGTGCGGCCACTGGAGCGGCTGTGCGCAAGAGGTTATGTTTCGGCATGACTTCGAGCGTAGTGGCACTTCGGGGAATTATATGCATCGAGCTAAGCATCGTAACCACATTGTTGTGAAGCAAGTGATGCCAGTTAAGATGGCGCCATGACCTTCTGCTCCGACGTCCAGGTCGAGCCCCTGGCTGGTACCGCTAAACAAGAATCTGTGTACGTCCTTTTCGAGTGGCCCACGGCGTGGTCGCGCGACGTGCTTGACGGCCACACCTTTGGCCCAGGCCTCACCGAAAAACTCAAGGCCAAGCTCAAGGGCGTGGCGGGCCTACAGCTCATTCGCCGCCCGGGGCGCGCCGGGCATGAACGGAGGACGGGGCACTTCCGTTGTTTCGTCGTGTGGGCGCGCGAGGGGCTGGTGCAGGATTACACCCTGAACGGCCCGGAGGACATTCTTGACCTGGATCTTGAGCATCCCACCGGCACGTGTCTGCCGCTGGTGCTCGTGTGCACGCACGCCAAGCGCGATGCCTGCTGTGCAATTAAGGGGCGCCCGCTGGCTGCCTCCCTGGCGTGCGAATTTGAGGAGACCGTGTGGGAAACCTCCCACACCAAAGGCCACCGCTTCGCGCCGTCGGTGCTGCTGATGCCGTGGGGCTATTCCTTTGGCCGCCTCAACGTGGAGGCCGGCCGTGAGCTCGTGGGCAAGGCGCTGCACGGCGAGTATTTCTACCCCGCCAACCGTGGTTCCGGCCTCACCACGCCCCGGGGCCAGGTAGCGGAGCTCGCGGTGGCGCGCCAGCTTCTCGACGCCTCCGAGACCCTCCACTACGGCGACCTCACCATCGGCGCAGCGGAAAATACCGAGGCGGAGAACACCGCCGAGAGAAACGGCGTCGTTGTGCGACACCGCGACGGCCGCGCATGGGACGTGGAGCTGGAAGAAAAAGAGGCCTCCGGCGTCGTCTCCTCCTGCGGAGACGAACCGAAGACCTCTCGAATCTACGTCGCGCGTCGCGTCCGTATCCTACGCGCCGCGTCGCAGGACGCGGCGCGCGGCTAGCGGCGCATAATCTTGGCCGAAAGCCAGTTGCCGAAGAACTGCGCTGCCTGCACCAGCACGATGATGATGAGGGTAGCCACCACGGTGACCTCCCACTCGAAGGCGCGGTAACCGTAGACGATGGCGAAGTCACCCAGACCGCCGCCGCCGACGTAGCCGGCCATCGCGGACATATCGACGATGCCGATGAACAGGAAGGTGTAGCCCAGCACCAGCGGGCCCAGTGCCTCCGGAATGATGACCGTGGTGATGATCTTCCACGGCGAAGCACCCATCGCGCGGGCCGCCTCAATCACACCCGGATCCAGCGCCACGAGGTTCTGCTCCACGATGCGCGCCACCGCGAAGGTAGCCGCAATCACCATGACGAACGTGGCCGGTTCACGGCCGATGGAGCTTCCCAGCACCGCCACCGTCAGCGGTTGGACAAAGGCCAGCAAGATGATGAACGGGATTGGGCGAATGAAGTTCACCAGAATGTTGATGACGAAGTGGATGGGCTTGTTCTGCAGGATGCCGCCCGGGCGCGTGGTGTAGAGCAGGATGCCCAGCACGAGGCCGATGATGCCCGCAAGCACCAGGGTCGTGGCGACCATGATGAGGGTGTCCTTGATGGCGTCGACAAGCGTACTGCCCAGTCGGTCCCAATTGGCCTGCGCGAGGTAGGTGACGTTCATCGTTGGATCTCCTCAATCTCGGTGGTGCGTTGCATGTGTGCGTAGAAGTCTTCGATGGCGGCGTCCGGGCCGTTGAGGCGGACGGTGATCTTGCCAAAGGAGTGCTTCTGCAAGGTGGTGATACCGCCGTGGACCACGGCGATGGACACGCCCTCGTCCGCGAGTTTGCCCGCGGCATCGAAGAAGCCGGACTTCTCCGTCAGGTTGATGGTGAACAGGCGGCCCTCGTGGGCCAAGAGGTCATCGGCCTCGACGACGTCCGGGGTGTTGCGCAGCGAGGTGGCCACGAATTTCTCCGCCACCTTGGTCTGTGGGTTGGAAAAGACCTCGTAGACGCTGCCGGACTCAATAACGTGGCCGCCTTCCATGACGGCGACCTTGTCTGCGATGGAGCGCACGACGTCCATCTCGTGGGTAATGACCACGATGGTGATGCCGAAATCGCGGTTGACCTTGCGCAGAAGGTCGAGAACCTCATGGGTGGTGGTGGGGTCGAGCGCTGAGGTGGCTTCATCCGCCAGCAGCAGGGAAGGGTTATTCGCCAGGGCGCGGGCGATGCCCACGCGCTGTTTCTGGCCGCCAGAGAGCTGCTCCGGGTAGTTATCGCCCTTGTCCGCCAGGCCGACGAACTCCAGCAGTTCCTGGACGCGCTGTTTACGCTCTTGCTTGTCGACGCCCTGCAGCTTCAGCGGGTACTCAATGTTGCCCGCCGCGGTGCGCGAGGACATGAGGTTGAACTGCTGGAAGATCATGCCGATGTTGCGGCGGATGCCGCGCAGCTTGGATTCAGGCAGGGGGACGACATCGGTGCCGTCGAGAAGCAGCTGCCCCGAGGTTGGCTTGTCCAGACCGTTGATCATGCGCACCAGCGTGGACTTGCCCGCGCCGGAGAAGCCGATGATGCCGATGATCTCGCCGGGCTCGACGGTCAGGGAGACATTATCGAGTGCGGTGGTGGTGGTTTTCTTGTTTTTAAAGACTTTGGTGATGTTGCGGAATTCAATCCGGGTGCCCTGGCGGGCGCCAGTGTGTTCAGTCACGTGGTTTTCCTTTGTACGTGTCCGTGTAGTGAATAAGCAGGGAGTAACGGGCAAAATCCCCCGGGTCACGCAAACGAGCGTGAGCGCGGGGGTGAGGGAGATTCGCTTAGCTAGAGGAGGCTTCCTCTTCTAGGCGGTCCAGTATCTCTTGGAGTTCTGCTTGGGGCTTGTCCACGAAGATGGTGGTGCCACCCGTGGTGTCTTGCACCGCGGCCCTCACCTCATCAGAGAGGTAGAGTTCAGCCAGCTTCTTGACCTTCTCATTGTCCTTGTCTTTTTCCTGCACAGCCCACACGTTGACGTAGGGGTCGAACAGGATCTCCGGGTCGGCGTTGGGGTTTTCCGGGTCGTCGTAAAGCACGGCGTCGGCCGGGTTGATACCCGCACGCTTGAAGAAGGAGTTGGTGATGATGGCAGGCTTGCCTTCGCCGAAGGCGGACGGAGTCTGGGAGGCATCGACCGGGGTGATGGTCACCTTGGAAGCGGACTCGTCGATATCGGCGGGATCCGGGGTGAGCTTGCCCTCTTCCTTGAGCTTCAGCAAACCGTTGGCTGCCAGCAGGTTGATGGCGCGGCCCTGGTTCGTGGCGTCATTCGGAATGGCGATGTCCTGCCCCTCGATGCCGTCGATGCTGTCGTGGCCCTTCCAGAACAGAGGCATGGGGTAGACCTGCGTGGACGCAACCGGGACAAGGTTTGTGCCGTTGCCCACGTTGTACTCGGCGAGGAACTTTAAGTGTTGGAACTTGTTGGTGTCCGTGCTCCCCTCAGCCAATGACTGGTTGGGGGTGGCGTAGTCGGTAAAGCTCTTCATCTCGATCTCGATGCCTTCTTGAGCAGCGAGTTCTTTGAGCACGCCCCACTCCGGAAGCTCGGCGTCGGTGGTGCCGATGATGATGGGATCCTCGGCGGTACCAGCGGCGAAATCGGAGCTTGCAGACGAGCAGGCGGCCAAGCTGGTAGCGGCAGCGAGGCTAGCTACAGCGGCTGCTACGAGACGGCGGATGCGCATGATTCGTCCTTTGCTAGTTAGTCAGTGAAGGCTGCTTAAACCTGCTCCTCGAGGCGGTCCAGAATCTCCTGGAGCTCCTCCTGGGAGCGGTCCACGGCCACGGCGGTGTCGCCGGAGGACTTCAGGACCGCGTCGGTGACCTTCTGGTCCTTCCACAGCTTGGCCAGCTCGTGGAGGGTTTCGTTATCGGCGTCGTCGGCACGCACGGCCCAGACGTTGATGTAAGGCTCGGCCTCGGTGGAGTCCGGGTCATCCTGAGCAACGGCAGACTGCGGGTCAATGCCGGCGCGCTCGAGGAAGGAGTTGTTGATAACGGCAGGCTTGCCCTCGCCGTAGGCGGCCGGGGTCTGGGCGGCGTCCACCGGGGTGACCTTGACCTTGGACTTCTTCTCATCGATGTCCAGCGGGGTCGGGGTCAGCGGGCTGCCCTCCTTGAGGGTGACCAGGCCTTCCTGGACCAGCAGGCCGATGGCGCGGCCCTGGTTGGTGGAGTCGTTCGGGATGGCGACTTCCTGGCCCTCGACGTCACCGAGGTCCTTGTGGTCCTTCCAGTAGATGGCCAGCGGGTAGATCTCGGTAGCTGCCAGCGGGACGAGGTCGGTGCCGTTGCCCTTGTTGTATTCAGCCAGGAACTTCAGGTGCTGGAACTTGTTGGTCGTCAGCTTGCCCTGGTCCAGAGCCTGGTTCGGGGTGTTGTAGTCGGCGAAGTTTTCCAGTTTGACGTCGAAGCCGGCCTCCTTGGCCAGGTCCTGGAATACGGCCCACTCTTCCATGTTGGCGTCGGTGGTGCCGATGGTGATGGTGGAGTCCTTGGTAATGGCCTCACCGGAGTTCTCGGACTCGGCGGAGTCCGAGGAGCAAGCAACCAGGCCGGTTGCAGCGATGAAGGCTGCCGAGGTGGCAGCAAGTACGCGACGGATGCTCATAGTGGGTTCCTAGTGTCCCTTCTTGGTTTGTGCGGCAAGTCGTATCACCGCAGGAGTATGCACTGCACGAAAAACTAGCAACGATTGAACCGCTTTGTCTATCCGAGTATTTGTTCAACGAAAACCTTGACTGGAATACATGTTCGAATATAGTGTGTGGGGCTATGAGATTCAATGGGGGTGAGGCGCTGCCGTGGTCCCGGGTGGAGAGGATTCTCTCTGGCCGTCCGGGGCCCGTCCCGGTGCCGGTGGACCACCTTCCGGGGGCGGCGGAGGAGCCGAAGGCTGGGCATTCCGCCGTGCCCTTCGCGGAGTTGCATGCGGTGAGCTCGTATAGCTTCCTTCACGGCGCCTCTGAGCCGGAGGAGCTCGTGGCGCGCGCCGTCGAGCTGGGCCTGCGCGGGATTGCGCTGGTAGACAGGGATGGATTCTATGGCCTCATGAAATTTGCGGAGGCCGCTGCCAAGGTGGGGCTGCCCGCCGTCTTTGGCGCGGAGCTCAGTCTGGATCCGGCCCCGCTGACGGTCTTGGCGCGCACCCCGGAGGGCTATCGGCGTCTATCCCGGCTCATTTCCCGCGCCCACATGGAAGCGGGGGAGAAGGGGGCCGTGTCCTATCCTCCCCTGGTGGAGATTGCCGCGCAGCTACAGGATGAATGCCTGTTCTTGGTGGGCTGGGAGTGGGCGGAGCATTTCGATCTTCTGGTCGATGGAATAAAAATAGACAGCATGGTTCTGGAGTATGCCTGTACCCAGCTTCCGGAGGACGCGGACCACCACCTACTGCTGGATTCCTTGCCGGTTCCGCGTGCCATCGCTTCTACCCGCCCAGCTGCCGCCACACGGCAACACGCGCGGCTGGCCGGCGCGAAAGAAGCCTTGTCTAGACGCCTCGCGCTTGTCGACGCCTCCCCCAACTCCCACCCGATGGGCTCGTCCTGGCTGCGCTCCGGGGAACAGATGGCGCAGCTGTTTCCGGAGCGCCCCGAGCTCATCGCGGAAACCGTCCGCGTCCTTGAGGAATGCAGCTTCACCTGGGAGGCGCTGGCCCCAAACCTGCCTGATTTCGACGTGCCGGAAGGCCATACCGAGATGTCTTGGCTAGAGCATCTCACCTTCGAGCGCGCGGCAGCGCGCTATGCCACGCGGCCTAAGGAGATTCGGGAGCGGGCGTGGGAGCAGATGCGGTATGAGCTGGGCGTCGTTAAGCAGCTAGGCTTTCCCGGCTACTTCCTCATCGTGTGTGATCTCGTGGATTTTTGTAAACGGGAGAACATCCTGTGCCAGGGGCGGGGCTCGGCGGCGAATTCGGCGGTGTGCTTCGCGCTGGGGATTACGAATGCGGAGCCGATTTCCGCGGGCCTGCTCTTTGAGCGCTTCCTCTCCCCGGACCGCGATGGCCCGCCGGATATTGACATCGATATTGAATCGGGGCGGCGCGAGGAGGTCATTCAGTACGTCTACGCCAAGCATGGCCGCGAGCGCGCCGCGCAGGTGGCCAACGTGATTACGTACCGCCGCAAAGGCGCGCTGCGGGATGCCGCCCGCGCATTGGGCTACCCGCAGGGTTCGGCCGATGCCTGGTCGAAGGGGATCGCGCCCGCGCCTTCGGACGTTGAATCCTTGGCCGAGCAGTTTATAGGGCAGCCGCGCCACCTGGGCATTCACTCCGGCGGCATGGTGCTGTGCGACCGGCCAATTGCGGATGTCGTGCCCGTGGAATGGGCGCGCATGGAAAACCGCTCGGTGCTGCAGTGGGATAAGGATGATTGCGCCGCGGCCGGGCTGGTGAAGTTCGACCTGCTGGGCCTGGGCATGCTCGAAGCCCTGCACCACATGATGGATTTGGTGGAGGAAAGCACCGGCAGGGTGGTCAACCTGTGGGAGCTGGACCTGGCTGACCCGGAAGTCTATGACATGCTCTGCCGCGCGGATGCGGTGGGCGTGTTTCAGGTGGAATCGCGCGCGCAGCTGAGCACGCTGCCGAGGCTCAAGCCGCGGGTCTTCTTCGACCTCGTGGTGGAGGTCGCGCTCATCCGCCCAGGCCCCATCCAGGGCGGGTCGGTGCACCCCTACCTGCGTCGCCGCGATGGCAAGGAGCCGGTGACCTATGACCACCCGGTGCTGGAGAAGTCCCTGGGCAAGACGCTGGGGATTCCGCTCTTTCAGGAGCAGCTCATGCAGATTGCGGTCGATGCCGCTGGGTTCAGCGGCGCGGAGGCGGATGACCTGCGGCGCGCGATGGGCTCGAAGCGCTCGCCGGCCAAGATGGCGGCGCTCAAGCAGCGCTTTTATGAGGGCTTGGAGGAGACCAACGGGATTGTCGGGGAAGTGGCGGACAAGTTGTGGGCCAAGATTGTGGCCTTTGCGGCCTACGGCTTCCCGGAGTCGCACTCGCAGTCTTTTGCTTCCTTGGTGTACTTTTCGGCGTGGTTCAAGCGCTATTATCCGGCGCAGTTCTGCGTGGGCTTGCTGCGCGCGCAGCCGATGGGTTTCTACTCGCCGCAGTCGCTTGTTCAGGACGCCCGCCGTCACGGCGTGGAGGTGTTGCCGGTCAGCGTCAACGAGTCGGGCCGCGAGGCGCGCGTGGTGGTGGGCGCGGACGGTCAGGCGCGTATCCGCTTGGGGCTTAACCTCATCAAGGGGTTGGGTGATAAGGCCGCCGATCGCATTGAAGCGGCCGCGCCGTTTGGCGACGTCCCCGATCTCTCCCGTCGTGCCGATCTCACCGTCGATCACGTGGAGGCTCTTGCGGTGGCGGGGGCTTTGGATGTCTTTGGGGTGGATCGTCGCCAAGCGTTGTGGCAGGCCGGTGTTGCCGCGACAGAACGGGCAGGGATGCTGCCGGGGCTTTCGGCTATTGAGGCGCCGTCTTTGCCGGGCATGAGCGCTTTCGAGCTCATGGCCGCAGACGTGGCGAGCACCGGCGTGACCCACGACCAGCAGCCGATGGAGCAGGTCCGCGGGGAGTTGCAGGCCCGCGGCATCCTATCGGCGGCGGATTTGCCGGGCGTGGAGGATGGCACCCGCGTGCGCATCGCCGGGGTGGTCACGCACCGCCAGCGCCCGCAGACAGCGGGCGGGGTGGTCTTCTTTGGTTTGGAGGATGAGACCGGGTTGATGAACGTGATGGTTACGCCCGGCCTGTGGGCTCGGGATAAAGTCACCGCGCGGACAGCGCCCGCGCTCATCGTGCGCGGCATCGTGCAGAATGCCTCCGGCGCGGTCACCGTTGCTGCGGACCAGCTGGAGCCGCTGGCCTTCGGCGAGGCCCTTTCGCGCGGTTCGCGGGATTTCCGCTAAGAGGTTTATTCCTTTGAGATGAGCTCGTCGCGGTTCATCTTTCCCGCCAGGGAACGGGCCACCGAGAACGGCACCCACACCATGAGCAGCAGGATGATCTTGAGGTAGAGCTGGGACACGAACACGCCGTCCATGATGGGCATGGTTCGGGCACCCCAGGCGATAAGGCCAGTCACTGGCAGCAAGATGACGAGTGCTGCGAGGGAGAATTTGAGGCCGTCGTCGCGGGCTTCGACGTGCTGCTGCATCTGGTACTCATCAAGTTCCGTTCCGGGTAGGTCTGCCGCGTTGATGGTGGTGCGCAGGCGAGCGGTCATCAACGCGCACAGCAAAGTTCCAAGGGCGGCCACCATGAGTGAGGTAAAGGCGCTCCAGAACTGCAGGGGTATGGAAGCGATGATGAGGCAGGAGGAGAGATCGGCCAGGGTGATGTAGCGCTTGCGGGTCTTAACGGAATCGGGAATGGTGACGGCGGACATGAGCGAGTTAGTCCTTTCGGTAGATTTCGGAGGACATGGGAGTGAATTCGGTCCGGGAGAACACGGCTTCCACGGGCAAGTCAAAGACCTCGCAGATATTGAAGGCGAGATCCAGGCTGGGGGAGTGGTCGCCGCGCTCGAGGGCGCCGATGGTTTGGGGGTTGACCCCGATGGCGGCGGCAAGCTGTGCGCGCGTCATGTCCCGTTCAGCGCGGAGCACGCGGACCCGGTTAAATAGTGGGCGGGTTGGCTTTTTCTTTGGGGACATGCACCACAGTGTTGTATAAACCCAACAACTTGTCAAGGGTTCGTGTTAGTGTGTTGGCATGAACCCCGTATCCCCGTCACTCACGAAAGCCCGCTACATCACGAATTTGAGCTGGGACATTATCCTCGCCGCCCTGGCGGCCGCGGCGGCATATTTCTGGTGGGATTGGCTCTATTGGGTCGCCGGCGCGCTTCTCGTGTGGGCACTCTACGAACTGTGGCTCATCCCCGCGCAGGTCAAAAACTTAGGCTGGCAGGAAACCGCCGACGAACTACTGGTCACCCGCGGAAAAATCTGGCACACCTTCACCGTCGTGCCCTACGGCCGCATCCAGTTCGTCGACGTCACCGCCGGCCCCGTCGAGCGGGCGATGGGGCTGAAGAAGGTGAAGCTGCACACGGCGTCGCCCAGCAGCGACGCCACCATCCCCGGCCTCCTTGCTGCCGACGCCGACGCCCTGCGCGAGCGTCTCGCCGTCAAGGCCCGCGAGAGGATGAGTGGGCTGTGAAGGACCGCGCGCTTATCGACGCCGACGGCTACACCCGCGTCCACCGCTTTACCCCGCTGTTGCGTTTTTGGTCGCTGATTCTGGCCTTGGTGGCCGTTCTCGCGGTGAACGTCAACGCCTCCATGGTGTCGGATGTCCTGTCCTACGTGCAGGGTGGGCACTTGGGGGAGGTCGGCCGCGGCACCCTGCTGGGCATCGGTGCCTTCGTGCTGGTGTGCACGGTGATTTGGCTCGTCTCCGGAATTTGGTGGCGCAAGCTCGGCTACAAGCTCACCGAGGATGAAATCGCGCTGCGCCACGGCGTCATCTCAACGTCCTTCCGTTCCGCGCGCTACGAGCGCATCCAGGCGGTGGATGTCGTGGAATCCATCATCGCGCGCCTATTGGGCTTGGCCGCAGTCCGTGTGGAGACCGCGGGCGGCACCTCCTCCGTCATCAAAATCGAGTACCTGACCAAGGCGACAGCGGAGGAGCTGCGCGCGGAGCTGCTGCGGCGCACAAATAAGGGGCCTGCCAGTGAACCGGAGCCGGAAACTCCCGCCGCCTTGATCCCGGAGATTCCCATTCTGCGCACGATTGCCGCTGAGGCTTTGCGCCTGCCCACGTTGGTTACCGCACTCGTCATCGGCGGCCTGCTCTTCCTCCCCGGGATGTGGACCGCGCTGCTGCCCATCATCGTGGGCTTCGTGGGGCGGGTGTGGGGGCTGGTAGATTCCTCCTGGAAATTCACCGCGCTTCACGACGCCCCCGCCAACGCCCTCAACGTCTCCTACGGTCTTGCCGACCGCCGCCGCCAAACCATCCGCATCAGTCGCATCCACGGCGTGCGGGTGAGCCAGCCTTTCCTGTGGAGGCGCTTCGGCTGGTACGAGGTGCACGTCTCGGTGGCCGGGTATGGCGCGAAGGGCGGCGGCAAGCAATCTGGTTCTACGCGCATCCTGCCGGTGGGCACCCGGGAGCAGGCGCTGGAGTTGCTAGCCCTCATCTCCGATCTAGACCGCGCGCAGATTGAGGACTATGCGCGCCCCGAAGGCCACACCCAGCCCACCTATACCTCCCCGCGCCGGGCCACCTGGGTCAGCCCCATCGACCGCAAGCAGCAGTCGGTGACGCTGGTGGAATCGCCTCAGCCGGTGACCATCGTGCATCGCGGCCGCATCAACCGCCGCGTCATGGTGATTGGCACCCCGCACATCCAGGAGCTCACTCTCAAGGTGGGGCCGTTGGGTCACCTCGCGGGCGTGCGCACCGTGCGCTTCGACCTTGTGGCGGGCCCAGTCAAGATGGCCGGCCAGGACCTCACGCCTGCCGACGCCTCCGAACTCCTTACCCGCTTGCGCTCCCGCCGCCTCCCCGCCCTAGAGTCTGCGCCTGCTCCTAGCAGCGGCGACGAAGCTTAAGCCCGGCGACGAAGCTTAAGCAGCACCGGTCCGCGGGTGCTGCTGGGGCCGGCACACGTTGAGGCCGCCGAACAAGACCCGCATCCGCCCGCGGGGCAGGAGCCGAGCGGCTCCATATCGAGCACCCCGCTGGCGGTGAGGTGGTCCAGGATGACATCGACCGTGCCGGGTTCCAGCCCGGTCTGCGCCGCGATGGCTACGCGCGAGCGCACTCCGGACTCAATGGCTTGCTGTACGGCGTGAATGGGCGAAGCGGACACTAGATAAACACCCTCAGAATCTGGAAGGCCGCCACTGCCAGCACCCACGCGGTGGCCAGCTGAATGCCGAAGCCAAAGAGCGTCCAGCGCCAGCCAATCTCGCGGCGCTGCGCGGCAATCGTGGCCACGCACGGAGTGTAGGCCAGCAGGAAGAGCATGTAGGCCCACACCGCGGCGAGGGGATGGCCACCGGAGGCGCGGTCGAAATCTTGACGCACGTGGTCACTGAGCGCGCTGTGGGATTGTTCCTCCGCGGAGGCGTCGGTGACGTCGTCGACGGCGTAGGTCTGCGCCCACGTCGAAATCAGCGCCTCCTTGGCCACAAAGCCCGTCACCAGCGGGCCGGCCAGGGACCACGAGTCGAAACCAGCCGGGGCAAAGGCCGGGGCAATGGTGCGCGAGACCGCGCCGTAGGCGGAATCCTCCGGTGCTGGTGGCTCGCCCAAGGTAGTCTCGTGCACCGCGGCCCCAACCGGGATGGCCATGAGCAGCCACACCACGACCACGGTAGTCACGATGATGCCACCGGCGGTCTGCAGGAAGCCCTTCAAACGCGTCCACATCACGCTCAGCGCCAGGCGCACGGTGGGCAGCTGGTACGTCGGCAAGTCAATAACCAGCGCTTCCTCAGGCACCGCGCGCCACAGCGTCTTTCGCAGCGCCAAGCCCACCAGCACGAGCAGCGCGATGGAGATGACGTACATGAGAAACACCACGCTGCCGGCGTGCTCTGGGAAGAACGTGGCCGAAAGCATGACGAAGACCACCAAGCGCGCCGAGCACGAGGTAAACGGGATGAGCAGCGCGGTCATAATGCGATGCCGCGGGCTGCCCAGCACGCGCGTGGCCGAAATCGCCGGCACGTTGCAGCCAAAGCCCACGACAATCGGGATAAAAGCCTTACCTGGCAGGCCGATGGCCCGCATAAGACGATCTGTGACCACCGCCGCACGCGCCATGTAGCCGGAATCCTCCAACACCGCCAAACACAAAAACATCAGCGCCATGAGCGGGGCGAAGGTGAGGACCATGCCGACGCCGCCGATGAGGCCGTCGACAAGCAAGCCCGTAACGAGGGGGTGACCTAAGCCGATGGCTTCAAGCCCCGCCCGCGCCCAATCGCTCAAGGGGCCGGAGACCAACGCCTCCAGACCATCCTGGAGGGGAGCGGCCACCGTGGTGGTGATCTGGAAGACCAGCCACATCACGGCCAAGAACAGCAGTGGCCCCACGACCGGGTGAAGGGCTACCGCATCGAGGCGGTGGGAGAGTGGCGTGGCATGCTCGACCTCGCTCACCGAGGCCTTCGCCGCCGCATCCAGCTCCGCGAAGCGGCCCTCCAGGCCGGTGTCCTCGCGCAGCTGCACCGGGTGGTGCGCCAAAGACTCCACGACGACCTCGCGCAGCTTCTCGACGCCCTCTCGCTTACGCCCATCAACCTCCACCACCGGGATGGAGGTGGCCTCGGTGAGTGCAGCAGCGTCAACCACTTGACCCTGGTTGAGCGCCACGTCGGTCTTCGTCAGCGCGATGATGAGGCGATAGGGCTGCTCCGCCAACTGGAGGGCCACGTTGAGGCCGCGCGCGACGGCGCTGGCATCGACGACCACGACGACGGCGTCGGGGCGCTCATCATCGGGGCAATCGATGAGCATGGCGCGGGTGAGCGCCTCATCGGGGCTGAGCGGATCGAGCGAGTAGGTGCCGGGGAAGTCGATGAGATCGGCGGTGGATTCACCCAGCTTCCACGCACCGCGGCTGACCTCAACGGTGGTTCCCGGCCAATTGCCGGTCTGCGCCTTCGCGCCGGTCAGGGCATTAAAGAGTGTGGACTTGCCGGAATTCGGGGAGCCGACGAGCGCGATGATGGGTGCTCCGGCAGGGGCTAGCGCGCCGCCCGGATCGCCGTGGCAGCTGGGTTTCGTGGTGGCCATGGTTTAGACCTCGATGGCTTGCAGTGTTGCCTTGTCGATGGCGTAGCGGCAGCTGCCCACCGAGACAACGCGGGCGCCGCCGGCCACGCGCGGGCCCATGGTCAGCGTGGCGCCGGGGCGGATGCCCAGCTCGCCGAGGCGCACCGCTAAAGCGGCGTCGCAGGTGCAGGAAATGCACTCGTTTCCCAAGGTGATGGTGCATCCCATGGGGATGGCGTCGGCGGTTTGCCGTGGGCACCCAGACAACTTCACGGTGAGCTCTCTTCCTCTAAAGCATTACTGTTATAGGTTAACCTAAGTAAATATAGGTCTGTCTAGTTTTCGCCGCTTTCGGTTAGGTGATCCTCACCACGCGGCGCTCGGGGCGCCGCGTTTCCTACATGTTGCCTGAATTAGTTGGTCCAGCTGCTCACCTGGCGCAGCTTTTGGCGGTTCTTCAGCCGCGACTGGCCCAGCTTGCGGGACATGCGGTCCAGAATCTGGATGGCCTCCGTGATGTGAGGGCCTTTGTTGAGCATGACGCACTCCGCGCGCAGCGCATAGCCCGCGTCCGTGATTTCCGCGCGGGAGGGAAGCCCCGTCTTGGCCAGGGTCTCCAGCACCTGCGTGGCCATGATGACCGGGATGTGTGCCGCCTCCGCGACCTTCATGATCCGCCCCGGTACCTGGACCATCTCCTCGAATCCCAACTCCACGGCCAAGTCGCCGCGCGCAATCATGATGCCGAACTTGGCATGTCGCATGCCCTCCAGCAATACGCTTCCCAGCTGCTCATAGGCCGGCACCGTCTCAATCTTGAGCACGATGCCCAGGTCACGCACGCGCTGCGCCATCTCCTCGGACTCCTGCTCGGCGGCAATCTCCTCGAGCGTGTCATAGAGGAAGGCCACATCAGCTGGAGTGCGGATGAAGGAAACCGCTGCGATATCGCAGTGCGTGGCCACAAAACGCAGCGCTTCGATGTCTTCCTCGGTGAGGCTGGGCAGCGGGACGTCAGTATCCGGCAGGTTGATTCCCTTATAGGCGGCCAGGTTGGTGCCGGTGGGCCCGGCGTGCTCCACGGTGATGACAGCCTCGCGCTCAGCGCCGTTGTCCCGCACCTCGTGGACGCGGCCGGAGATTGCGCCATCATCGAAAATCACCCGGTGGCCCACCTCCAGCGCACCGACCACCTCCGGCAGCGTGCACCCAATGGTGGTCACCTCGCCCTCAACGATGCGCGCCGGCTCCTGCGAAGTGCTCAGCACCAACTCCTCGCCGCGGTGCAGGCGAATCTTCTGCTCCAGTGCCGGAACCCCATGCACCTGCGTGGTGTCCCCGCCGTGGCTCAACACCGTTCCCTCGGCGAGGTAGCAGTTGCGATCACCGTGCAGCACCGCCACGCCTGCTTCCGCGCTCTCCACGGTGAACACACGCGAGCGCCCGCGCGCTTCCGTGAAGCGCACCTCGCTGCCGGGGTGCAGGCGCGCCAACCACTCGCCATCCACCTCCAGCGCTACCGCCGGGCGTGCCGCGCTTGGCGACGCCTCCCCCGCCACCCCGTGGGCGCGGGTAGAGGAGGGGGCGTCGTGAAGCACGAGCGTTGCCGGGCTCAGCAGCTCACCTGCCGCGGTGCGCTCGCCGCGCACGCGAATGACCTGCGGACCCGGCTCGATGCTGCCGGTGCGGACCTTGGGGCCCGCAATATCGCAGGAAATCAGGATCTCGCGCCTCACCTCCTCGGCGGCGCGGTGGACGTGTGCCACCATTTTCTGCCAGGCATCCTGGCCATCGTGGGCGCAGTTGATGCGGGCGAGTTCCATGCCCGCGCGGGCGAAACCGAGGACCAGCTCATAGTCATCTGCGGCCTCGGTGGGAAGGGTCACCATGATGCGCGCGTGGGTGTCCTCCTGAGTGGGGCCGAGGAGGGCTTCGGTGTTGGCGTCGAGGATATCGTCCGCGTCCGCATAGGCCGTGGCAATCGGCTGCACGGGGTAGGTCGGTGCGTGGCCATCGAAGGCGTCGAGCACGTTGCGCGCGGCGTGGAGGCGCTCAAGCACCGCGGGCTCTGGATGGCTAAGGCTCGTGGCGCCCAATGCCGTGAGGCCTTCCTGGATTTCGACGGCGTCCTGGGAGCGCAATTCCATGTAGCGCACGAGGTTAACCGCGCCGGGGCGGTGGACGGGATCCACGCGCGCGATCTGCGCGGCGTGCGCGGCAGACGAAGCTTCGATGCGGGTAGTGAGGGAATCAAGAAGTGGGCGCAGGCTAGGCAAGGTTTCTCCTTCGTTGTGAAAGTCCACCCACATTGTGCCGCGACTTGTTAGACCGCGCCACGGAAGCCGAGCTGGCGCCAGGCCTCGTACACGGCCGTCGACGCCGCGTTGGATAGATTCATCGAGCGCCTAGCCGGCATCATGGGGATGCGCACGCGTTCGGTGACACGCGGATGGAAGGCGTGCTCTTCCGGCAGGCCAGTGGGCTCGGTGCCGAAGAGGAGGACGTCCCCCTCCTGGTAGTCGATGTCCGTGAACCACTTATCTGTGTGGGTGGTGAAGGCGAAGACCCGCGCACCGGGCAGGGCTTCCATGCAGGCGTCGAAGTCTTTGTGGATTTTGAGATCCGCCAGGTCGTGGTAGTCCAGGCCCGCGCGCTTGAGGTGTTTGTCCTCGAAGTTGAAGCCGAGCGGCTCGATGAGGTGCAGGCTCGCGCCCGTGACGGCGGCGGTGCGGATGGCGTTGCCGGTGTTGGTGGGGATCACGGGGTTGTCGAAGACGATGTGCAAGCTGCTCATAGGCATCAGTCTAGGATGGTGGGCATGAGCGCTACCAAACTAGATGGCAACTTGTACCGCGACGAGATTTTTGAGGACCTGGCCCAGCGCGTGGCCGCCCTCAAGGAGAAGGGGATTACCCCGGGACTGGCCACGGTCCTGGTGGGCGATGATCCGGGTTCGCATTCCTACGTGAAGATGAAGCACCGCGATTGCGAGAAGCTCGGAATCAATTCGATTCGCAAGGACCTGCCTGGCGACGTTACCCAGGAAGAACTCGAGCGCGTCATCGAAGAGCTCAACAATGACGATGCCTGCACCGGCTACATCGTGCAGCTACCGCTGCCGAAGCACCTGGATGAAAACCGCGTGCTCGAGCTCATCGACCCGGCCAAGGACGCCGATGGCCTGCACCCGATCAACCTGGGCAAGCTGGTGCTCAACGAGGACGCCCCGCTGCCGTGCACGCCGAACGGTTGCATCCACCTGCTGCGCCGCTTCGGCGTGGAGCTCGATGGTGCCAAGGTCGTGGTCATCGGTCGCGGCGTGACCGTGGGCCGCCCAATTGGCCTGATGCTGACTCGCCGCAGCGAGAATTCCACGGTGACGCTGTGCCACACCGGCACCAAGGACTTGGCCGCGGAGACCCGTGAGGCCGATGTCATCATCGCGGCCGCTGGCAAGGCACACATGCTCACCGCCGACATGGTCAAGGAAGGTGCTGCGGTTCTCGACGTCGGCGTGTCCCGCGTTGACGGCAAACTCGCCGGCGACGTGGCTGAGGACGTGTGGGAGAAGGCCGGCTACGTTTCCCCGAACCCGGGCGGCGTGGGCCCGCTGACGCGCGCGTTCCTGGTGAGCAACATCGTCGAGCGCGCCGAAAAGCTCGCCGCTCAGTAGTGCGTGAAGTCGAGCGCTCGAGTAGTGAGTATGTCTGACCAACCAGCACAGCCGCGCGGGAAAACTGCGCCGCCGGTGTCTTTATCGAACCCGCACGATGCGCACCTGAAGCCCTCGGCGCTGCCGCCGGCTCTTCAGTGGTTGGCCATCGGCTTGTTCGTGGCGGCGGGTGTGGTGTCGGGCTTCTATGCCGTGTTCGAGCACTGGCGCCGCGCCACGCTGCTGCTGGGCGGGGCGCTGGTGTGGCTGACGGTGGTCCGCCTGACCTGCGATTCCTCGCGGGTCGGCGTGCTCGCGGTGCGCTCCCGGCGCTTCGACGCCTGCTTTACAGGCATCTTGGGCGCGGCGATGGTGTTCATGGCCTTTTCCATCGACGCGCTTGGATCGTAACGCGTTTGGCTCCCGGAAAGAGCCAAACGGCTTCTTAAATGTAATACTCGTCGCCCACGTACGCAGGGCCCACGTCTAAGCCATTTGGCGCCGAGAGCAGCAGGAAGTTGCGCAGGATACGGTTCATCTGCCGGGTCTCCGTCAGAAAAGCATCGTGGCCCACGGGTGAGACAATCTTGGCCATCGCCAGCAGCTGGTTGACGTTGCGGGAGATGTGCTCCTGCTGGTGATAGGGGTAGAGGATATCCGTGTCCACGCCCACCACCATCGTTGGTACCTGGGAGGCCGCCAACGCCTTGATGAGCCCGCCGCGCCCGCGGCCGACGTCATGCCGGTTCAGCGCCTCCGTGAGAACCACGTAGGAACCCGCATCGAAGCGCTCGGTGAGTTTCGCCCCCTGGTAATCCAGGTAGGAGTTCACCGCGAAACGCTGGTTCAGCTGGCGGTGCGGCCCCAAGGGATTCTCGCCTTGCTGTGCGGTAGCGCCGAAGCGCTCGTCGATTTCCTGCTCGCCGCGATACGTCAAGTGCGCGATACGGCGCGCCGCCGCCAGGCCATCCCGCGGAGTCTTGTCCGTGAGGTAGTAATTGCCGCCATGCCAAAACGGGTCGCGCTCAATGGCGGAAATCTGCGCGGATTGGATGCCAATCTGCCAGCCCGAAGCCCTGGCCGACACCGCAATCACACACACCGCCGACACGCTTTCCGGGTGCAGCAAGCTCCACTCCAGAGTCCGCGCCCCGCCCATCGAGCCGCCGAGCACCGCGTGCACACGCGAAATACCCAGCTCCTTCAAGCAGTCGTGCTCGGCCTCCACCAAGTCCCGAATCGACAGCGCCGGGAAGCGCCCGCCCCACGGCTTTCCATCCGGGTGCAGCGACTTTGGCCCCGTCGAGCCGTTGCAGCCACCCAGCGCATTGGTCGCGATAACGCACCAGCGCGTGGTGTCCAGGGCCTTGCCCGGGCCCACCAGGTCGGACCACCAGTCCGCCACGTTGGAATCCCCGGTCAGCGCGTGCTCGACCACCAAGACATTGTTGACGCCGTCCGGGTCGCCGGCGAAAGCGCCCCAGCGTTGGTAGGCCAGGGAGGCGTCGGCAAGCACGGCGCCTGCTTCGGTGGTGAAGTCACCGATGGGGACGACGGCGAGCTCGCCTTCGGGCGCGAGCTCCGGGATGGCGCTAACCAATGGCCGCGAACCCACGCTCGAGGTCGGCGATGATGTCGTTGACGTCCTCAATACCGACGGACAGGCGCACCGTGGCCTGCGTAATGCCCGCGGCCTTGAGCGCTGCCTCGTCGGACTGGGAGTGCGTGGTGGTCGCCGGGTGCACCACCAGGGAGCGGGTATCGCCGATGTTGGCCAGGTTCGAGTGCAGCTTCAGCGCATCGATAAACACCCACGCCTCATCGCGGCCGCCGTCGATGTCGAAGGAGAGCACGGAGCCGGTGTAGTCATAGCCCAGCTTCTCCTTGGTGGCCTTGTAAGGCGAGGACTCCAGGCCGGCGTAGTTGACCTTCGTGACCTTGGCGTGGGACTCCAGGTACTCGGCCACGGCCTGGGCGTTGGCATTGTGCTTCTCGACGCGCAACTGCAACGTCTCAATGCCATTCAGCGTCAGCCAGGCGTTGAATGGGGAGATGGCGGCACCCGTATCGCGCAGCAGGCCCGCACGCGCCTTGACGGCGAAGGCCGGTGCGCCCAGGTCGGCGTACTTGAGGCCGTGGTAGGCCTCGTCCGGGGTGACGAAGTAGGGGAAGACGGGCTCGCCGTCGCGCTCGACGGTCCAGTCGAAGGAGCCACCGTCGATGATGGCACCACCGATGGCGGAGCCGTTGCCGCTGTAGAACTTGGTGGTGGAGACCACGACGATGTCTGCGCCCAGCTCCAGCGGGCGGGCGAGCGCGCCGGTGGCGATGGTGTTATCCACGATGAGCGGGACCTGGTTCTTGTGGGCTACCTCGGCGATGGCGGGGATGTCGAGGACATCGGCGACTGGGTTGCCGAAGGTCTCGCCGTAAAAAGCCTTGGTGTTGGGCTGGACGGCGTCCTGCCAGGAGGCCGGGTCGTCGGGGTTCTCGACGAGGGTGACGTCAATGCCGAGGCGCTTCAAGGTCACGGTAAAGAGGGTGGAGGTGCCACCGTAGAGGCGCGGGGAGGTGACGATGTGGTCGCCGGCGGAGGCCAGGTTCAGGATGGCAGCGGTCTCGGCGGCCTGGCCGGAGGCGAAAGCCACGGCGGCCACGCCACCTTCGAGGGAAGCGAGGCGCTCCTCCAGCGCGTCCTGCGTGGGGTTGGTCAGGCGGGTATAAATCGGGCCGGCATCCGAGAGGTTGAAGCGGTTGGCGGCGTGCTCGGCGTCGTTGAAGACATACGAGGTGGTTTGGTAAATCGGCACGTTGCGTGCGTTGGTGGAGCCGTCCAGGTTCTGGCCGGCGTGGAGGGCGCGGGTGGCAAAGGACCACTCGTTGACTTTGGAATTATCGTATTTGGTGCTCATGTCAGGAAAGGCTAGACCAAGCGGTTCAGTGCCGTTAGTGGTTTTCTAGAAACCGCAGGCAAGCCCGAGAATAAAAATAGACCGAGCGGTTGGTTCGGCTTAGATTTCGATGCTTTCACCAACCCGCAGGCGCCGATAGCCGCTCACCCCGGCGCGTTGGAGCATGCCGTCGGTGATCTGCTTGCCGGCGTCGGAAAGCACGGCGTCATGGATGGGAACCGTAAGCCGCGCACCGATGCGCATGGCGTAATCCGCGGCATCCGCCCCGCGCACCCACGGGCCGGCGATGGGGAGCAGGAGCACGTCTACCGTGAGTCCTTCCGAGACAACCCACTGGTCGCCGGGGTGCAGCACGCCGCCGAAGAAATAACCCAGGTTCTCCGGGCGCGGGATATTGGGGTGGATCTCCTCGTGGAGGCCGCCCACCGCGTGAATCTCAAGGCCCAGAACTGTAAACGTCTCTCCAGCATGCACGATGGTGCCGGAGCCGAGGGCGTCGATAGCCTCCCGCGTTCCCCACACCGGCAGGCCGCTCCCGCGCACGGCATCGACGTCGAGGTGGTCACCGTGTGCGTGCGTGAGCAGCACCGCTTCGGCGCCTTCGAGGCAGCTCAGGTCAGAGAGGGGACCGGGGTCGATAACGATGCGACCCTGGGGTGCCTCGACGGCCACGGCGGATTGTCCATGCAGAGATAGCTTCATGATTCCCACGCTAGCCAAAAGTAAAGGAATACAGCGAGAGCCCTTCGCTTACTTCCAGCTCGATTGTTTCGGTGTGATTGTCAGGTTCCCGGACGAGATCCACCGTGCCGTCCTCGGTGATGTCAAAGGTGCGGACCGAACCATCGGCGTGATGCACGCGAACCGTTCCTTGCCCTGATGCCACGAGCTGTACCCGGGCGGCGCGGTAGTTCAGTCGCAGGCGCGCGTGAGGTCCGGCGGTGATGGGCTGGTCGGCCAGCGTCCACGTCCCGCCCAGCGAATATTGACCTAACGGCGGCTCGTTCATGGTGAACTGGTGCGTGCCGACGCGGTAGTCGGCGTTGGCGAAATACTGTGCGCGTGCGGTGCCGAGGTACGTCTCCGGCGAGCGCGGCGCGCTGTTCGCATCGGCGGTCTCGATTGGTTCGGGTAGCTCTATGCTGGGGTCGCGCTCGAGGAGAAGCTCACGAATGAGGCGCTCGGTCTCGGCGTAGTCGCCCTCGCCATGGTGGGATTGGCGCAGCATGCCGTGCTTGTCGACGACATAGTGCGCCGGCCAGTACCGATTCCCAAAGTTCTTCCACGTGGCGAAGTCATTGTCTTGCGCCACCGGGTATTCGATTCCTTGCTCGCGGGCCGCGCGGCGCACGTTGGCAGCCTCGTGCTCGAAAGCGTATTCCGGCGCGTGGATGCCGACGATGTCGAGGCCGTAGTCCTTGTAGTGCGCATAGAGCTTGGTCAGGTGCGTGTTGTTGCGCTGGCAGTTGATGCAGGCATAGGCCCAGAAATCGATGAGGGTGACCTTGCCAGAGGTACGCGGATCGACCGGCAGATCCGTGTTGAACCAGCCGGTCAACCCCGCGAACGCGGGCACTGGGGTTCCTTCGGCTGTTCGGGCGGCCTGCTCAACTGGGGTGGCGTCGGCGTTGATGCTGGGGAGCTTCTGCTGCAGCCAGGCGGGCGCGCCGAGTGAAATCGCACCAGCCATGGCGATAACTACCACTCCCGCGGTGATGCGCACCCCGCGCTGGTGGGAGCGGAAAGCATCGACGCGTTTGCCCACCTCGTTGCCGCCCAAAGCGAAGGCCAGCAGGGGGATGGCCACGCCGAGAGCGAAGGAGAGGCAGAGGGTGAGGATGTGGGCGTCGACAGTCCCAGTGGCGCCCGCCACGGAGATGGCGGCGAGTACAGGGCCGGCGCAGGGGACGAAGACAACCCCCATGGCCAAGCCGACGACGAACCCGCCTTTGCCGCGGGCCTTGGATTGCAAGCTGCCAGCTTTCGAGAGTTTCTGGAAAGGCCACTCAAGGATTTCTTGCACGCGGGGAAACACCATTCCCAGGCCCACGAGAACGAGCAGCGCGATTCCCACTTTCCACAGGATGTCGGCCGGCAGGCCCAGGGAATTGAGCAGCGTTGTGGCAAACAGCGTGACGAGGCTGAAACTTGTGACGAGTCCGCCCACGACCTGCCATGGCCGCCACCGTGAGCCGCCGCTAACGGCGAGGACCAGCGGCAAGACCGGCAAGATGCAGGGCGAGATGCCCGTGATAAGGCCACCGGTAAACCCGATGAACAGCGTTGATAGCATGCTGTACTCCTTCGCTTGGTGTGCGGTGTGGGTATGCAACTAGTTCGGAGCACGAGTGAAAAACGGATTGGTTTTAAATCCATCCAATCCGCATCGCGGGGCGGCTCCGAATAGTCAGATACAGGGCCCGGAAAAGCCGAGCCCCGATTGCTTGAAGAAGGAGCACCGAAATGAAGAAGCTTGTTACTGTCGCCGCTGCACTTGCTGTTGCCGCCAGTGGGTTGGTCGCCTGCAACGACAAGAAGGAAGACATGGACATGATGCCCAGCTCGGAGATGATGGCCCCGAGCGAGGAAATGACTAAGTAAAACTGCCATGTCCACCCCGCTGCTGGAGGTAAGCTCAACACCCGTGCCTGCGATGTCCCCCAATGAACACGAGCGGCTGAACCGCCTTTTGGTTCAGACCGCTTCCGCAGATAAGCATGCCTTCAGCGCGCTGTACGACGCCCTCGCACCCACCGTGTACAGCGTGTGCCTGAGCGTTCTGCGCAATCCCGCCTTAGCAGAGGAAGTTGCTCAAGACGTCTTCGTTGAGGTCTGGACCTCCGCCGCGAAGTTTGACCCGCGACGGGGGAATGCTCGCTCGTGGGTGGGCAGGTTGGCGCATGGGAGGGCCGTCGATAAGCTGCGCAGCCATGTGGCCGCAGTGCAGCGCGATGACCGCGACTCGAAGCTTGAGCACGCCACTTTTGCTGAGCCGATTGAAGACGAAGCCCTGAACAATGTGGAGGCTCACCTCCTGCGCCGGGCCGTCGTCGAGATTGGGGAGCCGCATTCCACCGCGGTGGCGCTCGCTTTTTTCGATGGCTTGACGCATGCTGAGCTGGCAGAATCAACGGGAGTACCGCTGGGTACGGCCAAGACGCGCGTGCGCGACGGTGTTAAGAAGCTAAAAGCGATTCTCGGAAGGGAGGGGCGATGAGCAACACGCATGAGTTTTCTGATGAGACTTTCGATGACTTCCTCGATTCCCTCCCCGAGGTCGAACCGCCGGTGCGAATGAAAGATGCCGTCTTTGCGGAAATTGACGGTGGCGAAGCTACCGAGGTCATCGAGCTTCCGCGCCGCCGTTGGCGGGCCTTCGTGGCGGTGCCGGCTGCGGCGGCGGTCCTCGTAGTAGGCATGGTTGCCGTGCCGCCCTTGTTGCAGTCCGATGACTCGCAGAATCAGACGAGCGATAGCGCGCGGGTAGAGGCTGAATCGCCCGGCGAGAAGTCGATGCACGCCATCATGGGGGCAGAGGATCTCATGCAGGGCAACGCCGATGCATCGGGTGCACAGCTGGATATCGTGTCTTCGGCGTCGATGGAGAAATCCGGCGCGATGGTGGATGGCCAGCCGCAGCTCGCCGATGGCATGGGCGCCCAGGTATGGGCAGTCAGCGCCGATGGCGGCATGGCTTCGGCGGGGGTCATCGGCCAGGACCCACACGATGGGGTATGGATGCCCTTCGACGGCGCGGCAGTCAAAGTCATGGTCACCGAGGAACCCGCAGGCGGCAGCGAGCAACCGACAGGCCGCACCCTCGCCACCGTTACTTTGGCCAGCGCTAGCTAGCCTTGTATGCGATAGGGCAGCTACGCGCCAGGCCAGCTACGTGTCAGCTAGTTAAAGCCTGCTTGACCAGCTCCAGCGCGGCGGCGAGTTCGACGTCGCTCAAATGCCCAAAGCCCAAGACCACGCCTTCCTCGGCGGGCGCGCCGCCCCAATAATCGCGCAGCGGGGTCAGCGTGAGGCCCAGATCGGCCGCGCGCTGGACGACGCCCTCCTCACACAACAACACCGCGTGGAGCCCGCCGTGGATGGGCAGAAGGGTAGCTGGGGTGTCTTCCAGCGCGGCTTGGACGAGGTCGCGGCGGCGCTTGTAGGCGCGGCGCATCCGCCCGGTATGTCGCCGCAGCGCACCGCTGGCCAGGTAGTTCGCCAGCGCCGCCTGGGGGATAGCGCCGACAGGCTGGCCGAAGACCTCCCGCACGCGGTCCACGCCCGCGCGCAAGCTCGGCGGCACCACGAGGTAGCCGCAGGCAATCGACGGCGAAATCACCGAGGAAAATGTGCCCAGCAACACCGTGTGTTCCGGAGCGAGCGCGGTCAGCGCGGGCAAGGGCTGGCCCACGTAGCGCAGCTCGGAATCGAAATCATCCTCGATGATGAGCACGTCATTGCCGCGCGCCCACTCGACGAGCTCCGCGCGCCGGGCAGCCGGCAGCGAACCGCCATAGGGGTGCTGGTGGGAGGGGGTGACGATGAGAACGTCGAGGTCAACGGTGGGGACGGTGACGCCGTGGGCGTCGGTGGGGACGTCGACAAGCGTGTGCCCCAAGGCCTGGGGGATGCGGCGCAGGCTGGGGTAGCCGGGGGATTCCACGCCCACGCGCAAATGGCCGCCCAGCGCGCGCAGCAGCACCGACAGCCCGTCGCGGGCGCCGGCGGTGATGACGACATAAGCCGGGTCGACGGTCAGCCCGCGCATGTGGCGCAGGTGCGCGGCCACCTCGCGGGGGAGATCGCCGGAAGGATCCACCGCGGCCTTGCGCCACGCCGCCCTCCATTCGGGGGTGATGATTCCGGCTGTATCGGGCAAACCGGGGGTCAACTCCACGCGCGGTGGGGCAGGGGAGGGCCGTGGCGCAGGATGAGGCTGCGGGGCGCGCCCGTGGGGCAGGTGCGGGTTGATGACGGTGCCCGATCCAACCGCCGCGGTCAGGTAGCCCTCGGCGGTGAGCTGTTCATAGGCGGTGACCACACTGCCTCGGGAAACGCCCAAATCGCGGGCTAGCGATCGCGTCGACGGAACTTGCTCGCCGGGCAGCAGAATGCCCGCCGCGACTTGGGTGCGGAGGGCTTCGGCGATCTGCACCGGCAGCGCGCGCGTATCAGATGGGTCGAGACGGAAAGACACGGCCCCATCATAAGTGGTCTAATTCAACACTCGGGAAATGGCTCTTGTCTTGGACCAATTTCCTGCGCCACTATGTGAGCCATGACTGAACAGAAGAATGAACAGGGACGCGCCACGACGCGCGTCAAGCGTGGACTGGCTGACATGCTCAAGGGTGGCGTCATCATGGACGTCGTTACCCCGGAGCAGGCACGAATTGCTGAAGACGCGGGTGCTTCCGCCGTCATGGCGCTGGAGCGCGTGCCGGCCGATATCCGCGCCCAGGGCGGCGTGGCCCGCATGTCCGATCCGGACCTCATCGAGGGCATCGTCAACGCCGTGTCCATCCCGGTGATGGCGAAGGCCCGCATCGGCCACTTCGTGGAGGCGCAGATTCTCGGCGAGCTGGGCGTGGACTTCATCGACGAGTCCGAGGTGCTCAGCCCCGCCGATTACGTCAACCACATCAACAAGTGGGATTTCGACGTGCCCTTCGTCTGCGGTGCTACCAACCTGGGCGAGGCCCTGCGCCGCATCACCGAGGGCGCGGCCATGATCCGCTCCAAGGGTGAGGCCGGCACTGGCGACGTCTCCGAGGCCGTCAAGCACCTGCGCACCATCAAGGGCGAAATCGCGCGCCTCCAGAACCTCGACCGCGACGAACTCTACGTGGCGGCCAAGGAGTTGCAGGCACCGTACGACCTGGTTGCTGAGGTTGCGGAGACCGGCAAGCTGCCGGTCGTGCTGTTCGTTGCTGGTGGTGTGGCTACGCCTGCCGACGCCGCCCTCGTCCGCCAAATGGGCGCCGAAGGCGTCTTCGTCGGCTCCGGCATCTTCAAGTCCGGCGAGCCCGCGAAGCGTGCGGAGGCCATCGTGAAGGCGGCGACCCTCTACGACCAACCGGCAGAGCTGGCTAAGATCAGCCGCGGCCTGGGCGAGGCCATGGTGGGCATCAACGTCAACGACATCCCCGCCCCGCACCGCCTGGCTGAGCGCGGCTGGTAGGACCTGTGCGCGCAAAGAACATAGAGTGCGCACAGGGCACGATGACGGCGGCGGACACGACGCGACCGCTCGTTGGCGTGCTCGCGCTGCAAGGCGGAGTGGAAGAGCACATCGCTGTGCTGGAGAGCCTCGGCGCTGCAACGCGCCGGGTGCGCCTGCCGCAGGATCTCGACGGGCTGGACGGAATCATTCTGCCGGGCGGCGAGTCGAGCACCATCGATAAGCTGGCGCGCTCTTTTGGCGTCGCTGAGCCGCTGCGCCGCGCCGTCGAAAATGGGCTGCCGGTCTTGGCCACCTGCGCGGGGCTCATCTACAGCGCCCGCGAGCTGGAAAACCCCGCCCCGGGCCAGCAGACGCTGGGGCTTATCGACGTCACCGTGCGCCGCAACGCCTTCGGAAACCAGCGCTTCTCCGAGGAGCGCACCGTGCCCGTCGCGATGCAAAGCCAGTGGTCCGGTGTAGGAGCCTCAGGAGTCGGCGAGCCTCTAGCCATCGAGGCGAGCTTCATTCGCGCGCCCATCGTTACCCGCGCGGGTGAGGGCGTCGAGGTCATCGCCACCGTGCCCCTCCCTGCACCTGACATTGTTTCCGGTGGCGAGGGAAGTGGTGTCGGGGCGCGAACTCGTCCTGCCGCAGGGCGCGAGGTGATTGTGGGCGTGCGCCAAGGATGCGTCACGGCGTTGAGCTTCCATCCGGAAGAAAACGGCGACTCGCGCCTCCACGCCGCGTGGCTCGCTTCCCTCGTTCGCTAACTAATTCTGCCCGGAAGCTCTTTCCTTAAATAACTATCGCTCAATAGTGATCTGGGATACATTGAGATGTGCCAGCTGAACACATCACGCCCAGAAAGGCACTTTGCCGTGAGCACACCCGCCCCTGAACAAGTCCGCGAAGATATCCGCTTCCTCGGCCGGGTGCTCGGCCGGGTCATCGCGCAGCAGGAAGGCGAGGACGTCTTCGAGCTCGTCGAATCGACCCGCCGCATGGCCTTCGACGTGGCGCACGGCGATGCAAAGCCCGAAGACCTCGTCGCCATCTTCCGCGATCTCGACATCACCAAGGTCAACCTCGTGGCCCGTGCATTCAGCTATTTCGCGCTCATCGCCAACCTCGTAGAGGATCTGGATGACGAGTCCGTTGAAGCGCCCGTCTCCTTGCGCAAGACATTCGCCAAGCTCAAGGAAGAAGGCGTCACGCCAACCGACGCCTCCTCCGTCATCCGCGGCGCGCACGTCGCCCCCGTTCTCACCGCGCACCCCACCGAAACCCGCCGCCGCACCGTCTTTGATACGCAAACCCGCATCAAGACTCTCCTCAAGAAATCACACCGCGGCGGCGACATGGCGGCAATCGAGAAAGAAATGTATCTGCGCATGACGCTGCTCTGGCAGACCGCGCTGATTCGCATCGCCCGCCCCACCCTCGAAGACGAGATTGACGTCGGCCTGCGCTATTACAAGCTGTCGCTGCTCGACCAGGTCCCTGCCCTCAACCGCGCCATTCGCCACGCCATGCGTGAGACCTTTGGCCAGCAGCTTCCCGATTCCCCCGTCGTCCGCCCCGGCTCCTGGATTGGCGGCGACCATGACGGCAACCCGTACGTCGACGAGCACACCCTGACCTATGCCACCCGCAAGGCCGCGGCGACGGTGCTGCAGTACTACGCCGACGAGCTCGGCGAGCTGGAGCGCGAGCTCTCCCTATCAGACCGCTATTCCTCCAGCTCCAAAGAGCTGGGCGCGCTTGCCGACGCCTCCCACAACGACGAAAAATCCCGCGTCGACGAACCCTACCGCCGGGCCATCTTCGGCATCCGGAAGAAGGTGCTGGCGAGGTTGGAAGGGGAGGCGTCGCCAAGCGCCTATGCGTCGCCGGAGGAACTCAAACGTGACCTGGACGTGATCGACCGCTCGCTGCGCCAGTTCAATGACGACATCATCGCCGATGACCGCTTGGCTCGATTGCGCTCGGCGGTAACCACGTTTGGATTCCATCTTTCGACGCTGGACATGCGCCAGAATTCGGAGTCCTTCGAGAACGTCCTCACCGAGATTTTCGCCGCGGCTACCATCACCCCGGACTACCGCGCGCTGGGGGAGGAGGAGAAGGTCGCGCTGCTCGTGCGCGAGCTGCAGACCAATCGGCCGCTGCTTTTCCCCGGTGCTGAGAAGGAATTCACCGAGGATACCGCGAAGGAGCTGGGCATCTTCCGTGCGGCGGCGCGCGCTGTGCGGGACTTTGGGCCGGAGTCGGTGTCGCATTGCATCATCTCCATGACGGGAACGGTCTCCGACATTCTGGAGCCGATGGTGCTACTCAAGGAGGTGGGACTGAGCGAGGTCGATGTGGTGCCGCTGTTTGAAACCATCGAGGATCTGAAGGCCGGCGCCGGCATCCTGGAGAAGCTGTGGCAGGTGCCCGTGTACCGCGAGCATCTGCGCTCGCGCGGGGATGTCCAAGAGGTGATGTTGGGGTATTCGGATTCCAACAAGGACGGCGGTTATTTGCAGGCGAACTGGGCGCTGTACGACGCCGAACTGGCCCTCGTTGAGCTCTGCGCGCGCCACGGCGTGGAGTTGCGGCTGGCGCATGGTCGCGGCGGGGCGGTGGGCCGCGGTGGTGGCCCGACGTATGACGCGATTTTGGCGCAGCCGAAGGGCGCGGTGTCGGGTTCGGTGCGTATCACCGAGCAGGGAGAGGTGATTTCTGCGAAGTATGGTGCGCCGGAGACTGCGCGCCGCCACTTGGAGGCGTTTGTTTCCGGAGCGCTGGAGGCATCGTTGTTGGATACCGAGCCCATTACGGATCCGGAGCGCGCCTACGAGATCATGCGCGAGCTGGCGGCGTTGAGTGGCGTGGCCTACCGCCAGCTTGTCGACGACCCCGGGTTCATCACCTACTTCACCCAGTCCACCCCGCTGCACGAGATTGGCGAGCTCAACTTGGGCTCGCGCCCGACCTCGCGCAAGCAGACCACCGCGATTTCGGATTTGCGTGCGATTCCCTGGGTGCTGTCGTGGTCGCAGTCCCGCACCAACATTCCGGGCTGGTTCGGCGTGGGCAGCGCGGTGACGGCGTGGGTTCAGCAACCCTCCGGAGGTGCGGAAGGAGCGGGACCGGCCAGCGTAGGAGAGGTAAATGCCACAGCGGATGTAGCAGCGACCGAGAAGGCTGGAGCAGATACCGGAGCTGGAGAAGAGAAGCGCTGGGAGGAGCTGCGCGAGCTGTACCGTACGTGGCCCTTCTTCCGCTCCGTGTTTGCCAACATGGCGCAGGTCATGGCTAAAGCGGAGATGCAGCTGGCACGCCTGTATGCCAACTTGGTTGACGACAAAGAAATCGCGGACCGTATCTACGGCCTGATTTCCGAGGAGTTTGAGCGCACCCGCGAGGTCTACCTTAAGGTCACCGGCAACGCAGAGTTGGTCAGTGAGAACCAGCGCCAAGCGCGGTCGCTCAAGCGGCGCTACCCATACCTGCTTCCGCTCAATGCCATCCAGCTGGAGCTGCTGCGCCGCTACCGCCGCGGCGACGACCAGTTCCTGGTGTCCAAGACCATCCAGGTCACGATGAACGGGCTAGCCACCGCGCTGCGCAACGCCGGCTAAACCGCCCGCCCGCCCGGCCAACCGGCACGGCCAAAATTCCTGCAGGACAGGCTTGAGCGGATGATCAGTTCCATGAGGTAAGTCGGCACGCCGAAGGCCCCGCGAGGAAGTGATTTCCTGCGGGGTTCGGTTCAATCATGCACCTTGCCCGGCTTTACGCTGCCAAGATGAGTGCTGCCAAGCTGGGCGCTGCCAAGGTGGGCGCGGTGGCTAGTTGAAGGCTGGCTAGTTGAAGGCGCTGGTGAAGACCGGCGCGGCGTCGTATGGCGGGATCCATGCCACCCGCCCGCCGATGCGATCCATGCGGCCGCGTGAGGGCGGGGCATCGGGGTCGTCGTCGTTGACACCGTTGTGGTACGGACACAGCGGCACCAGGTTGAGGATGTTGGTGGGCCCGCCGCGGGCCCAAGCCTTAATGTGGTGAATCTGGCACTTCTCAAAGGGAACCTTGCAGCCCTCCCAGGCGCAGCAGGGATTCTCCGCGGCCAAGGCGAGACGCTGCTTGGCGGTGGCGAAGCGCTGGAAGCGGAAGACATCGAGCGGACCGTGTTCGCGGCTGACTGCCACGATAACCCCCTTGTCCAGCAAAGCGCGCTCCACCAGCTGCGAGCCGGTCATCGTCGCGCCACTGGTGGTGCGGACGATGAACTCCTCGCCGTCCTTGTCGGTATTGCCCTTGAGCAGCTCGGCGTAGTCATCGAGCTGCAGGACCGCTATGGTGGCAACCTCAGTCTTGACGACGCCGCCCTCCAGATTTTCTAGGAAGCTCTCGCCGGGGCGTTCCTGGTCGATACCCTCAAATACGCCCGTCAGCTGGAGCGAGTCCGCCGTCACCGTGAGCGTGGCCAGGCCGTTGCCATGCTGGGTGAGCTTGGCGCGCTCGGCATACGTGCGGGGCTTGCGCATTTGACGCAGGCGCTTGCGCGCTACCTTTTCCACCAGCTCCGCGCTGGTCTGGCACAGTTCCACGCGCAAATCCCATGCTTTGTTGTGGTCCCGAACTTTGGCCACGAAGTGCTCGATAAGCTGCAAGGTCACCAGCCCGTGTCCCCGCCGGCGCGCGGCTTCGACCGCCGTGCGCTGCTTCTTCGTCGATGAGGTGTGCCCGAAGTAGGTGTGGTGGAGGGAGAGGAACACGGTGGCGTCGGCAGGCGCGGCGCCGAGGGCGACTAGGTCAGCTTCAGACAGACCCGCGCACTCGGCCACCAAGTCAATGGCGCGGCCGAGGGCGGCGAAGAAGGTCTGCAATCTCATACCCCGCAGCCTAAAAGCACCCCATCCCGCCGCCAAGCCCCGAACTAGCCATCCGACGAAATCTGTGGATAACTAGTCGGCACTAGGCCCCGGCGAGACCGCGGCGCTTGAGCAGCGGCGCGACGTCCTTGTCGCGGCCGCGGAACTCGCGGTAAGCCTCCGTGAAGTCGCGGGACGCGCCCTTCGACAGAATGACATCGCGGAACTTCTGACCGGCCTCGCGGAGGTCGGTTTGCTCCTTGAACCACTCGAAACCATCGGCGTCGAGCGCCTCGGCCCAGAGATAGGAGTAGTAGCCCGCCGAGTAGCCGCCGGCAAAGATGTGGTTGAAGTACGTCGAGCGATAGCGCGGCGCGATGAGCTCGTTGTCCAGCCCGGCCGCGCGCAGGGCCTCGGCCTCAAACTCGGCGACGGCCTCCGGGGTGGCCTCCAACTTGGCAGCCTCGGCAGCACTCAGGGAATGCCATGCGAGGTCGATGATCGATGCCCCCAGATACTCCGAGGTGGCGAATCCCTGGCCGAATTCGGAGGCGGCGGAGATGGCAGCGAGAAGCTCGTCCGGAATAGGTTCGCCGGTCTCCACGTGGCGGGCGTATTCCTTGACCAGTCTCTCATCGAGCGCCCAGTTCTCGTTGATCTGCGAGGGGAACTCCACCCAGTCGCGCGGGACGTTGGTGCCGGCGAAGGTGGGGTAGCGGACGTCGGAAAGCAGGCCGTGCAGGGCGTGGCCGAATTCGTGGAAGACGGTGCGGACCTCGTCCATGTTTAGCAGCGGCTGCGAGCCGTCGGCGGGCTTGGTGATGCCCATGACGTTGACGATGACCGGCTTGCGCTCCAGCAGCCGGGATTGGCCCACGAACTCGCTCATCCACGCGCCGCCGCGCTTGGTGGGGCGCCCGAAGTAGTCAGTAAGAAGAAGGCCGATCCCCTTACTCTCGTGATTGACGTCTCTGTCAATCACCTCCCAGACGCGAACCCCCTCCGCGTAGCCCTCGAGGTCATCGCGTGGGGTGACGGTGATGCCGTAGAGGCGCTCGGCGGCGGCGAAGACACCCTTCTCCAGGACCTGGTCCAGCGGGAAGTACTTGCGCAGTTCTTCCTCATCGAGGGAGAAGTCGCGGGCGCGGACCTTGGATTCCCAATAAGGCCAGTCCGCGGCGCTAAAACCTTGACCGTTAAGCGTTGCTTCCTCCGCGAGGAGTTTCTGCTCGCCTTCGGCGTTGGCCGCGGCGGCGGGGGCGAGGTCGAAGAGCATGGTGCGGGCGGCGTCGGCAGTCGCGGCGGTTTCCTCGGCGATGACGTAGTCGGCATGCGTGGCAAAGCCCAGCAGCTCGGCGCGCTCGGCGCGCAGCTGGACGGCCTCGATGAGACCCGGGATGTTGTTCTCGGAGCCTCTGCTTGCCGACGCCCCATACAACCTCCCCCTCGCATCCTCCCGCGCCAGACGGCTCAGCTCGGACTGCACGGTCGGCAGCTCCAGCGGGATGACATAGCCCTCGCGGCCTATCGCCTCGGCGTCGGCCTTGGCGGAGGCGATGCGCTCGGCGGGCAGGCCCTCGAGTTCTTCCTCGGTGAAGGAGACCGCGCGCTCGCGGGTAGACGCCATGAGGTTGCGGCCGAATTCTTCAGAGAGCGCGGAGAGGCGCTGGTTGATCTCGGACAGGCGGGCCTTGCCAGCCGCGTCGAGGTCGGCGCCCTTGCGGGCAAAGGTGCGCAGGAGGTGGTCGTGGAGGCGCTGGCCTTCGGCGTCGTCGGCAGGCGGCGTGGCCTCCTTGATGCGCGCGTAGAGCACCTCGTTCTGGTAGATCGCGTCATAGTGCGCGGACAAGCGCGGGTAGATGTCGGCGGCGATCTCCTCCATCTCCTCGGTGACGTCCGTGCCGGAGAGGTTGCCAAAGACCGCCATAACGCGGTCGAGGTCCTGCCCGGAGCGCTCGAGCGCCTCCACCGTGTTTTCCCACGTGGGGGCGGCGGGGTTGTCGGTGATGGAGGCGATCTCGGCGTCGTGAAGCGAGAGTGCCTCGTCGAAGGCGGGGCGGTAGTGCTCGACCTTGATCTTCGCAAACGGCGGGAGCTGGTAGGGCAGCGTGGAGGGAGTCAGCAGTGGGTTAGTCATAAGAAACTACCGTACCTAATAAGCTCCGCCCTATGTGATCGCTTTCACTAAACTATCCGACCGGGACCGGCGTGCGTTCCTTGCGCTGGGTTGTGGCACGGTTCACCAGAATGACATCGAGAACCAGGAAAGCTGCCAAGGTGATTCCTAAGAGCGGCAGGAAGACTCCGGCGGTGGCGGCGAATAGCGCGCCCAACCCTGTGGCGGCCCAGGAAAAGTGGGCAGTCGGGAGGAAGCGTGGGCGGCGTTTCCACCACATGTAGTAGCCCAGCACCACCAGCGCGGCGGTGGCCAGCCCCAGTGCGAGCAGTGCAATCTGCAGTGGCAGCCCGAACATGATGCCCATGTGCAGGTAGATGCCCCAGCTGCTGAGCTTGCTAAACAGCGGCAGGCTGGAGAAAGGCTGCCGGTCGATGACCTCTCCGGTGGCGCCATCCACCGAGAGCGCATCGGAGGTGGTGCGCCATTCCACCCACCGTTCGCTGACCTGCCAGGCGGAGTGGGCATCCTCCGGCGGGTACAGGCGCAGCGGTCCGGTCAGCCCCTCGGCGCGGCCGGTGGCGAGGACGCGCTCGGCGTCGGCAGCCACGCTCGCGCTTGACGACGCTCCATGCCCTTCATGGCCTTCATGCCCGGTGTGCTCATGCGTTTCAGTGGTGGTGCCGTGCAGGGCGGTGTTGATGGGAGTGGCTTTCCAGTGCATGCGCTCGACGAGGGAATCGACGTTCCCGCCGGCCAGACCGGACCAGGTGATGCCGGTGGCAGAGAGGCCAAGCAGACCGATGAAGATCCACGCGCCAACAGTGGAGTGCAGGCGAGTGGCCTTCCAGCGGGCAGAGTGCTTAGGCTGCTGCTGTGCGGCGTTCGCGGTTGCTTTGTTCTTCGGGCGGCGGCGAATCCACCACATGTAGAGGCCTCCACAGGCCATGACCCACAACCACGAAGCGGCTAGCTCCGAGTAGAGCTCACCGACCTTGCCCAGGTGGAAGCTTTCGTGCAGGGAGGAAATCCAACGGCGCAGCGGCATCTCGCCTAGGCCCGAGTAGGTGGGGTAGTCCCCGATGACCTTGGCGGTTGCGGGGTTGATGAAGACGGTGCGCTGCAGGCTCTCGTCGATGCTTTCATCGGAGACCAGCACGCGCGTGGAATCCGTCGGTGTCGTGGCCGGCCAGACCTGAGTGACCGGCATGTCAGGGTGCTCGTGCTGTGCGGCCTGGATTTGTTCCTCCAGGCTCAGCGGATTCTCCACGGTAGGCACCGTCAATACGTCGTGGTAGACCACTTTCTCCAGGGAGGGCGCCACGGCATAAAGACAGCCGGTCAATGCCGCGATGAGGATGAAGGGGCCGACGAACATGCCGCCATAAAAGTGGATGCGTTGAATGAAGGATCGCAGAGCCGTCCGACTCATAAGTAGTGCTCTTTCGGGGTCTATTGATTAGGGCCTCTGCTGAACGTTCGCGGGGCGTTCAGGAGGGGCGATGGACAGGTGCTGATATCAACTGCACTAGTAGTCGGAGGCGAGGGTTTCTCGGTTCCCAGGTATTGAAAAACTTTTTAACTAACTGGGGTCCTCGGTGCTCAAAGGATGAAAATCCCGCGAGATAAGGCGCGAGAAGCAAGAAACAGTCAAGAAAAAATCTTCGCAGCTCAACGGGTAAAAATAGCGTCGCGGAGTGCTGTTTTAGGCCTGTTTGTGGTTAATGAAGCAAGAAAGCGATCCCTATTCGCTCCAGAACGGAACATAGCGCAACGAACGCGGACCGGCGTTGGGATCGTAGGCATGGATGAGTCCTTCCTCGACGGTGGCGGCAAGCAGGCGTGTGGCCTGAGCGGCTTGTGAATTCTTCAGCCCGAAGCGCTGACGGATTGAGGAATTGTTAACGGGGAGGTTCTCGAGGAAGCGAAGGCAAGCGTGTTGATAGACGGCTTGGGTCTTTTCTTCCATAGTCATCAGCGCAAAGGGGCGGTAGGCGCTGAGGGAGACGGTGGTACTTCCGTTGGCGCGAATGAGAGCAGGTGGGAAGTGCTCGGCTTCGAGTGAAGAGACGATTTTATCCCAGCCACTTCCGCGTTGCTCGACAAAATGCGCCAGACGTAAAGCTTCACCGAGATGGGTATTGCGTGTGGTGGACGCCGAGTCAATGAACCGTTGGGGGTCGATAAGCGGGGTGCCTGGGTTGGTTACTTCGACCCGATCGCTGAAAATCTCCACGGTTAAGAACCGGCCACGCTGTTCAAGATCCTGGTGCATGAGCGCATTTGCTAGCACCTCGCGGAAGGCTACCGTTGGCAACAACGGAGTCACTACGCGCTTACCACTGGAATCAATATGTTCGCCACCTGGACGAATGGTGTTGAAGAGCGTGACTATGTGGGTGAAGGAAGACGCATAGCCTTCGGTGAATTCCCATTCTCGTTCCACCTCCGTGCGTGAAGGACCGTTGAAATGTAGGACGCGGGGAGCGCGCCCGTGCAGCTCCGGAAAGTCCTGAAGAGAGCGCGCATACATGAGCGCGGACCAAGCCGGAATATGCCAGCCTTGCTCGTGTGAGTAGGAGATGGCTTTGGCGCTCCTCAACGTGTCGATGAGGGCGGCGCCTGTCGTATGTGGGAGTTCCGGTCTATTAAGGAAGAAAGCCTCAGGATCAAGCAGGTCGGTAATCGATTCGGGCTCAAGGCCCTCGGCCACTACTGTGTTCTCAAATTCGAACTGGTTGAGTTTTTGCCAGAGCTGACGTTCCTCATTGGGAAAGTCCATGAGGTTTTTCATGTAGCTGCCCTTGCGGAAATACCGCTTCCCTTCGAAGGAATACGGGGCGGACAATGCGGCGGGGATGCGCAGAAGCACAACGAGATGTCCATCAACCGTGATCTCGTCGAAGGTCAGTTCAGGGGCTGGGCTAATGACGCGGTTGAGCCAAGGAAGGAGATCCTCGTTTCCCTTCCCTTTGGTGAGCTGCCAATTAAAGGTCGTCCCGACGATGGTTCGGTCGTCGTTGACACCCCACACGAGATATCCCGCAGGCTCATCATGCAGGCGTGCCGAATTTCCCAAGGCGCAAGCATATTTCGCAATCTCCGCGCCGGAGGATAGCTTGTTTACCTTGAACTCGAGCCACGGTAGCTCAGCCGGAAGCGTTGTAAACCGTTTCACGCGGGCTACAAGTTGTTCCTCAGGCGCAGTATTGATGGGAGTCATGAGTAAAAGTATGCGCGAGAAGCAAGAAACAGTCAAGAAAAAGTCTTCGCAGCTCAACGGGTAAAAATAGCGTCGCGGAGTGCTGTTTTAGGCCTGTTTGTGGTTAATGAAGCAAGAAAAGACCGCCTCGAACTCCGGGGAGGAGACGAAGCGGTCTTTTGTTAAGCGCCTAGCGCAGAATTACTTCTTCAGGCCGTCAATGATTTCGTTGAAGGCAGCGACCGGGCGCATGGTCTGGTTGAGCTTCTCCTCGTTCGGGGCGTAGTAGCCGCCGAGGTCGACGGGGGAGCCCTGGACGTCGAGAAGCGCCTGCTCAATCTCGCCAGCCTTGGCCTCGAGGGCCTCAGCAACCGGCTTGAAGGCCTCGGCCAGCTCGGCGTCGTCAGTCTGCGCAGCCAGCTCCTTGGCCCAGTTGAGGGTCAGGAAGAAGTGGGAGCCGCGGTTGTCGTTCTCGCCTACCTTGCGGGACGGGGACTTGCCCTCATCCAGCAGGGTCTCGGTGGCCTTGTCCAACGCTGCGGCCAGCACGCCAGCCTTGGCGTTGCCGTTGGTGTTGTGCTCGTGGCGGAAGGACTCAGCCAGGGCCAGGAACTCACCGAGGGAGTCCCAGCGCAGGTGGTTCTCCTCCTGAACCTGCTGGACGTGCTTCGGAGCGGAGCCGCCGGCACCGGTCTCGAACAGGCCGCCGCCAGCCATGAGCGGAACCACGGACAGCATCTTCGCGGAGGTGCCCAGCTCCAGGATAGGGAAGAGGTCGGTGTTGTAGTCACGCAGGACGTTACCGGTCACGGAGATGGTGTCCTCGCCCTTGCGGATGCGCTCCACGGAAATCTTGGTTGCGGTGACCGGATCCTCGATGGAGATGTCCAGGCCCTCGGTGTCGTGATCCTGCAGGTACTTCTTGACCAGCTCGATGAGGTTGGCGTCGTGGCCGCGCTCCGGGTCGAGCCAGAAGATGGCCTTCATGCCGGACAGGCGGGCACGGTTGACAGCCAGCTTGACCCAGTCCTGGATCGGGGCGTCCTTGGTCTGGCAGGCGCGCCAGATATCGCCAGCTTCCACGTCGTGGGAGATAAGAGCCTCACCCTTGGAGTTGCGAACCTCAACGGTGCCCGCAGCCGGCACCTTGAAGGTCTTGTTGTGGGAGCCGTACTCCTCAGCCTTCTGTGCCATGAGGCCGACGTTCGGGACGGTACCCATGGTGGTCGGGTCGTAGGCACCGTTAGCCTTGCAATCCTCGATGACAGCCTGGTAGACACCGGCGTAGGAGGAATCCGGGATGACGGCGAGGGTGTCCTGCTCTTCGTCGTTCTTGTTCCACATGTGGCCGGAGGTGCGGATCATGGCCGGCATGGAGGCGTCAATAATGACGTCAGATGGAACGTGCAGGTTGGTAATGCCCTTGTGGGAGTTGACCATCGCGAGGTCCGGACCCGCGGCCAGCGCGGCGTCGAAAGCGGCCTTGATCTCAGCACCGTTCTCCAGCTTGTCCAGGCCCTCGTAGATAGCGCCCAGGCCGTTCTCGCCATTGAGGCCAGCGGCCTCG
Organism: Corynebacterium sp. HMSC056E09; assembly: GCF_001813425.1. Taxonomy (NCBI): domain Bacteria; kingdom Bacillati; phylum Actinomycetota; class Actinomycetes; order Mycobacteriales; family Corynebacteriaceae; genus Corynebacterium; species Corynebacterium sp. HMSC056E09. The sequence continues at coordinate 118,573 of NZ_KV812513.1, forward strand.
AGCTCCTCGCCGTACTTCTCAAAGACATCAGCGAAGAAAGCGCGCACGACGTGGCCGAAGATGATGGGGTCAGAAACCTTCATCATGGTGGCCTTGAGGTGAGCGGAGAAGAGAACGCCCTCTTCCTTGGCGCGGGCAACCTGTGCCTTGAGGAACTCATCGAGTGCCTTGGCGGACATGAAGGTGCCGTCGATAACCTCGCCCTTGAGGACCGGCAGCTTCTCCAGCAGGGTCTGCTCGCCCTCGGCGGTCTTCAGAACGATGGAGAGGGTGTCCTCCTCCGGCATGATGACGGACTTCTCGTTGTGGCGGAAGTCGTTAGCGTCCATGGTGGCCACGTTGGTCTTGGAATCAGCGGACCAAGCGCCCATCTTGTGCGGGTTCTTCTTAGCGAAGTTCTTGACCGCAATCGGAGCGCGGCGGTCGGAGTTGCCCTCACGCAGAACCGGGTTGACGGCGGAGCCCTTGACGGCGTCGTACTTCTCCTGAGCCTCTTCGTACTCCGGGAGATCAAAACCGGCTGCCTGCAGCTCAGCAATAGCCTTCTTCAGCTGCACCAGGGAAGCGGAGATGTTCGGCAGCTTAATGATGTTGGCTTCCGGGGTCTTAGCCAGCTGGCCAAGCTCAGCCAGGGCATCGGAGACCTTCTTGTCACCAAGGCGCTCAGGGAACTGGGCCAGGATGCGGCCGGCCAGGGAAATGTCGCGGGTTTCTACCTCGATGCCCGCGGTGGAAGCGAAGGCCTCCACGACCGGCTTGAAGGAGTAGGTCGCCAGCAGCGGCGCCTCGTCGGTACGGGTCCAGATAATCTTTGCCATGGTTCTCCTAAAGAAGTTGAAAACTGTTCAACCTCACAGGATACCTGTCTTATTTTCTCGCGGTGCCGGTCCCCCTGTGACTCGCGCCACCAGCGGGGCGGGGCTGTGTGATTGCTAGGGCCTTCTCGTCTGCGCGCGGGAAAGGGACTAAGGTACGCGCACGTGAATCTCCCGCACTCCGCTCCCCGCATCCAACGCCGTCCCGTCCCGCGCCAAACGGAAATCTCCTCAACCCGCCGCACCATCGTCATGATCGCCATGGCGCTGGGCGCCTTCGCCATCGGCACCACGGAGTTCACCTCGATGGGCCTGCTGCCGCTCATCGCGGATGATTTCGGGATTACGGAAGACACGGCGTCGGTAGTCATCTCCGTCTACGCGCTCGGCGTCGTCGTGGGTGCGCCGGTCATCGCAGCACTCACGGGCAAGCTCCCACGCCGCCGCCTCATTATCCTGCTTATTGGCTTCTTGCTCGTGGGCAACCTGCTCACGGCCGTGGCCCCGAACTACGGAGTTCTGCTGGTGGCGCGCTTCATCGCTGGCCTGCCGCACGGCGCGTACTTCTCCGTAGCTAACCTGGCGGCGGTATCGATGGCGCCGCCGGGCCGCCAAGGTTTTGCCATGTCGATGGTGGGCATGGGCCTGTCCATCGCCACCGTGATCGGAGTGCCCGCGGCCCAGGCCCTAGGCCAAGGATTGGGCTGGCATGCGGCGTACTTTTTGGTCGTGGCCATTGCGGGGCTGACGATGATCCTGCTCTTTTTCCTCTTCCCGCACATGACGCGTATGCCGCAAACGGATATGTTTACTGAGCTTGGCGCGCTGAAAAACAGCCAGGTTCTGCTCACCGTCTTCCTTGGCACCGTTGGCTTCGGCGGCATGTTCGCCGTTTATACCTACATCACGTGGACCATGACGGACGTCGCCGGCATGGACCCGAGCCACACGTGGATTGTGCTCATGGCCTATGGCATCGGCATGACCACAGGCAACGTCGCCGGTGGCTGGTTGGCGGACCGTAACCTGGAATTCGGCATCATTTTTGCCCTTATCTGCATGGTTAGCGTGTCGGTGACCTTCTACTTCGTGGCTCACAGCGCGTGGGCGGGCACGATTGTCTTTGGCGTCTTGGCCTTCTTCGGCTCCATCCTTGTGCCGTCGTTGCAGCTGCGCTTGGTCAACGTGGCGGGGGATGCACAGACCCTCGCGGCGGCGTTGAACCAGTCCGCCCTCAACATCGCCAATGCGGCGGGCGCGGCCATCGGCGGCGCAGTCGTGGGCGCGGGCTACTCCTATAACTCCACCGCGCTGGCCGGTGCGGGCCTGGCGGTGGCAGGCTGTCTCACCTGGGTTGTCACAATGTGGGACAAGCGCCGTCTAGCCCCTTCCGTGAAGATTATTGAACAGAGTTAGACTGTCCGGCATGAGTTTCACCATCGCCTCCGTCAACGTCAACGGCATCCGCGCGGCTTGCAAACAGCGCAATGAGAACAACCCAGGCATGAACGCGTGGCTGGAGACCACACCGGCCGACGTCGTCCTCATGCAGGAGGTGCGCGCCAACCCCGAGCAGACCCAGAAGGCCTTGGCCCCGGCTCTGGAGGCCGGATGGAACCTGGTACAGGCCGAATCTGCCGCCAAGGGCCGCGCGGGCGTGGGTATCCTATCGAAGCATGCGCTTGGCGACGTCTCCGTAGGCTTCGGCTCCTTCGCCGAATCCGGCCGCTTCATCGCCGCCACCGTGGAAGGCGTGCGGGTGGCTTCCCTGTATTTGCCTTCCGGTGATACCGATTCCCCGAAGCAGGATGAGAAATACCTCTTCCTGGATGAATTCTCTGACGTTCTGGATGAGATGGCCGTGACCTACCCGGAGGCCGTCATCGGCGGTGACTGGAACATCTGCCACCGCGCCCAGGACCTGAAGAACAATAAGGCCAACGAGAAAAAGTCCGGCCACCTGCCGGAGGAGCGCGCCTTCATGGACCGCGTCTTCGGTTCTTTCCCGGATGAGCAGCCGCAGGACAAGAAGGGGCTGGGGGACTGGCTCGGCGTGGTGGACTACGAAACCAAGACCGCTTGGGAGGCGGCCAAGGATCCGCAGTGGTTTGACGTCGCCAGGCGCCTGTACCCGGCGGCGGATGGCCCCTACACGTGGTGGACCTACCGTGGCCAGGCTTTCAACAACGATGCCGGATGGCGCATTGACTACCAGGCGGCCACGAAGGCCATGCTGGAGCGCGCGCAGCGCACCTGGGTGGAGAAGGCGCCGACGGTGGAGGAGCGCTGGTCTGATCACTCTCCGCTTCTGGTCGAGTACAAGTAGCCCACTCCAAGTAGTGGTACGATAATCCCGTCTTAACGTCCTTTTCTATTTCGCAGGAGATGCTCATGACCCGCGCAATCATCTACTTTGTCCTCGGCGCTATTCTGCTTGCCCTGGGTATCTGGTGGTGGACCATCGTCGGACCGTCCTTTGCCTTCCTTGGCCCGATCGTCCTCCAGGGCGTTGGCGGCGCGTTCATGGTGGCCGGTTTCGCCGTCATGATGGACGTTATTAGCCCGACCTCCCGCAAGATTTAACCGACGCAGCGCCGCCCCAGCGGAGGCGGCAGAGTAGAGTGGTCAACCATGACTGACTCCACTTCTGCATCGAACTCCGCTTCCCGAGTCCTCTCTGGCATTCAGCCCACGGCGGACTCTTACCACCTGGGTAACTACCTCGGAGCGCTCAAGCAGTGGATTGACCTGCAAGACTCGCACGAGGCTTTCTACTTCATCCCGGACCTGCACGCCATCACGGTGGAGCAGAACCCGGAGGAGCTGCGCCACCGCACTGTGGCGGGTGCTGCGCAGCTGATCGCGTTGGGCATCGACCCGGCGAAATCTACCCTCTTCGTCCAATCCCACGTCCCCGCGCACGCGGAGCTGACGTGGGTTTTGCAGTGCCTGACCGGCTTCGGTGAGGCCTCCCGCATGACCCAGTTCAAGGACAAGTCTCAAAAGCAGGGCCAGGACCGCACCTCGGTGGGCTTGTTTACCTACCCCGTTTTGATGGCCGCGGATATCCTTCTCTATTCCCCGCACTACGTGCCGGTGGGGGAGGACCAGCGCCAGCACCTCGAGCTCACCCGCAACCTGGCGGAGCGTTTCAACAACAAGTACGGTGAGGTCTTCCGCGTGCCGGAGGCCTTCATTCCGGAAGGCTCGGCCAAGATTTATGACCTGCAAGAGCCGACGTCCAAGATGTCGAAGTCGGGGGCCAACCCGAAGGGCATCGTGAACCTGCTCGATGCTCCCAAGACCTCCGCCAAGCGCATCAAGTCCGCGGTGACCGATGACCTCGGCGTGGTGGCCTTTGACCGTGAGAAGCAGCCGGGCGTGTCCAACCTACTGGCCATCCAGTCCGCGCTGACGGGGGAGAGCATCCCGGATCTCGTGGACAAGTATGCCGGTCAGGGCTATGGCCACCTCAAGGTCGATACGGCCGAGGCGCTCGAGGCCTTCACCACTCCGCTCAAGGCTCGCTACGACGAGCTCATGGAAGACCGCGGCGAGCTCGAGCGCATCTTGGCCCAGGGCGCCGAGCGCGCTACGGAGATCGCCACCCCCCTCGTGGACAAGGTCTACGAGGCGGTGGGGTTCCTCCCCGCGCGTCGCGGCTGAGTTGGCTAGCATGATGAAGACTGTGTAGAGGTTTCTGTAATTAACTTTTAAGGGGAACGCCAGTGGCGCCAACGACTCGACCTGATGAGAAGAAGACCGATGACTACGGCATTGAGCGAGCTCACGCCGATGAACCGGGCGCGGTAGACAAAGTCCGTGAGAAGTCCGGCTTCATCGACCACATTATGAAGATGCTGGACCGCTACGGTAGCCAAGGCGGCAACCAGTTCGCGGCCGGAATTACGTATTTCTCGGTTCTAGCTCTCTTTCCCATCTTCATGCTCACCGTGGCCGCCGCCGCGACCGTGCTGGCGAACCGCCCCGACCTCATGCAGCAGCTGGAGGAGCAGATCACCAACGCCGTATCGGGCGATCTGGGTAATTCGATCACGGAGCTCCTGCACACCGCGATTGAGCAGCGCGGCGCGATGTACGGCATCGGTGGCCTGACCACCCTGTGGTCCGGGCTGGGGTGGATGAATAATCTGCGCATTGGTATTTCAGCGATGTGGATGCAGGATCCGACTGATGCCCCGGGCAATTTTGTCACCAAGAAGCTCAGCGACCTGCTGGGCCTCATTGGCCTGCTCGTGGCCATGATCATCGCCTTCGGCGTGACGGCAGCGGGTTCGTCCGGGCTGACCCAGAAGATCTTCGAGTGGGTCGGCATCGAGTCCTTCCCTGGCATGGGAGCGGTGCTTGTTATCGCCGGAATCGTGATTGGTCTTATCGCCAACTTCCTGGTCTTTTGGTGGATGGTGGCCTTCCTGCCGCGCACGAAGGTGCCCACCAAGTCGGGCTTGATGGGCGCGGCCATTGGCGCGGTGCTTTTTGAAGCCATCAAGCAGCTGTCCACCGTCATCATGTCCTCCGCGGCGGGCAACCCAGCCGGTGCCGTGTTCGGCCCTGTGATTGTCCTCATGGTGGTCATGTACCTGGTCTGGCGCGTCGTGCTCTACGTTTCCGCGTGGACGGCCACCACCGAGGAATCCCTTGAGCTGATGGTCCCGCCGGTTCCGGATCAGGCGGTTATCCGCGTCCGCAATGAGATCCGCCGGGGCCCGAACCCGGGCGTGGCCTTGGGTGCCGGTGCCGCACTCGGCGCGGCGGCCGCAGGCGCATGGGCCTTGCTGCGCCGAAAGTAGGCCGATGCTTCCAGTATCTTTCGCTCCGAACCTGTATGAACACTTCACCCTGGATTCGCGCGCGACCTCACGCGAACTCGGCGTGCAGCTGGCGGCTGCCGACGCCCGCCTCGAAGGCCTCGGCTACCTCCCCGAGGATGCGGAGCGCGAGGAGCTCGCCGTTGCCGCCCGCATCCTTTGCGAGCCTTCTTCCCGGGCAAGCTATGACCAAAAGGTAGAATCAGGCGCCCGGCTTACTTGGGCGCAACTGGAGGACTACGCGAATACCGGCCGCTGGGACGAAAGCCACCACGCTCCCGCGCCCGCGCACGACGCCCCGCGTGCAACCCCCGGCACCCGCGTGCTTTTGGCCGTCATCGACTACGTCATTGCGGCGATCGGTGTGTCCCTCCTCGTAAGTCTCGGGGTGTACAACTCCGCTTTCAATGAGGTCTGGCTCACCAGCATCTCGGGCATCATCACGGTGGCCTATTACATCTGCTTCGAGGTCCTCGTAGGAGCAACGCCGGCGAAGCTGATAGCTGGATACACGGTGCGCGATGTCACCACCCGCGAGAAGCTCACCTGGCAGCAGAGCATTAAGCGCAACTGGTGGCGCGTGGCCTCCCTCGTGCCGCTTGTCGGCCCGCTCATTGCCTTCTTCGGAGCCCTCTACGTGGTGACCACGATTGGCCCGAAGAACGCGCTTCGCGGCCAGCACGACATCATGGCTAACGCCGAAGTAGTGAAAAAGTAGCCACCGCCACCACGAGGAGGGTGACGAGGCCCGCCACCAGCCACCCGATCCAGCCCTGCGAGTCCGCGAAGGACGACGCCGTCGCCGGGGCCTCAGCGGTGGCGGTGGCAGAAGGCGTGGTGGGCGCTGTGCTGGGCTCCTGCGACTCCGAAGGCTCATGCCTCCCAGCCGCGAAATCATCGAGCTGCCCCACGCCGTCGCCGGGCTGGACGTCGGAGGCTTCGTCGAGAAGCATCTGCGCCTGCTCCCACGCGCGGAAACCATGCTCAACGGTCGTATCGAGGAGAACCGCCTGGAGGCGGCGCCCATCGCGGTTGATCGCACCGACGAAAGTGTGGTGCGCGTCCTCGGTATAGCCGGTCTTGCCGCCGATACCATCCGGATCATTGAGGAAGAGCCCGTTATCGTTCCACAGCTCATAACCGGGCATGTCACCCCAGCCGGGAAACTCCACGTGCTCAGTATCGACGATGCGCGCGAAGGTGTCGTTGGCAAAAGCCGCGCGGTAAATCAGCGAGATATCCGCCGCGGACGTCGACATACCCGCCGCGTCCAGCCCGGAGTAGCTGGCCGCCACCGTCGAGCGCGTGCCAATCTCCTTCGCCTTCGCGTTGACCTTCTCCAGCGCCTCCTCATCCCCGCCTATGGCCTGCGCGAGAGCGTGTGCGGCATCGTTGCCGGAAGCCATGAGCAAACCCTGGAGAAGCTGCTCCACGGTATAGACCCCATCCGGGCCGAGGCCGACGGCGGAGCCTTCGACGGAGGCGTCGTCAAGCGTGGCGGTGATGCGTTGGTCCAAGGGAAGCTCCTCGATGACCACGAGCGCTAACAGTGCTTTGATGATGGAGGCCGGGCGGTAGCGCCCGTTGGGGTCCTTCATGGCGATGATCTCGCCCGTGTCCACGTCACTGACCATCCACGCCGAGGCCACGACGTCCTTATTGACCCGAAAACCCGACGGCGCGGTGACACCGCACGCAGCGCCCTCAACCGCGGGCAGGGGAGTGGGCGCTGCCTGGCCGGGAGCCAACCGCTCCGAGGTGGTCGTCGGCTCCTCAGGCACGAGGGAATGCGGGCACAAGTCAGTATCCGGCGCAGTGGTGCGCGTGGGCGATGATGACTCTTCCTCTTCTGCAAACGCCGGCGGCGTGGCGGCCAGAGCGATGACGGTGAGGAGCGCGGGGACATGTTTCATAGCGTGCTTAATCCTAGACCCCGTCCTAGGATGAACCTCATGCATGACGCACCTCTGATTAGCCCCGAAAACAAAGATTCCGGCGCCGAGATTTTCGCTCGTCTGCCCAAAGTGACGCTGTTGGCGCCGCTGCCCACGGTTGCATCCACCCCGGACGAGCTCCGCGCGGCCACGCACGCTGCTGTGCAGGCGCTTGCCGACGACCACGTGGTCTACGCCGAGCTCCGCCTGCGCCCCAGTGCTTTCCCCTTCGGCGCCGCCGAGGCGCTGGCTGCGGCGCAAGAGGGTCTTGATGTTCCCGGTATTGATGCGCGGATCATCGTGGAGGGCGCGGCCGACAATGTGGATGCCGGCGAGGCTGTTGCCGGTGCAGCGCTGACTGAGCTGTCCGCAGCGGAGAAGCTGCGTGAAAATTTCATTCCCTGGGAGCGGGACGTGGCTTCGTACGAGGATGCCGTGGCAGCCGTGCACGCCGGTGCGACGCGTTTGGTCCACGCAACGGATCTCATCGATGATTTCGGTGCCGACCTTGACGGCGTTCGCCCGGGCAAGGCCTCTGCGTGGGTGCGGGATCGCCGCATCGCGCTGACCTTCGCGCCGCTAGAGGAATTGCCCGCAGAGGAGCTGGTCGATCACCCTCTGCCGCTGCTGCAGCAGCTCGGCTTTACCTGCACGGTGGCGGGCGAGAAGCTCAGCGATGTCTTCCTCGCCCTGAGCGAGACCTTCGGCTATGGCCTCGAGGAGTTCTTCGACCTCACCATCAAGGCCATTGAGAATTCCTTTGCTAGCGAAGAAGACCGCCAGCGCCTCATCGAGCAGGAGATCCTGCCCGCCTATGAGGAACTGGCGGATCCGGAATTCGCGGAAGACGCTTCAGAAATGAGCGATTCCGATGCGGAAGAAGACAGCGAGTCTTCCAAGTAGAAGCTAGAAGCGGGAGAAACGCTTCGTCAGCATTTCCTCCAGGCCCTTCCAGGACTCCGCGTGCTCGGTGTAGGGCTTGGAGGGGACGTAGCCCGCGTGCTCGGTGGAGCCGAGCATGTAGCCCAGGTAGTCCTGGAAGCGCGGGTTCTGCAGCATATAAGAGTTGATGGAGTCATCCCCGGCCCAGTCGGCAGCGTCGGCACAGACCTCGTAGCAGCGGCTCATCTGATCCGTATCGACTGCCTCCGGACCCTTTTCAATGTCGCGCACGATGCCATTGAAGGTGTACTGGTTATCCGGGTGGACGGTGACCTCGAGCTCGCCCGCGTTCGCCGCGGCAACGACCTCCTCCCAGGTGGAAACCTTTGCTAGGTCATGGTCGTCGTTCTCCATGATCCAGCGCACGAGCACCTTGGAGCTGGGGAAGGTAAAGATCTCGCCCCACTTGCCCAGGAACACCGGCTTGCCGTTGAGGTAGGTGCGCAGGGTGTAGACCGTCCGCTGGTTGGCGGTGATCTTAATCGGGTCGATGCCTGCGGCTGCCCACGGGGAATTGTCGTAGGGATCGGCGGATTTCGCTGCCGCCTCGCGCTCTTCTTCGGCCTTCTTGCGTGCTTCTTCCGCGGCTTCGCTGGCGGCAGAGATGCGGGTAGCGGCATCCGCGGTTGCCTCCTGGCTGAAATCGGAGGAAGGGATGACCTTGACTACCTTGTCGAGGTCCTCGATGACCTCACGCCAGTTGCTATGAATAACGCGGCCTACGCCGGACCATTCGCCCATGCCTTGGTCACCGGCATAGTGATCGGCTCCGCGGGCGGGGTTGCGCAAAATGGAATGCGAAGCGAAGAAAATCACGGTGTGCTCCGCGGCCCCGACCTCTGCCAGCGCGTGTGCAATTTCTAGGCAGCGTGCGACGGTGGACACGTTCTCGTGGCTGGGGCGGCCAGCCAAGTGCTTTGGCATGCCGATGAGGTCGTATACGTGCTTCTTCTCCGGAACGACGCGGTCCGCCGCCTGGGAATTGAAGGCCTCCCACTTTGGGTGATCGAGCAGGTCGTGCTTCGAGCCGGATTCGAGGAAGCACAGCATCTCGGCTTCGGTGTTAAAGAGCAAGACGGACTCGTCATCACCGAGGAAGGCCTGCCACTCGGAACCATTCTGGCGCCACTTCGGCGCCCAGAGGGTATAAAAATCACCCTCAGAAAGGGAGAGCTGGATGGGTACAATCGCGCGGGTGTTCATGGGCAAACAGTCTACCCTGTAGGCCTCCAGAACCCTTTGAAAGCCATCCCCATGTTGTTAGTACGCAGCGGATTGGTTTGCACAGGGCTGCCCGCTTCCACCATTTGTCCGCCGCCGGAGTACATGGCCACGTGACCATCCCACACGATGAGGTCACCGGGCTGCAGTTCGTCTGCGCTTACCTGACGGCCCACGGTCTGGCTTTCTGCGGTGCGCGGCAGCTCCACCCCCGCTTGGCGCCAAGCCCATTGCGTCAACCCAGAGCAATCAAAGCTGCCATTGCCGGTACCGCCCCACCCATAGGGAGTCCCCACCTGGGACAAGGCGGCCTGTGTCGCTGCCTGCCCTTGCGTGGTTCCTTCGCTTGCGGTGGAGGACGCGGTGAGTGCGTGGCGCACCACGCCTTCCTCCTGCGGGCCGCGCACCGAGGGGCGAACAGCACGCTGGCCAATGGGGATGAGGGGAGCTGCTGCTTGCAGGAGCTCCCCAGCCAGCTGCTTGACGCGAAGCATCGCTTTGCCAACGTATTCCATGGCCAGGGCTTGCAATGCTGAACGCGCCGCAGCCTGTGTTGCAGGATTTGGGATAAGCAACCCGAGAGCGATAGGTAGTCCGCGCTGGAGAAGCTCGAAGCCCAGACCGATGAGGTCCCTGACTGTCGCCGCGATGAGCCCGCGGGCAGTATCCAGAGCTGAGCGGGCGGTGGAGAGATCCTCAGTGGCTTGGCGTGCAGTGTCTAACAACGCCCGTGGATCCCCATGCGCAATTTCCGCTAGCGGCCCTGCAGCAGTGAGATCGGGCACAGTGGGCAGGGAGACGTCGGGAAGCTGCGCCGGCTGAATCCGGGCAATGTGGGCGAGTGCTGACTCCAACATCACAGACCCCCGCACGCGTTCGCGAGAGCACCATCGGCGTCTTCCGCTTCGCGGGCCATGCGGAAGCTGGAGTCCGCCACGGCACCGGCATCCGCCCTGACCTGGGTAAGGCGGGCAGCAAGGTTCTCCATGGCGGTGTTAAAGGTTCCAGTGAAACCGCCCAGAACGGTATCGACCGGTAGCTCAGGAGGGGGAGTGGAGGAGGCCTGGGAGATGGCGGCAAGCTCATGCGCCAGCCTACGGGTGTGTTCGGTGTCGATATTAAACGTGTGGAAGCTAGTCATGGCTTATTAGACTGTGCTGCCCGCTGATCGGTTCCCGGCCGATTCTTATACAGTGAAGGGCATGGATATCCACGTAGTAGACCACCCCCTCGCCGCCTCCCGGCTCACACTCATGCGCGATGCCCGCAGCGATAATGCCGCCTTCCGTGCAGCTCTGCGGGATCTTGGCACCATGCTTGTCTATGAGGCAGCGCGCGAACTGCCCGTCGAGCATTTTGATTGCGTTACTCCCGTTGCCACGGCGGAGGGCACCCGCCTGCAGGACCCGCCAATTATCGTGCCCATCATCCGTGCTGGACTGGGCATGATTGACCCGGCGCTGTCGATGATCCCTGATGCCCAAGTTGGCTTCATTGGCATGGCGCGCGATGAAGAAACCCATGAGCCGGTGCCTTACCTGGAGGCCCTGCCGGAGGATCTCAGCGGGCGTAGCGTCTTTGTCGTCGATCCGATGCTCGCCACGGGCGGTTCCCTCCTGCATTCCCTGAAACTCCTCGCGGACCGCGGCGCCACCGATATCACCGCGATCTGCATGGTGTCCGCGCAGCCGGGCGTCGATGCGCTGGCCAACTCGGGGCTGCCGGTTCGCTTGGTTACCGCGGCGATTGATCCGGCCCTCAACGAGGACGCCTACATTGTGCCGGGGCTTGGTGACGCCGGCGACCGCCTCTACGGTCCCCGCAATATCGACCTGTAGCGAAGGTAGACCGCTTGGTATATCCGGCGTGTGACCAGCCCGGCTAACTGAACCGCATGGTCTAGTTGTAGACTCTTCCCAATAGGACACCACGGAGGAGGAAGCAGTGATCTCGGACTACGTCAGTGAGTGGTTCAGCAACCACCGCGCGGAGGTCATCGCGTGGCGCCGCCATATTCACCGCCACCCGGAGACCTCCAATAAGGAAGTAGAAACCACTCGCTTCCTGTCTCGCACCCTGCGTGAGTACGGTCTGGAGCCGCAGCTTTTCCCCGAAACCGGCCTCATGGTGGACATCGGCCCCGATACGGAACTTGGGCGCCTAGCCTTCCGCGCCGACATCGACGCGCTCCCGGTCACGGAGGTCACGGGCCTCGAGTACACCTCCGAGGTCCCCGGCGTCATGCATGCCTGCGGGCATGACATGCACACCACCATTGCGCTGGCCACGGCCTGTGCCTTGGCGGATCTCAACCGTGAGCACCCGCTGGACTTCGGCGTTCGCGTCATCTTCCAACCCGCCGAAGAGGTCTGGGTAGGCGGCGCCACCGACGTCATCGAGTGGGGCGCGCTCGAGGGCGTGAATTCCATCTTTGCGGTCCACGTCGAGCCGAAGCTACGCGTTGGGCGCATCGGCGTCCGCGCCGGGGCGATTACCTCCGCGACTGACGTCGTGGAAATCAACGTCTCCGGCCCGGGTGGGCACACGTCGCGCCCGCACTTGTCGGCGGACGTCGTCTATGCGTTGGGCAAGCTGCTGACGGACCTGCCGGGTTTGCTCTCGCGCCGCGTCGATCCACGCACCGGCACCGTCTTGGTCTTTGGCCAGGTGAATTCCGGCTATGCGCCGAACGCGATTCCCGAGACCGGCTCGGTGTCTGGCACCATGCGCACGGCGGATATCGGGATCTGGCGCGAGATGCAATCGCTGTTCTCTGAGCTTGTGGAGCAAGTCCTGGCGCCCCTGGGCGTGGAACATGAGCTGGTCTATCACCGTGGGGTTCCGCCGGTGCTTAACGACGACGTCTCCACCGCCCTCCTCGCCAGCGCTGCCCAGGCCATCGACCCGCAGGCCGTGGTCCAAGCGCCGCAGTCCTCGGGCGGCGAGGACTTCTCCTGGTACTTGGAGAAGGTCCCCGGTTCCATGGCCCGCCTGGGTTGTTGGTCCGGCGAAGGCGAGCAGCACGATCTGCATATGGGTGATTTGGCCCCCGATGAGAGGGCTATCGGCGTGGGCGTCAAACTCTTCGGCTCCGTGGCGGAACAGTTTGCCAACGTGGAGGATTAGTTTCCTAACTACTACACTGTGACAAGGATTTCCCAGAGTTCTTATAGGCAGACTTTTAAAAAGGAGCGACAGTGTCACAGGAAGCCCCCCGCATCGTAATTATCGGCGGCGGCCCCGCAGGCTACGAGGCTGCGACTGCCGGCGCCAAGTACGGCGCGCACATTACGTTGGTTGAGGAACAGGGCCCCGGTGGCTCCTCCGTTCTTTTGGACTGCGTCCCGTCGAAGTCCTTTATTGCCGGCGCCAACATCCGCACCGACTTCCGCCGCGCGGATGATATGGGCCTGAACCACCAGCTCGGCTCGCTGAAGCTGAGCCTGGAGGCGCTTAACGGCCGCGTGCAGGCGCTGGCCGGCAACCAGTCCCGCGACGTGCGCGCGGGACTGGAGAAGATCGGCGTCAAGGTCATCGATGGCCGCGCCGCATTCTCCGAGGACCAGCACGGCGTGAAGGGTGCCGCACACAAGGTTGATGTCACCCACACTGATGGCACCACCGAAACCCTCGACGCGGACCTGGTCCTCGTTGCCACCGGTGCCACCCCGCGCATCTTGCCGGGCGCGCAGCCGGACGGCGAGCGCATCCTGACCTGGCAGCAGGTTTATGACCTCAAGGAGGAGCCGGAGCACCTCATCGTCGTCGGCTCCGGCGTGACCGGTGCCGAGTTCGTTTCCGCCTTCGCGGAGATGGGTGTGCGCGTGACCATGGTGGCTTCTCGCGACCGCATTCTGCCGCATGATGACGCCGATGCTGCCGACGTCCTCGAGACCGTCCTGGCTGAGCGCGGCGTGGAGCTGGAGAAGAACTGCCGCGTCGAAACGGTCTCCCGCACCGAGGACGGAAACGTCGTGGTCAAGACCCAGGATGGTCGCGAGATCCACGGCTCCCACGTCATCATGTCCATCGGTTCCATCCCGAATACGAAGAACCTGGGCCTCGAGCACGTTGGCGTGGCTACCACGAAGTCCGGTCACATCGAGGTTGACCGCGTTTCCCGCACCAACGTTGCCGGCATCTACGCCGCGGGTGACTGCTCCGACCTCTTCCCACTGGCCTCCGTTGCCGCGATGCAGGGGCGTATCGCCATGTATCACTCCCTGGGTGAGGGCGTGTCCCCGCTGCGCTTGAAGACGGTCGCCACCGCCGTGTTTACCCGCCCGGAGATCGCTGCCGTGGGCTTTACCCAGGCGGAGATTGAGGCGGGCGAGGTCGCCGCCCGCACCATCACGATGCCGTTGAACACTAACCCGCGCGCCAAGATGCGCTCCCTGCAGCACGGTTTTGTCAAGCTCTTCTGCCGCGCCACCTCCGGCCGCGTTATCGGCGGCGTCATCGTCGCCCCGACCGCTTCCGAGCTCATCCTGCCCATCGCCGTGGCGGTGACCAACCAGCTCACCGTGAACCAGCTGGCGGATTCCTTCGCGGTCTACCCGTCGCTGTCCGGCACCATCACCGAGGCAGCCCGCCGCCTCGTTGCCCACGACGACCTCGAGTAGGCAGGCTCCAGCTCCGCTTTAGCTTCGGCTCGCTTTTATAAGCCCAGTGTGCTCACCGCATGCTGGGCTTCTTCCATGGTGAACTGCTCGCCGTAGTCGCTGGTGAGCTGCATAGGGGTTGGACATGAGAGAACTTCCTGCGTAGGTGAGAGACGAGAGCTCGGCGTGGTGCCGAACGAGTCCTATCTTGGCAAGCGGCCTGGACATTGCCGCAGGAAATTCGAGAACGTGGGCGAATTGTAGAAAACTACGAGGTCGCGTAAGCCGAAACCGGAGTGGCATTGAGGTCGAGGCTGACGGAGCGCCCCGCCTGTGGGAAGGCGCGCTGCGGACAGGCCGGGCGTGGGCAGGCGGCGCAACCGGGGCCGATGGGGGTTGCCTCGGAAGGGGAGAGGTTGAGCGCATCGGCGTAAACCACGCGATCCGCCTGCGCGATATCGCAGCCCAGCCCCACGACGAATTCCTTGCGCGGCGTACCCCAGGCCTGGGCTTGGCCTTGGACGAAGCGCGCGATCCACAGATAGGTGTGGTCATCGGGCATCGAGGCCACCTGGCGCGTGATGCGGTTTGGCGTTTCAAAAGCGCGGTGGACCACCCACAACGGGCACGAGCCGCCGCTGCGCGCAAAGTGGAAGGCAGTGGAGGACTGGCGCTTGGAAATGTTGCCTGCGCGGTCGGTCCGGATGAAGGAGAAAGGGACACCTTGGTGGTGGGGCCGCTGAAGCGTCGACAAGCGCTGCGCGGTGGTCTCGAAACCAGTGCCAAAGGATGCCGCGATCACATCAATGTCGTAGCGCGTCTCCTCCGCGGTGGTGAGGAGCTGCGTATAGGGCATGGTGACGGCCGCCGCGAAGTATTGGGCCAGACCATAGGTGCCGATGGAGCGGGCTTCGGCGCTGGGTAGCTCGGCCACGAGTTCCGCGCAGTGCTCTGGATAGGCCAGAAGACAGTACTGGAGTGCCATCTCGAAGACGAGCTGGGCTTCCGTGAGTCCTGCGCGCAGGTGTAGCTCGCGGTCGTGGAAGGTCCGTCGGCGCGGTGAGGCCGAGGAGAATCGTGTCGTAACGCCGAACTCGTCCTGCAGGACTGAGGCCAAGCGCCCACGGCGCAGGACGCGGTCACCGAGGGAATCGGACAGTTCCTCGGCGGCGACGTCCAGGCTGTGAATGTAGTTGTGGGCGTCGTAGAAGAAGTCGCGGACCGCTTCGAAAGGGCCGGTTTCCGCGGGGGTGTGTGCGGCGGCGGCGACAAGCCTGGGGAGTAGCTCGGGGAAGCGTCCGCTTAAGTCAGTGAGTGTGGTGTCGGAGGCCTCGGGGAAGAGCTGGCGCAGCTCGGCGAGCGCGCGCAGGTCGCGATCCCCCGCGAAGTAGGTGGCGTCAACGCCAAAGCGTTGCGTCAGCTGCATGAGGACGGTGACGGTGAGGGGGCGCTGGTCATTCTCCAACTGGTTGAGGTAGCTGGTGGACATCCCCAGTTGTTGTGCCATGGCCGCTTGGGTGAGTTTGCGTTCTTTACGTAGTGCGTGGATTCTTGCCCCCGCGTAGTGCTTGCTCATTGTGTACGTCCTCCCAAAAAGCCGCCCCAACAGGTAATTACACAAGGTTTGCAAACAACGCAAAACCCTGCAACAGATAAACACAGTTTACACATGTGGCAGGCCACACGGGCGGGGGATAGTGTGATGGCTATCGCAGCCGTTGTTGTCTAGGAGGAAAACCCCGTTGATTAACCACGAAGTACGTACCCACAAGTCCGCTGAGAACTTCCCCATCGAAGAGCACCTGGCGTACAAGATTGCCAAGGTCGCAGCAGATCCCGTTGAGGTTCCGGCCGAGACCACCGAGATGATCATCAATCGCATCATCGATAACGCCTCCGTGGCCGTGGCCTCTGCCACCCGCCGCCCGGTGACCTCCGCCCGAGTCATCGCTCAGGCCCACCCGGCTCAAAAAGGCGGAGCCACCATCTTTGGTGTTGACGGCACCTACTCCGCCGAGTGGGCAGCCCTGGCCAATGGCACTGCCGTGCGCGAGCTGGACTACCACGACACCTTCCTCGCCGCCGAATACTCCCACCCGGGCGATAACATCCCGCCAATCCTGGCCGTGGCACAGCACAAGGGGCTGACCGGCAAGGAGCTCATCCGCGGTATCGCCACCGGCTACGAAATCCAGGTCAACCTGGTCAAGGGCATTTGCCTTCACGAGTGGAAGATCGACCACGTGGCGCACCTCGGCCCCTCCGTCGCCGCGGGCATCGGCACCATGCTCGGCCTCGACGTCGACACCACCTACCAGGCCATCGGCCAGGCGCTACACACCACCACCGCCACCCGCCAGTCCCGCAAGGGCCTCATCTCCTCCTGGAAGGCCTATGCACCGGCGTTTGCCGGCAAGATGGGCATCGAAGCAGTAGACCGCTCCATGCGCGGCGAGGGTGCCCCGGCCCCGATTTGGGAAGGCGAGGACGGCTTCATCGCCTGGATGCTCCACTCTCCGGAGCGCACCTACACCGTCCCTCTCCCGGCTGAGGGCGAGGAAAAGCGCGCCATCCTGGACACCTACACCAAGGAGCACTCCGCGGAGTACCAGGCACAGGCCCCGATTGACATGGCCTTTGCCCTCAAGAAGACCTTGGCTGAGAAGGGCCTGAAGGTGGAGGACATCGAGTCCATCGTCCTGCACACCTCGCACCACACCCACTACGTCATCGGCACCGGCGCCAACGACCCGCAGAAGATGGACCCGAACGCCTCCCGTGAGACTCTGGATCACTCCATCATGTACATCTTCGCCGTGGCCCTGCAGGACGGCGAGTGGGACTACGAGACCTCCTACTCCGACGAGCGCAAGCACCGCCAGGACACCATCGACCTGTGGCACAAGATTTCCACCGTTGAGGATCCAGAGTGGACCCGCCGCTACCACTCCAACGACCTGGAGGAGAAGGCCTTCGGCGGCAAGGCTGTCATTACTTTCAAGGACGGCACCGTGATTGAGGATGAGCGCGCGGTGGCCGACGCCCACCCGCTCGGCGCCCGCCCCTTCGGCCGCGAGGAGTACATCAACAAGTTCAAGAAGCTGGCTGCCGGCAAGGTATCGGAGGAGGAGCAGGAGCGCTTCCTCGCTGCCGCCCAGAACCTGGAAAACCTCACCGACCTCAACGAGCTCAACGTTCGCCTCACCGACGAGGCCATCGCTACCGCACCCGAGACCCCGAAGGGACTGTTCTAAATGGCTGGCCTGTTTGGTTCCACTATCAGCAATGCGGACAAGCGCAAGAGCTTTCGCGAGGCGCTGAACGCACCAGAAATCACCACGCTGCCGGGCGCGTTCAATCCGCTCACCGCGCGTCTTATCCAAGACCTTGGTGGCTTCGGCGGCGTCTACGTCTCCGGCGCGGTGCTGGCTAACGACCTGGGTCTCCCGGACATTGGACTGACCACGTTGACCGAGGTAGCGCAGCGCGCCGGGCACATCGCCCGCGCCACGGATTTGCCGGTGCTTGTCGACGCCGACACTGGCTTCGGCGAACCCATGTCCGCCGCCCGCACGGTTGCCGCGCTGGAGGACGCCGGCCTGGCCGGCTGCCACCTGGAAGACCAGGTCAACCCGAAGCGCTGCGGTCACCTCGATGGCAAGGAAGTGGTGCCGACGGACCTTATGGTTCGCCGCATCACCGCCGCGGTCAACGAGCGCCGCGATGAGAACTTCATCATTTGTGCGCGCACCGATGCCGCCGGCATCCACGGCATCGATGAGGCCATCGAGCGCGCCAAGGCCTACGCCGACGCCGGCGCGGACCTCATCTTCACTGAGGCCCTGTACTCGCCGGAGGACTTTGAAAAGTTCCGCGCCGCCGTGGACACCCCGCTGCTGGCCAACATGACGGAGTTCGGCAAGACCGAGCTGCTGTCCGCCAAGCGCATCGAGGAGCTGGGCTATAACGCCGTCATCTGGCCGGTATCCACCCTGCGCGTGGCCATGGGCGCTACCGAAGAATTCCTCCGCGACATGCAGGAAACCGGCCTGCAATCCGAGGAATGGCTCGACCGCATGCAGCACCGCTCCCGCCTGTATGAGCTGGTGCGCTACGACGAGTACAACGCCTTCGACCAGAGCGTGTTCACCTACTCCAAGGACAGCTACAAGCCCACCTTCGACTAGGGCACACGGCCTGAAACTCACACTAGAACCCAATAAAAGGAGAAAACACCATGTCTGAAACCCCAGAAATCCGCAAGGGCCTGTACGGCGTTGTCGTCGATGAGACCGCCGTGTCCAAGGTTGTCCCGGAGACCAACTCCCTGACCTACCGCGGCTACCCGGTCCAGGAGCTGGCACGCTACTGCTCCTTCGAGGAGGTTGCCTACCTGCTGTGGAACGGCGAGCTGCCCACCCAGGATGAGCTGGTTCGTTTCTCCGCTCGTGAGAAGGCATTGCGCCACCTGGACCGCCACCTCATTGACCTGATCACCTCCATGCCGAAGTCTTGCCACCCGATGGACGTTCTGCGCACCGCAGTCTCCTTCATTGGTTCCCAGGACCCGGAGGAGTACACCAAGGATTCTGAGCACATCCGCCGCACCGCGCTGGAGCTCATGGCGAAGCTGCCGACCATCGTCGCCCTCGATATCCGCCGTCGCCGCGGTGAGGGCTACATCGAGCCTTCCCGCAAGAAGGGCTTTGCGGAGAACTTCCTGTGGATGGTCTTCGGTGAGGAGGAAGGTTCGCCGGCCCTGTCGCGCTCCGATATTGAGGCCTTTGATAAGTCCCTCATCCTCTACGCCGAGCACTCCTTCAACGCCTCCACCTTCGCCGCCCGCGTGGTGACCTCCACGATGTCCGATACTTACTCCGCCGTCACCGCCGCCATTGGCGCCCTCAAGGGCCCGCTGCACGGTGGTGCTAACGAGGCCGTGATGAAGAACTTCCTGGAGGTCGGTGACCCGGCCAAGGCAGAGGAGTGGACGCTCAACAAGCTCAAGAACAAGGAGCTCGTCATGGGCTTCGGTCACCGCGTGTACAAGAACGGTGACTCCCGTGTTCCGACCATGGAGGCTGCCTTCCGCGAGCTGGCCAAGGACCACGGCCAGGAGCAGTGGGTGGAGATGTACGAGAACATGGCGAAGACCATGTACGAGAACACCTCCATCAAGATCCAGCCGAACCTGGATTTCCCGGCTGGCCCCGCGTACCACATCCTGGGTTTCGACATTGAGTTCTTCACCCCGATCTTCGTGATGGCCCGCATCACCGGCTGGACCGCACACATCGTGGAGCAGAACGAGAACAACTCCCTCATCCGCCCGCTGTCTGCCTACAACGGCAAGGAGCAGCGCTCCGTTCCGCCGAAGCAGATCTAATTAGCGGTTGCGCTTGACGACGGGCGCTGCATGTGGCGAAGGCATGACATGCCGACGCCACATGCAGCGCCTAATGCTATTGCGCCTGCGGCAACAAGAAGTGCATTCCAATCGATGGCAAAAGTGAGGCCATCTCCCATTGCGTAGACCATTCCGGCAAGCGGGAGGATTCCAGCGAGACAGCCAGTAATGATCGCGGCACATGCCAGTGTGGCCGTAGTGAGTACAACGATTCTTAGGTGCCAGGAAGAATCGAGGCCTAGTACTTTGAAGGTGGTCTCGATTGCTTCGGTGGCGCAAGCAAGTTGCCGCGAGAAAACAAAGGTTACGGCTAACGCGCTGAGCAGCGCGGCTGCCAAACTGATATAGAATGCCCGCGGTGTCGAAGAGGTTTGAATCAGCGGCAGTAGTACGAGCTCGTGGGGGATATGGGCTTGTGCAGCGCTATCAAGAAAGCGCTTTTCTTGGTCTTCCTGGAGACCCGTAAAGACCCATTGTGTCCTACCTGCCGATGCATCTAGTTTCTGCGCCGTGGATGCAAGGATAAATCCTCCAGCTAGCTTCTCCCAGTGTGGCCCGAAGTCCATACTCAGCGCTGAAAATGATGAGTGGCCTGAATTCTTGCTTGTGCTGATTGAAACGTGGTCTTGGTCGATGAATCTGTGATCGCGGACTAATGCCCCAGTCTTAAGGACTTCTTTTTCTGAGGCAGTAAGCTCTCGATCTAAGAGTTGCTCTACGTCATGAACGGATTCGACGCTCAGTACGCCAAAGGTCCCCGACATCTCCGTGGGCATGTCCAGCGTGGCTTGGACATAAGAAACACGAACTGGGGCGGGCACCCCCAACACAGTGGCTACGTGCTGAACGGATTCAGCACGCGTGGAAAGCCCGCTATCTGTCTTCTCTAAAATGTGTGCCTGGTTTGGGGCGATCGTTGACGTCAAACTGTCATTCTCACTGGCTGTGAAGCTGGCTGACATCGAACTGCTAAACACGGCGGTTCCCATGCACAGGACCAACAACGTCAGACCCGTGCCAATAAGCTGCCGGTGCTTCTCTGCAAATCTCAGGGCCACGCCTACTGGAGTGTAGGGCCGGCTGGTTCGCGGACAGCGTGCGAGAAAAAGAGAAAAGACGATGCACAATGCCACGGTTGGCAATGGCGCCCAAGTTTCGAACACGTCTGGCCCCAGCAGTGCTGAAGCGACCGTAAAGAGCGTGGCCACAAGGACAATAGCAATAGCACTCCAACGCAAGAATGATGCCGATAAGGCCGGCAGCGGGATATCTTTCCAGAACGGATGCGGCTGGGTCGACGGCGCGGTGGCAACACCGCCAATCAGGAGTGCTGCAAGCGAGCTAGCGAGAAGAAGCACTAACCATTTCCACGGAATGAGGACTCCAGGATCAGGCAACCCCGCAAGTCCCGAAATGAAAGGGCGCACGCATTGCGCCAGGCCTGCACCTACAACGAGGCCTAAGACGGAGTACATCAGGGCTGAACGAAGCAGGGTGGATGTGCTGGACTTCCACAACAGGAAGGGCGAGATTCCTAGCTCGAAGAACCGCCGGTTCAACGGGTGAAGAACTAGGTACGTGACTCGCCACAAAAAGAGGATCAAAGCACACGGTATGACAATGGCGAACAGGCCGAAGAAGAAAGAATAGCTATCGGCGAACCCTGAAGGCGGCGTGGCGAGCAGGCTTTCGCGGGTGAGGAGTGAGGTCGAAAAGGCGTCGTCAAGCGCGGCGCGATCAACGAGGTTTGTAGCTTCGAGCTGACTGCTAATGAAGTCGGTGAGCTCGGCAGGAGTCGTTCCTTCGGAACCGAACACAATCGGCCGGACCGAAGCGGAGGTCATGGAATAAGCGTCGGCGTCGATGGTGTTCCATGTTCCCGATGCGCCGTACACCGCTTTCTCCTGGCTGTGGAAGGAACTCGATACAACGCCAACGATGCGGAGCGGTAGCGTGCCGTTGAATGCAGTTGTGTTCTCTCCGAGGCTAAGGTTAACGTCCTCAGTGACGATTACTTCCCCGGGGGCGCTTGGCCAATGGCCCTGAACCAATGCCAACCCAAAATCGGGAGCTTGCTCTTCCCAGTGAGACTCCTTGTAGACAAGGGAAGCTGATGGATTGCTATCGACATAGAGATCGTAAGTCTCGAGTTGGGTAGTAAAGCCCCTCTCTGGGGAATCAAGTTGCGGCAGCGTCTGTTCAACCACGCCCGCCCGCGTGTACACAGGCACGTCCACCCGCACGGCGTTGTTTCCCAATTCTGACTGCGCCTTCTGCTGCGGGGACAACGTCATGAAGAGATCAGCCGAGACAGCAAATGCGAATAATCCTAAGCACACTGCGATTGCCGCTGCGCCGAAACGATACCGTTTCGAAGAATGCACGACTTTCGTGATTAGTTCATTGAGCATTCGGGGCTGCTTTCCCAAGCTGGCCGTCGATCAGCGTGTAGGCTGTGCCGCAATAGTCCAACATGATGGGATCGTGACTGGTCGCTATCACGGTTGTGCCAGTTGATGCCAGCTTCTTGAAGAGTCGAAAAATGCCGTGCGAGTTTTCAGAATCGAGCGCAGCAGACGGCTCATCAGCCAAGAGAATTCGCCGTTTCCCAGACAGTGCTCGGGCGATTCCTACTCTTTGGCATTGGCCGCGCGACATCTCTGCGGGAAATCGTTGAGCGAGTTCTGCAAGTCCTACCTGGGTTAAGGCCTCGCAAGCCTTGTCGTGTGCCGTCGTCTCGTCGAATCCCGCTGCGGCAAGCACAAGCATGACATTTTCGAGCGCTGTGAGTTCATTCATCAACAGGTCGTCTTGATGGACGAAGCCGATTGTGTTGCGGCGCAAGGCGAGTAGTTTCTTGGGAGCAGCGGTGGATACACAGGTATCGAAGACCGAGATTGAGCCTTCATCGATAGGTAGAAGACCTGCAACCGCGCGCAGGAGAGTTGTTTTACCGGAGCCGCTCTTTCCTGAAATGCCGAGAAACTCGCCTTCACCAGCTTCTAGGCTTGCGCCTTTGAGAACATGCGTGCGCTGGGCGCCTTCGCCTAAATACTTGTGGACGTTAGAAATGGTGACTGAGTTCATAAGCTCTTTTCTGTCTTCACCGTGCGGTCTTTGGAAGTGAAGGATGAAGTTGGTTCTTATGAACCTGATTGAAGGATAGAAACGGAGGGTAGAACATGTCAATAGGTTTATATTTTTTTAAAAGCGAAGTAACTCTTCTCCTATTTGGCCGCTGCATGTTTAAAGGGGGGGGAAGGGGAGCTGTTCATGAAGGGGTGAGTCTTCTAGGGGTGTGCCTAGGAGTCTGGCGAGAACCTATTCGAAATCTGTTGACCGATATGTCGATTTCCGCGCGCGTTGTCGCCTCGGACACTATCCTTAAGTTCGTATTGTGCTTATCTGAAAGGATCACTCCCAGTGTCTGATACCGCCCACAAGTCCTTCTCTAAGATCTTGGTGGCCAACCGCGGTGAGATTGCCGTGCGCGCCTTCCGCGCTGCCTTTGAGGTCGGCTCCAAGACCGTTGCAATTTATCCAAAGGAAGACCGCAACTCCTTCCATCGCGCCTTTGCCAATGAGGCAGTGCGCATCGGTACCGAGGGCCAGCCGGTCAAGGCATACCTCGACATCGATGAGGTCATTCGCGCCGCCAAGAAGTCCGGCGCGGATGCCATTTACCCTGGTTACGGCTTCCTATCGGAGCGTGCCGATTTGGCGCGTGCCTGCCGTGACAACGGTATTAAGTTCATCGGTCCCACCCCGGAGACCTTGGACCTGACCGGTGACAAGGCCGCCGCGGTTGCCGCTGCCCAGGAGGCGGGGCTGCCGACTCTGAAGGACTCGAAGCCCTCGACGGACGTCGACAAGCTGGCGGAATACGCCAAGGACTTTAACTTCCCCGTCTTCGTGAAGGCAGTGGCCGGCGGTGGCGGCCGCGGTATGCGCTTCATCGAGAACGAGGCGGAGCTGAAGACCAAGTGTGCTGAGGCCTCCCGCGAGGCTGAGGCAGCCTTCGGCGATGGCAACGTTTACCTCGAGACCGCGGTGATTCGTCCGCAGCACATCGAGGTGCAGATTCTGGCTGACTCCCACGGCAACGTCTTGCACCTGTTTGAGCGTGACTGCTCCGTGCAGCGCCGTCACCAGAAGGTCGTCGAGATCGCCCCGGCACCCACGCTGGACCCAGAGCTGCGTGACCGCATCTGTGCGGACGCCGTGAAGTTCTGCAAGCACATCAACTACGAAGGCGCCGGCACCGTCGAGTTCCTCGTCGATGAGAAGGGCAACCACGTCTTCATCGAGATGAACCCCCGCGTGCAGGTCGAGCACACCGTGACCGAGGAGGTCACGGGCGTGGACATCGTGAAGTCCCAGATGCAGATTGCGGCGGGCTTCTCCCTCGAGGAGTTGGGCCTGAAGCAGGAGGACATCCACATCACCGGCGCGGCGCTCCAGTGCCGCATCACCACCGAGGATCCCTCCAATGGCTTCCGCCCGGATACCGGCACGCTGACCCAGTACCGCTCGCCGGGCGGCGCAGGCGTGCGTCTCGACGGCGCAACGGCCGTCGGCGCTGAGGTCTCCCCGAACTTCGACTCCCTGCTGGTGAAGATGACCTGCCGTGGAGTCAACTTTGAGCAGGCCGTGGCACGTGCACAGCGCGCGCTCAACGAGTTCACCGTGGCCGGCGTGGCCACCAACATCGGCTTCCTGCGCGCCCTGCTGCGCGAGCCGGACTTCGTCAACACCCGCGTGGACACCAGCTTCATTCCGGAGCACCCGGACCTGCTCAAGGCTCCGCCGGCCGTGGATGAGTCTGGCCGTATCATCGACTACATCGCTGATGTGACCGTCAACAAGCCGAACGGCGAGCGCCCGACCACCCTGCGCCCCTTCGACAAGCTGCCGGACCTGGACTTTAACTCTGAGCTGCCCCGCGGTTCCCGCGATGAACTGTTGGAGCTGGGCCCGAAGAAGTGGGCGGAGAAGATCCGCAAGCAGGACGCTCTGGCCGTCACTGATACCACCTTCCGTGACGCCCACCAGTCCCTGCTGGCCACCCGCGTGCGCGGTACCGCGTTGGTCACCGCCGCTGAAGCCGTCGCCCGCATGACCCCGGAGCTGTACTCGGTGGAGGCATGGGGCGGTGCGACCTACGACGTCGCCATGCGCTTCCTCAAGGAAGACCCGTGGGTGCGCCTGGATCTGCTGCGTGAGGCCATGCCGAACCAGAACATCCAGATGCTGCTGCGCGGCCGCAACACCGTGGGCTACTCGCCGTACTCCAACGATGTGTGCACCGGTTTCGTGCAGGAGGCCGCCAAGTCTGGTGTGGACGTCTTCCGCATCTTCGATGCGCTGAACGACGTCACCCAGATGCGCCCGGCAATCGACGCCGTCCTGGAGACCAACACCACCGTGGCCGAGGTCGCTATGGCCTACTCGGGCGACATGTGCTCCCCGGATGAGAAGCTCTACACGCTGGACTACTACCTCAAGCTGGCCGAGGAGATCGTGAACACCGGCGCTCACGTCCTGGCCATCAAGGACATGGCGGGCCTGTTGCGTCCGGAGTCCGCATCGAAGCTGGTTATGGCTCTGCGCAAGGAGTTCGACCTGCCGGTTCACGTGCACACGCACGACACCGCTGGCGGTCAGTTGGCCACCTACTACGCGGCAGCGCTTTCTGGTGCCGACATCGTCGACGGTGCTTCCGCGCCGCTGGCGGGCACTACCTCCCAGCCTTCGCTGTCCGCCATCATCGCGGCATTCTCGAACTCCTCTCGTGATACCGGCATCTCCCTCAAGGCCGTCTCCGACCTTGAGCCGTACTGGGAGGCCGTCCGCCAGCTCTACCAGCCCTTCGAGAAGGGTATTCCTGGACCGACCGGCCGCGTCTACCGCCACGAGATTCCAGGTGGCCAGCTGTCCAACCTTCGCGCGCAGGCTACCGCTCTGGGCTTGGAGGATCGCTTCGAGATCATCGAGGACACCTACGCTGCGGTGAATGAGATGCTCGGCCGCCCGACCAAGGTGACCCCGTCCTCCAAGGTGGTCGGTGACCTCGCCCTGCACCTTGTGGGCGCTGGCGTAGACCCGGTTGACTTTGAGGCCGACCCGACCAAGTACGACATCCCGGATTCCGTCATCGCCTTCCTGCGCGGTGAGCTCGGTACGCCTCCGGGTGGTTGGCCGCCGCTGCGCGATAAGGTCCTGGAGGGCCGCGCGCCTGGCGACGTCACCGTCAAGCCCGTGCCGGAGGATGAGAAGAAGCACCTGGCTTCGGATGATTCCACCGAGCGCCGCGCTTCCCTCAACCGCCTGCTCTTCCCGAAGCAGTTCGAGGAGTTCAACGAGTTCCGCCGCACCTACGGCAACACCGAGGCGCTGACGGACACGGTCTTCTTCTACGGTCTGGAAGAAGGTAAGGACTACATTGTTCACCACTTCCCGGAGGGCTCCAACGACCGCGCGGATCTTAAGCCCATCACCGTGCGTCTTGACGCGATGGGTGAGCCGGACGAGAAGGGCATCCGCAACGTCGTGCTCAACGTCAACGGCCAGATCCGCCCGCTCAAGGTGCGCGACAACAACGTCGAGTCCACCGTCGCCACCGTGGAGAAGGCCGATCCGTCCAACGAGGGCCACGTGGCCGCACCGTTCGCCGGCGTGGTGAACCCGACCGCCAAGCCTGGCGACGAGGTCAAGGCCGGCGACCAGATCGCCGTCATCGAGGCCATGAAGATGGAAGCCTCTATTTCCGCCACCAAGGATGGCACCATCGAGCGCGTCGCCATTGGCGCCGCCACCAAGGTGGAGGGCGGCGACCTCATCGCCGTTATCAACTAAAAGTCGACTTAGGTCATGGATGGGTGAGCAGCGTCATTCTTGGCGCTGCTCACCGGTGGTTTTCAGCGGTGGGGTGGGATTTTTCCGCACTGCATTGGCCTAAGTCAGGAGGGCGTGCCTCGTAAAAGGCATCTGGCAGAAGGCATCTTTGGGTCCAAGAACGCCATCTGCAATGAGTAAAAGGCGTTTTTAGCCGTGAAAACGCCTTTTGGCAGATGCCTTTTACCAGACGCCTTTTGGCAGATGTCTCCAGCATGTCGATGGAGGCATGCAGATGCTGTGCGTTGCGAGGGGTGCGAAGAAGGTAATCCGTTTCGCGAAGATACGTGCAGCGTTCTACGGAAACGGTCGTTGTCACCCGACTTGGGTCATGGGTGGGTGAGCAACGTCGCTCTTGGCGCTGTCGTCGGCGCGCCGCCGAAGGCGTCGAGTATAGTCGACACTTTTACAAGAAACCGAGGAAGTGTCGAGTATAGTCGACACCTTTTGTCGGTTTGCGTACTAGAAGCGCTTGAGCATCACGTGAGCATCCGGGCGGCCGGGCACGTCGATGTCGACGAAGCCTTCGGATTCATACAGCTTGCGGGCGCCAGTGTTCTCCGGCTCAATCCACAGCGATACGGCGGGAGCCTGCTGCGCCTCGGCGAGGTCGCAGGCGTTGCGCAGGAGGCGTCGCCCAGCGCCTAGGCCCCTGTAGCGAGACTCCACAGCAATGAAGAGCTCGGGGATTTCCTCCGGATCTAGGTCGGTGGCCCACTGAGACTCATCAAAAGGATCGGCCTCGGGGTTGCCGGTGTAGGCGGCACCCTTCGCTTCAGTGGTGTAGTAGCGCAGCCACGCACCACCGACGGGGACGCGATGGCTGGAGACTGCGATGACGCCGCCGTCGACATGGGGCGACCATTCGTCGATGTACAGCCCCACGTCAGGCGTGTGGAAATCCCCGATATGGGCGTCCTCGTCACCGAGGACATCGGCGAGGAAAAGGAGACGGGAGAGGTAGGTACGGTCGTGCTCCTTGGCCAACCGTACACCGAACTCAGAATCGTTAACGCTCATGCCTTTCGAGGCTACTTGATCTCTGAATCTAGCTACTCACTGAGTGGTTCGAGTGGAGTTGGTGGCGCTATCCTGATGCGCCACTGTTGCATCCCCTCAGAGCGACAAGTCAGCACCCCGGTAAGTTGTACTCAGCGAGTCAGTGACCCGGAGCAGAGCTCCACCGGGGTATCACGTACAAAGAGTATGTAACGTTGCTGACTGAAGCAAGGTTATTGCAGTGCTCCCTGGCCGTAAGGAAGCATCGGCAAATTACTTGATCTCCAGAATCGGCTCGCCCTTGTTGATCTGCGTGCCGGTGGACACCTTGAGGTCGGTCACGGTGCCGGACTTGTGGGCCTTGACGGGGTTCTCCATTTTCATGGCTTCAAGGACGACGACGACCTCGCCCTCTTCGACTTCCTGGCCTTCTTCGACGGCGACCTTGATGGCGCTGCCCTGCATCGGTGCGGTCACGGCGTCACCGGACACGTTGGCTGCTGCGCCTTTACCGCGGCGCTTCTTCGACTTCTTGCGCTTGTTGCCGCCACCCAAGAGCAAGTTGCCCGGCAGGGCAACCTCGATGCGGCGGCCGCCAACCTCGACGACGAACTTCTGGGGTGCTTCCTGGTCCTCATCCTCAGGTGCTTCGGCGGTGTCGGTGTATTCGGGCAGCTCGTTGACCCACTCTTCCTCGATCCACTTGGTGTAGACCGTGAAGTTGCCGTCCTCGGCGGTGAAGGCAGGATCGGTGAGGATTGCCTGGTGGAAGGGGATAACCGTGGGCAGGCCTTCGATGCGGTACTCGGACAGCGCGCGGCGTGCGCGCGCGATGGCGGTCTCGCGGTCCGGGCCCCAGACGATGAGCTTGGCCAGCATGGAATCGAACTGTCCGCCGATGACGGAACCTTCGCGCACGCCGGAATCCATACGCACGCCCGGGCCGGAAGGCTCGGAGTAGGAGACGATGGTTCCAGGAGCCGGCATGAAGCCCGCAGCGGCGTCCTCGCCGTTGATGCGGAACTCGAAGGCGTGGCCGTGCGGGGTCGGGTCCTCGGCGATGGAAAGCTCGCGGCCCTCGGCGATGCGGAACTGCTCGCGAACGAGGTCGTAGCCGGTGGTTTCTTCGGTAACGGGGTGCTCCACCTGGAGGCGCGTGTTGACCTCGAGGAAGGAGATGAGTCCATCCGCACCTACGAGGTACTCCACCGTACCAGCGCCGTAGTATCCGGCCTCGCGGCAGATGCGCTTGGCGGATTCATGGATGGAGGCGCGCTGCTCATCGGTGAGGAAGGGGGCAGGGGCCTCTTCGACGAGCTTCTGGAAGCGGCGCTGTAGGGAGCAGTCGCGGGTGCCCATGACGACGACGTTGCCGTGCTGGTCAGCCAGGACCTGCGCCTCGACGTGGCGGGCCTTATCCAGGTAGCGCTCAACGAAGCACTCGCCGCGGCCGAAGGCTGCGGTGGCCTCGCGGGTGGCGGACTCGTAGAGGTCCTTGATCTCCTCGCGGGTGTGAGCGACC
This sequence comes from Corynebacterium sp. HMSC056E09, assembly GCF_001813425.1. NCBI lineage: Bacteria > Bacillati > Actinomycetota > Actinomycetes > Mycobacteriales > Corynebacteriaceae > Corynebacterium > Corynebacterium sp. HMSC056E09. The sequence continues at coordinate 147,737 of NZ_KV812513.1, forward strand.
TTCATGCCGCGGCCACCGCCGCCGAAGGCAGCCTTGATGGCAACGGGCAGGCCGTGCTCGTCGGCGAAGGCCTCGACCTCTTCGGCGCTGGCGACGGGATCCTTGGTACCCGGTGCCATGGGCGCGTCGGCACGCTCGGCAATGTGGCGGGCGGTGACCTTGTCACCCAAGTCCGCAATCGATTGCGGCGAGGGGCCGATCCAGATCAGGCCGGCGTCGATGACGGCCTGGGCAAAGTCGGCGTTCTCGGAGAGGAAGCCATAGCCGGGGTGGATAGCGTCGGCGCCGGATTTGGAGGCGGCGTCGAGAATCTTGTTGATATCGAGGTAAGACTCAGCGGAGTTTTGGCCGCCGAGTGCGAAGGCTTCGTCGGCAAGCGTGACGAATGGGGCGTCAGCATCGGGCTCGGCATAAACCGCTACGGATGCGATGCCGGCATCGCGAGCCGCACGGATGACGCGGACCGCAATCTCACCGCGGTTGGCCACGAGGACCTTGGTGATGTTCTTGGTTTCAACTGCCACGGCAGGAACCCTCCTCCAATTTTTCTGATAGGACTGCGTACTATTCTTGCACACCAAAACATGAGGATACCGTCACGTCTTGGTTTCGTGTCAAAAAATAAACCCGCACCAGCGAGGATGCGGGCTTATTTCGGCGTGTTGCTAGCGCTCAACGGGCATGCGAACCATGTTGCCCCACTCTGCCCACGAGCCATCGTAGACGCGCGGGGTGTCGAAGCCGAGCAGGTACTTCAGCACAAACCAGGTGTGCGCGGCCTGAGCGCCGACATGCGAGTAAAGGACGGTTTCCGTTGCGGGCTCTAGCTCACCATAGTTGACCTTGAGCTCGCTGAGTGTACGGAAGCAGCCGTTGGGGTAGACCGCGCGATCCCATTCCAAGTTGATGGCCCCGGGAATATGGCCGTGCGTCAAGGTGGTGCCGTAGGCAGACTCGCCGGTTCCGTTCTTGAAGGCGGCTTCGCCGCAGAACTCGTCTGGGCTGCGGGTGTCGACAACGGTGGCGGTGGATCCGCGCAGCTCATCGACGAAGATGCGAGAGGATTCTTCGCGGGAAACCTCCGGATAAGAGGAAACGGATGGTTCGGGAACCATGAAGGAAGTATCGCGTTCTTCGGACATCCAGGCGTCCCTGCCGCCGTCGAGAAGCCGCACGTCTTCGTGGCCGTACAGTTCAAAGATCCACAGGGCGAACGCGGCCCACCAGTTGGACTTGTCTCCGTACAGGATGACGGTGTCATCGCGCTCGACGCCCTTCGAGCGAAGGAGGGCGGTGAAGTCTTCGGCGCTGATGATGTCCCTCGTTGTGCTATCGAGCAGTTCCGTCTGGACGTTGATACGGATAGCGGTGGGGATGTGGCCGATATCGTAGAGGAGTGAATCCTCATCGACCTCGATCACGTGGAGGCCGTTAATGCCCAGTCGCGCGGATAGCCACGGTGCGGACACGAGACGCTCGGGGTGCGCGTATTCCTGGAAAGGGGGATTCGGGTCGAATTCGGCCACGGTCCACCTGCCTTTCTCGTTAAGGGGGAACGTTCGCTTCAACTCTAGCGTGCTTGGCCGAAAAGTGGTCACGGGGGAGAGCCTTTTGTGGTGTTGGATACATTTCTTGGGCGGGTTGTGCCGCTTCGCACTTACTGGTTATAACAAGTATGCAGGTCAGGGGCTGAAAAGTGCGTTAAGCTCGCTTTTTAACCTTCTGTTGGGCCGATTTTGTAGGGGAGCGCGCGGGCCAAACCTGGGTTATTTTAAGTAGTGACACTCATCAACCCCCTAGCGAAAGGGAATTACTGTGCACAAGGCAATCGTCGTCTTCGAGGTTGAGGGCGGATCAGACAAGCAGATCAACGGACACCGTAAGGACACCATGCCAATCGTCGACTGCATCAAGGATGCAGGCTGGCATGCAGAGGTCGTGTTCTACCGCCCTGAGTGGTCCGAGAAGCTCTTCGAGTATGTATCCGAGAATTTTGATGCCTACATCTCCCGCGTGAACCCGGGCAACATCCCGGGCGGTGAAAAGGGCTACTTTGACCTGCTCTCCAAGCTGTCCGACGCTGGTTTGGTCGGCATGTCCACCCCGTACGAGATGATGGCCTACGGCGCTAAGGATGCCCTGGTCAAGCTCAACGACACCGACCTGGTCCCGTCCGATACCGCCGCCTACTACGACGTCGAGTCCTTCCACAACACCTTCCCGACCTCCCTGTCCTACGGCGAGCGCGTGCTTAAGCAGAACCGTGGCTCCACCGGCTCCGGCATCTGGCGCGTGCGCCTTGCCGACGAGAAGCTGGCCGAGTCCGTCGAGCCGGGCACGGCTCTGTCGCTCGACACCAAGATCAAGTGCACCGAGGCTGTGGACAACCACTCCGAGGAGCGCGAGCTGGGCGAGTTCATGGACTTCTGCGATCAGTACATCGTGGGTGACAACGGCATGCTCGTGGACATGCGCTTCATGCCGCGCATCGTTGAGGGTGAGATTCGTATTCTTCTCGTGGGCCCGGACCCGGTCTTCGTGGTGCACAAGAAGCCGGCCGAGGGCGGCGATGCCTTCTCCGCCACCCTGTTCTCCGGCGCCAAGTACACCTACCAAAAGCCGGAGGAGTGGCAGGAGCTCGTCGATATGTTCGCTGACGTTCGCCCGGTCATCGCAGAGAAGCTCGGCGGTGACAACATCCCGCTGATCTGGACCGCGGACTTCATGCTGGCTGACGGCGAAAACGGCGAAGATACTTACGTCCTTGGTGAGATCAACTGCTCCTGCGTGGGCTTCACCTCTGAGCTGGACATGGGCATTCAGGAGAAGGTGGCTGCTGAGGCCATCAAGCGCGTGGAGGCCAAGCACGCTTAAGCGATTTATTTCGCACTAATCCTGTTGAGTTTCCCCTGCCGTGGCGGGGGAAACTGTCGTTTTCTGGGGTGCATTTGCCTAACTCGCGCTGCCGGTGAGCAAGATCTCAGGTACGTTCGGTGGGGTAAAAAATTTATGACAGTATCGTGCTGTAGCGCACTGCGAAAATCAATGATTCTCCGAAAGGTCTAAAAACTATGACGAACCCCAACCAGTTTGGTGAGAACGGCGACAAGAACGATAACAACGCTGGCGACTACAACGCTCACGGTTCCCACGGCGACAACGCTGGGAACAACAGCTTCGGTAGCTTTGGCGGCTACGGTAGCTCTCAGTCCGGCAGCGATAATTCTGCTTCTGGGTGGAACAGCCAGGGACAGAACTCCAACTTCGGCTGGGGCGGCCAGGCCGGCTACGGCGATTACTCCGAGAGCTCCGCTGAGACCTCCTCGTTCGGAAGTGCGTCTTCCCAGAATTCGCAGCCGGAGTCTGAAGGTGAGGCCAAGGACAGCACTTTTGGCTCCAGCTTTGCTGCGTCTGAGTCCGCCTCTGGTTCTGCCAACACGGAGTCATCTGACAACAAGTCTGAAAGCCATGACACCCGCGCTAACCATGACTCTTTTGGCGCCTCCTACGCTTCCTACAACTCCGATAGCAGTGCTGGCGCCGAGCACTCCGCTGAGGCGACGAACTCGAATCAGGGCTACGGCAACCACGGTTACGGCAACAGCGGCTTTGGCAGCGAAGGCTTTGGCGGCAGTGCGCAGGCAGAATCCAACCAGAGCCAGGGTTTTGGGCAGCAGTCTGGTGATGGCTTCGGCGCCCAGGCTTCTCACTCCAACTCCACGTCCGGTTTTGGTAGCTACCAGCAGCAGAACCAGGGCTTTGGTGGACAGGAGCAGCAAGGGTTCGGCTCCCAAAGCCAGCAGGGCTTTGGTACGCAGGAACAGCAGGGCTTCGGTCAGCAGAACTCGCCCTTTGCTGCCTCTCCACAGAACAATCAGTACCCGCAGCAGGCCGCACAGAACGGTGGTTCTTCTAAGAGCACGGGCTTCTTCAAGGCGCTGTTTGATTTCTCCTTCAGCAGCTTTGTCACCCTGAAGTTCTCCTCCTTCATCTACATGCTGCTTGTCTTCGTGGCCGCTGCTGTCTGGGCGATTATGGTCTTCGCTTCGCTGTTCTCCTTCGCTGACAGCTTTGTCGTTGGTATCTTTAGCTTCCTCGGCGCCGTGATTTTTGGAGGCGTTGGTTTCTTCTTCTACGTCATTCAGATCCGTCTGGTGCTGGAGTTCTTCGTGGCGAACATCCGCACCGCGCAGAACACCGGTGACCTTGTTGCTAAGGCAGACGGCGACAAGGCTTAACCACATGCCAATCCCTGCGCTGCTTTAGAGCAGACAGATTAATCCCGCGGCCTCACTATTTGAGGTCCGCGGGATTTTTGTACGTAACGTGCCGTGCCAGTCTGAGGGGCGCTAGCTGCCACGGATGGTTCCAGTCAGAAGGTTCATGTGCCCCCAAACAAACCTTCTTTGGGCACCTGGATGGTTCACCTGCCCCCAGCTAAACCTTTTGAGTAGAACCAGTTGACTAGAACTATGTGGCGGACCGGGGGAAGCGGGGCAGCGCGCAACGGCGCTACTGGCTGCTTAGTCCAGCAGCGTGGCGACGGATTCGGGGTCGGCGTCGGAAAGCATCTGGCGGATGCGGTCATACTCCGCGTCCTCACCGATGGCCTTCGCAGCATGGCCCAGTGCGGCAATCGCGCGCAGCACGCCTTGGTTCGGTTCGTGGGAGAAGGGGACAGGGCCCCAGCCCTTCCAACCATTGCCGCGCAGGCGGTCGAGGCTGCGGTGGTAGCCGGTGCGCGCATAGGCGTAGGCGGTGATGAAAGCGGTGGGCTCAGCGCCCTTGTGCTTGTCTAGTTCCTGCTCCGCCAGCAGTGCCCACAGCAGCGGGGAATCCGGGTGGGCGACAATTCCTGCGGTGAGATCGGAGGTGCTGTCAGCACCCGGATCGGCAGGCAGCTTGATGGGGTTTGGTGCGAGCATGTCTTTCATTTCCATGCCGCCCCACTCTAGCCATGTGGCAGCGAGGTCACCAGAGGGGACGAGCTTGGGTACGACCACTCGAGGCTAAGGCTGAGCTCCGACTGGGGCTGCGAAGGCTTTGAAGCGTTCGTATACGTCATAAGGATTACTCGAGAACTGGGAGGGAATTGAACTCGGATGCTTTAGGTAGTGCGCGTAAGACTGAACCCGCCACTATCAAGCAAGAGATAACCGAGCACAGAACACATAGTGCCATGCTTGCCTGAAAACCAATTGCAGAAAGAAGAACGCCTGCACTGCTGGAGGCGATAATTGGAAGTAGTCCCATCATTAGGCGCGCTCCTGCCGAGCACTTACCTATTTTCTCAGGAGGCGCAGATAGTGCAAGTAGGCCACCAGAGTATGAGTTACATGCGATCGAGGGAATGACGATGAAAAATGCTGCGATTGCGATCAATGGCCAATAATGGGAGAAGGCGAGAAGAAATATGTACCACATTAATTCCCAGAGCATGGTTGCTCGGATTATATTTCTTCCGGGGAATCGCTTGATGAGGTGGTCCTGAAAGAATCCTCCAACAATCATGCCAAGGGTGAACATGGTGGAAGTTAAGCCGATTATCCAGCCATCAACTTTAAGATAGGCCAACCATAGGTCTATGGACGCGATCAGGAAAAAATTGGCAAAATTCGAGCATATGTCGATGCTGAAAATTGCCCGGAGCACCGGATATTTCCAAATCCACGCCAAAGAATATTTTGCATCGGACCAGAACTCTGTAAATGAATACTTCTGGTCACTGATTGTTTCTCCTAGGTTCGCATTGATGCTCCTTGAAGCATGTACGGGACCAAGCCCTGACAGGGCTTGCGTAATAAAAGGAATAACCGGGGCGAGTCCGTAAAGGAGGCCTCCCAAGGGTAATCCGACCATCCAGATAATGTTGTCTCGAGTTTGGTTACGGCCCTGTGCTTGGACAAGTAGATTCTCTGGGATGATGAATCTCAGAATGGCATTGGTTAACCCTCCGAAGGTGCCTGTAATCATCCCAGCAAAAAGGCTGAAGAAGAATAAAGAGATGAAGGTGAATTTACCCAGGCAGAGGAGGAGGGAAAAGGAAGACCAAATAGCAATCTGACTCAGGCCGTAAAGGAAAAGCAGATTTTTCTTGTCGAATCGATCGATGATCATGCCGGCGGGGATGGTCATGATCATGGCGCCAGCTGAGCTTGCTGCTCCGATGAGACCTGCTTGGCTTAATCTTCCAGTGAGGTGAAAGCTGGCAAGTGAAATGGGGATGGCTATGAGGGATGAACCCAAAGCGCTTGTTGTGTCAGCGAAGAACCACCGTAAGTAATCGGGATGACTCTTGCGTACAGTAGTCCAAAAACTTCCACCAGTAGTATTGTGATCTTGCATCGGTTCTCTCTATGTTTTGACAACCGCGACTGGGAACTGATGCGCGCAGCATGAACCCAGCGTCGGATTTTCGAGGTGGGTAATTCTCTCGGCGGCGATATATTGACCCGTCGAAAGTAGCGGTGTGTCAAATAGAAACTACTGATGCAGTAATGAGGACATGGTGTGCTCCAAGTTCCTTACTTAAGCTCTGTGTGAATTCCTGAAGCGATTAAAATCCGAAGATTGCGGGATCTAACTCCGCCTTCTCTCGCATCCAGTGAAATGTGATTCACATAATATCGGTGGTTAAAAACCCAGTCAATAGGTTTGATTAAGCCCAGAAGTCAGAAACGTTGAGCCCAAAGGAATACTGCGCGCGGCGCAGCACCGGCAGCGAAAGCCCGATGACGGAGGAAGGATCGCCCTCAATGCGGTCGATGAACCAGCCGCCGAGGGCCTCCAGGGTAAAGGCGCCGGCGCATTCCAGCGGCTCGCCGGTGCGAGCATAGGCCTCGATATCGGCGGCAGTAGCTTCCGCAAAGTGCACCGTCGTGCGCGAGGCCTCCACGAAGCGTGCGTCGCCGCGCAGCACGCAGTGGCCGGTGATGAGCTCCGCGGCGCGACCGGCCTGCGCGTGCCAGCGCTCCACGGTGGCCTCGGGGGTGTGGGGTTTGCCTTGGAGGGAACCGTCGAGAAGCAGCATGGAATCCCCGCCCACCACGACGTCCTCGGGATAGTCCGGGGCAATGGCCTCTGCCTTGGCCGTGGCGAGTGCGCAGACGATCTCGGCGGGCTCAGCACCCGCCAGGCGCTCCTCGATGGCCCGCTCATCCACGTGGGCCGGGGCAATGACGGGTTCCACGCCCGCACCCCGCAGGATGGACAGGCGGGACGGGGACTGAGAAGCCAGAACCAGGCGCATGTGCTTAGTAGTAGCGGACGTTGCGGAAGGCGGACGGGTTAAACACGTCGCCCGGCTGGCCCCACAGGTCGCGCTCGGAGCGGGTATCGGCGGCCTTGGCACGCGCCTCGGAGTCGAGCTGGCTGAGCACCGTGGTCAGGGCCGCCACCTCAGCGTCGGTGGGGTTGCCGTTGAGAACGGTAAACAGGGAAGCGGTCATGGGGAAACCTCTACAAAACGATATTGCCGTGTTTCTTCGGCAGGGTCGGAATAATCTTGCGATCCAGCAGGCGCAGTCCCTCAATGAGGGAACCGCGCGTGGCTGCCGGGGTAATAACGGAATCGACGAGACCGCGCTCAGCGGCTTGGTACGGGGTGAGGTAGGCTGCGGCCTCGTCCTCACTCAGCTCCAGCTCAGCGGCCAGTTCAGGGGCATCGGCCACGGCGATCTCGGCCGTCGGCCACGCATAGGACAGGTCCGCACCGAGCTCCTTGGAACCGAAAGCGATGTAGCCGGTGCCGTGCGCGCGGCGCACGATCACGCTGATCTTGCCCACGCTCGCCGCAGCATAAGCATGCACGAGCTTGGCCAACGCTGCCTTCTCCACATCCAGAGCCGGGGAGTCGACGAACTCGACGATGGGGGTGTTGAAGGCATCGCACAGGCGAATGAAACGCGCGGCCTTGGCGGCGGCTGCGGCATCGAGAGAGTCGCGGTTGGCGATGATGCCCACCGTGCGTCCCTCCACGCGGCCGAAGCCGGTGAAGACCCCGCGCACCCAGGCGCCGAGCTCGAAAACATCCTCACAGGTAGCGGTGACCACGTCGGCGAGATCCACGGCGCCGTCATCGCCCACGAGGGTATCGAGCGCGTGGTCGGCCTCGCTGATGTTGTCTTCCACCGAACCCGCAACGATGGTGGCCTCGGTGCGGGGCGCGGCGGCACGGTTATTGGAGGGCAGATAGGAGAGCACGCGCTTGGCGACGCTCACCTCGTGCTCCCCGTCCGCCTGCACGTCGCCGTCGGGGGCGATGACGACATCGGACAGCGCGGCCACGAGCGAGGCCTCCTTGGACTCCGCGTAAACCGCCGTGATCTGCGGGATGAGGCCGGAGGCGGTGGTGGCGCGGGCGAGGATGCGGGCCTGCATGGCGGAGGAGACGATGCCCTCCTGGGCGCGGGGCTTATCGCTGGCAACGAGCGCGACGATGGGCACGCCGGTCTTAATGGCCAGGTCATAGAGCTTGGTGACCTTTTCGCCATAGACCTCGCCCATGGTGCCGTCGAACAACGAGGCGTCCTGCGCATAGGCGCAGACCTTGCGGCCATCGACGGTGCCGAAGCCGGTGACGACACCATCGGTGTAGGGGCGGATGTGCTCGCGGCCGAACTCGGTGGAGCGGTGGCGAGCAAGGGCGTCGGTCTCCACGAAGGAGCCGGCGTCAAAGAGCGCCTCGATGGCGCTGCGGGCTGCCGGGACTTCTCCCTGCGGCGCCCGGGACTCGGTGAGCTTGGCGCTCAGGTCCTCGATCTTGCCAGCGGTCGTCTTCAAGTCAGTCATGGAACACTAGTGTAATACAGTGCTTCTGCTGCACTGATTTGTGCTGAAACGAGCGCGGCCTAGAGCGGGATGTTTCCGTGCTTGCGCGATGGGCGCGCGACATTCTTGTCCGTGAAGAAGCGCAGGTTTTTAGCGATTGCACTGCGGGTTTCGGAGGGGAGAATGACGGCGTCGATAAGCCCGCGCTCTGCTGCCTTATACGGGTTGAGCATGTGATCTTCGTATTCGCGCTCGAAGGATTTGGTCAGTTCCGTCACGTCGAGGCCTTTCTCATGGGCTGCCTTGATCTCTTTGCGATAGATAAAACCGACGGCACCTGCTGCACCCATGACCGCGATCTGGGCGGTGGGCCATGCCAGGTTGATGTCCGCGCCCAGCCCCTTGGAGCCCATCACGCAGTAGGCGCCGCCGTATGCCTTGCGCAGGGTGACGGTGATCTTGGGAACGGTGGCTTCGGCGTAGGCGTAGAGCAGCTTGGCGCCGCGGCGCAGGATGCCGTCGTGTTCTTGGTCGGCGCCGGGGAGGAAGCCGGGGACGTCGACAAGCATGATGATAGGGATGTTGAAGGCATCGCAGGTGCGCACGAAGCGGGCGGCCTTCTCGGAAGAATCGATGTCGAGGCAGCCGGCGAAGACCTGGGGCTGGTTAGCAACGAAACCAACAGTGCGGCCTTCGATGCGTCCGAAGGCGGTGACCACGTTATCGGCGCGGTCGGCCTGGATCTCCAGGAAGTCACCGTCATCGGTGAGGGCCTCGATGACCTCCTTGACGTCATAGGGCTGGTTTGGGGAATCCGGGATGATCTCATCCAGCATGAGGTCGTCGGCGGTTTCTTCGCCCAGGTCTTCGTAGGGCTCAACCGGGGTCAGCTGGCGGTTATTGGAGGGAAGGTAGGTCAGCAAGTCGTGGACCCAATCCAGGGCTTCCTCGTCGCTGGCGGCGGTGTAGTGCGAGGTTCCTGCTTTGTGCATGTGGACGCCCGCGCCGCCGAGTTCTTCTTGACTGACTTCTTCGCCGGTGACGGTCTTGATGACGTCTGGTCCGGTGACGAACATCTTGGACTTCTTGTCCACCATCACCACGAAATCAGTCAGGGCAGGGGAGTAGGCGTTGCCGCCGGCGCACGCGCCCATGATGACGGAGATCTGCGGGACGATGCCGGAAGCCTTGACGTTCTGGTAGAAGGTCTTGGCAATCCAGTCCAGGGACACGGCGCCGTCCTGGATGCGGGCGCCGGCACCCTCGTATAGGCCGATGAGCGGGCGGCCGGTGGTGATGGAAAGCTCCATGATCTTGATCATCTTCTCGCCGTAGACCTCACCGAGTGCGCCACCAAAGACGGTTCCGTCCTGGGAGAAAATGCAGACCTCGCGGCCGTCGATGGTGCCCCAGCCGGTGACGATGCCATCGGTCAGTGGGCGCTTCTTGCCCATGCCGAAGTCCGTGGTGCGGTGCACGGCGAGCATATCGGTCTCGACGAAGGAGCCCTCGTCGAGGAGATAGTCCAAGCGCTCACGTGCGGTGAGGCGGCCTTGGGCGTGGACCTTTTCGTGGGCTTTCTCGCCCATGGGCTGCGCCGCTGCTTCGCGACGCCTCTTCAGTTCAGCGATCTTGCCTGCGGTGGTGTCGGCGCTCAGGGAGTCAAGCTCCGACAAATGTGAGGAAATAGTCATGTTTGGCAGTGTAGAGAAGTTTTGTATGGGAATGTATAGCGGCGCACGGGTGATTTCGCTCACATTTTACGTTCGGGCAGGTGAGGGGCGGTGGAAAAGATGAGGGAATCCTCGCAAACGGCGTGTTGGGTGCATGGCTGACAGTGTAGTGGGCGCGAAATGCGCCGTTTGAAGGGTGGTCGCATGAGAAAACCCCGCCCATGGGGACGGGGTTTGGTGAAGGATTTTATGCAAGCCATCCGAAGCTGTCGAGGAAAAGTTCTACCTCGGCAAGGTCGCCTTCCCGGGGGAAGTCGCCCGTGAGGGCGGCGAAGCTTTCCTCGATGTCGGTATGGGTTGCCGGAATGAGATCGTGCTTGAGTAGATCTTCTGCCACCTGTGCTGCAATGGGTGCAGCGGTAATGGTGTCAAGACCGGTGCCGGTGGCGGTCTTGAATGTGTTAGCAATGGTGGAAATAAAGCCGGAAATAGTATTCATTCTTGCTCGCCCCTTTTTTGCCTCTCGTAGTAAAGGTACGGGGTACCGTACCGTTGGGATTCACCAACTATATCGCGTAAACGCCCAAAACGCTACATAGATTTCAAGTTAAGTTAACTTTTTGTTTACCTTGGCTGATGTGTGACCAGGGACACTCATGAGCTTCCCACCGCGGGGGAGAATTAATAAAGACAAAAAGACAGCCCCGCCGTGTAGGGCGACGGGGCTGTCGGTGCTGTCGGTGGGAGGGGTGTTAGGGGCTTAGTGTCCGCCAGCGATTCCGGCAAAAGGCTCCCAGCCGAAGTAGTGGGCGATGGAGTCCTTTGCAATCCATGTGATAGCGATAAGGATGACGAAGCCAAGAACGGCGTATACCGTCCAGCCAAGCATCTTCATTTGGGGTGAGGCTGCGGTGTCATCAACGACGACGCCTTCGGCGTTGCGGATGGGGTCGCCGGTCATACAGCGCATGCCCAAAGCGAAGAGGAGCGGGATGCCCGCGCCGAAGGCGAGAGCTAGTGCAGCCACACGGATGAGGGCGGTGACGATTTCCATTGCGGTCATGATTGGAATCCTTAGTTGTCCTTGTTGGCGGTGTGGGACTTGACCACATCATTGACGGCGTCTGCGGCGCCGGGGGCGTTGCCGGTCGAAACGCCTGCGGCGACCTTTTCGCGGTGAGACATCGAGGAGTCGACGGACTCGGAGTCCTCGTCCCAGTCGTCGTTGACGTTATTAGCGTCAACCGGGTTGCGGCGAGCGCGCAGGAGGATGAGGGCGACCATTCCCAGCAGGATGATCAGGTCAACGATGGCACCCACCATGGTGTTGGTGGCTGCGCCAACGCCGTTGGCAATCCACCATGTAACGAAGCCGACGAAGGCGGCGCACGGAAGGGTGATGAGCCACGCGGCCACCATGCGCATGGCGACGCCCCAGCGAACCTTCGCCCCCTTGCGGCCCAGGCCGGTACCCAGGATGGAACCGGTGGACACGTGGGTGGTGGACAGCGCCATACCGCCGGTGGCGGAGGTTAGGATGATGGCGGCGGAGGTGGCCTCAGCGGCCATGCCCTGCGGGGACTCAATCTCAACCAGCCCCTTGCCCAGGGTGCGGATGACGCGCCAGCCGCCCGACATGGTGCCGGCGGCAATCGCGACGGCACAGGCCACGATGACCCAGGTCGGGATGCGGGAATCGGAGTTGGCCTCGCCAGCGGCAACGAGGGCAAGGAAGATAACGCCCATCGTCTTCTGTGCGTCACCGGTGCCGTGGGCCAGGGATACGAGGCAGGCGGTCACGATCTGGCCGTGGCGGAAGTGCTCGTTTTTGACCTTGCTCGGGATGGTGTTGGTCACCCAGTACACCAGGGCGGTACCGCAGGCGGAAACCAGAGCGGCGATGAGTGGGGAGGCAATAGCCGGGATGATGATCTTGCCGGCAATGGAGGACCACGCCACGCCGCCGGTGCCCAGGGCTGCGAAGGCAGCGCCGATGAGGCCACCAAAGAGGGCGTGGGAGGATGAAGACGGCATACCAAGGAGCCAGGTAAATAGGTTCCAGGTGATGCCGCCGATGAGGCCGGTGAAGACGACCATGAGCAGGGCGTCGCCGTCGGCGGGGACGGAGACATCGTACTGGTCAAGGTTGACGATTCCCTTGGCCACGGTGGCGGCCACGTTGACGGAGAGGAATGCGCCGATGAGGTTGAGGAGGGCGGAAATGGCGACTGCGGTGAACGGCTTCAGTGCGCCGGTAGCAATCGACGTCGCCATAGCGTTGGCTGTGTCGTGGAAACCGTTAGTGAAGTCGAAGGCCAGTGCCGTGATGACCACGATGGCCAAGATGATAAGAGTCGCTGACACGAGCGTGATCCCTTTCAGGACTAGGGCAATAATCTACAAAGAGGGGTCAGCGTGTCGGGGCCAAAGGGGTGGCGCGACGACTGCGAGCTAACCGCGGTTGACGATAGTCCCGAAAGGTAATGGTGCCAATTGTGCGCTAAAGGCCGGTGACCTCGGCAAATAGGCATTATGTATCTTTAATTGGTCATAAAATGCTAAAAAACCTCAAAAATTACAGCACAATACATCGACTGTTCATGTTCTGTTTACCGTTTTCGTTAAAAGACCGTTAAGCCTCCACCGGAAGCCAGGCATAACCGAAGGGACCCAGTTCGACTGGTCCCAAGTCCACGGCTTTTTCGGTGAAGTTGTGCAAGCACAATAATTCACCGCGCTGGAATCCCAGAACGCCCGCGTGGCCGGTCTCCACCGCCTCGAAAGGCGCGGTGCCGAGTTCTGGGTGCGCCTTGCGTTGCTGGATGAGGCTGCGAACGCGGTGGAGGATCGAGGAGTCGTCGGCAAGCTGCTCCTCCACCGAAATACCAATCCCGCCAACGATGGGGCGGCGCGTCTGAGCGGATGTACTGAAACCTGCGCCTTCGCCCGGCTCCCACTGCATAGGGGTGCGGACAGCATCGCGGTCTGGCAGCTCAGGGGCGTCGTTCATGCCAATCTCATCGCCGTAATACAGGAAAGGCGCGCCCGGTAGCGTCATGAGGAGGGAATAGAAGAGCTCAATCTTGCGGTAGTCGTTGCCCAACAGCGGGGCGAGCCGCCGCGCGATACCCACGTGAGCGCGCATCTGATCATCCGGCAGAAAGTGCTCGTACATGATGGCGCGCTGGTCCTCGTTGACCATCTCCAGCGTTAGCTCGTCGTGATTGCGCAGGAAGGTGCCCCACTGGCAGCCCTGGGGCAGCTCCGGAAGCTCCGCCATGATCTCGTAGACCGGTGTGGCGTCACCCAGTGCAAGGGCCTGGTAGAGCCGCGGCATGACGGGGAAGTTGAACACCATGTGGAAGCGATTGCCCGTGCCGTAGAATTCCATGGTGTCGTGCGGCGGCTGGTTGGCCTCCGCGATCATGATGGCCTCGGGATAGTTCTCGTCGATGAAAGCGCGGATTCTTTCCACAAACTCGACTGTTTCCGGCAGGGACTCGCCACCCAGACCATCGCGCTCGTAGAGGTATGCAATGGCATCGAGGCGGAAGCCGTCCACGCCCTTGTCCAGCCAGAAGGAGAGGATCTTGAACACTTCCTCGTGGACCTTCGGGTTGTCATAGTTCAGGTCCGGCTGGTGCGAGTAGAAGCGGTGGAAGTAGTACTGCTTGCGCTCCGGATCCCACGCCCAATTCGAGGTTTCCGTATCGGTAAAGATGATGCGGATCTCTGGGTAGCGCAGGGGATCATCGCCCCACACGTAGTAGTCACCGTACGGCCCTTCCGGATCGGTGCGCGAGGCCTGGAACCATGGGTGATCAGTGGAGGTGTGGTTGAAAGCCAGGTCCGTCATCAGCCGCATGCCGCGAGCGTGGAGCTCGGCGACGAGCTCCTCGAAGTCCTCCATCGTGCCGTAATCAGGGTGGATGGAGTAGTAATCGGCAATGTCATAGCCATCATCGCGCAGCGGGGAGGCATAGAACGGGGAGAGCCAGAGGCAGTCCACGCCGAGCCACTTGAGGTAATCCAACTTCTCAATAACGCCGCGCAGCGTGCCGACGCCTTCGCCGCGGGTGTCCTTGTACGAGCCCACGAGGGCCTGGTAGAAAATGGCGTTATCGTGCCAGGTCATCGGAGATCCTTCCGTTTAGCCCGCCACAGCAGAAACTCCGCCAGGCACAGCGCGCCCGCGAGGAGCCCCGGCCAGATTGCGGGGGAGGGGTGAAAAAGATTGAGGACTGCCTGCACCAGCGCCAGGAAAGCAAAGAAACCAACGAATCCCAGCGCGGTGTCCCACAGCAGAGCGCGGCGCATTAGGCCTTAACACCGCCGGCGGTGAGGCCGGCAACGATGCGGTGCTGGAAGATGAGCACCATGATGATCAGCGGAATCGTCACCAGCGCGCCCGCGGCCATGGTGGCGGCGTAGGGGTACTCGAAGGCCGAGGGGCCCGAGAAGCGTGCGATGGCCACGGTCACCGGTTCAGTAGCGGTGGTGGATAGCTGCTTGGCCAACATGAACTCGTTCCACGTCGTGATGAAGGCGATGATGGCGGTGGTAAACAGCGCCGGCGCGGCCAAGGGCAGGAGCACGAGGCGGAAGGCCTGGCCGCGGGAAGCACCATCTACGCGGGCCGCCTCCTCCAACTCCCAGGGAAGCTGGCGGAAGAAGCTCAGCAGCGTATAGACCGTCAGCGGTAGCGCGAAGGAGATGTTCGGGATGATCATCGCACGGTAGGTGCCGATCCATTCGAGGTTGCCGAAGAGCTGGAACAGCGGGGTCACCAACGCGATGGCCGGGAACATCGAGGCAGCCAGAATGATGCCGGTGACAATACCTTTGCCTGGGAAGTCGTAGCGTGCCAAGGCGTAGGCGGTAAACACACCGATAAGGACCGCCACCGCGGTCGTGACCAAGGAAATGATCAAAGAGTTCCCCAGCGCATTGAGGAAGTCATTGCCCTTGTCCGTGGCTAGGGCGTCCCGGAAGTTATCCAGGGTTACGTGCGTGGGCCACGGGGTGGTGTCGAAAGTATGGGACTTGTGCCGCAGGGCGGTGACGACCATCCAGTAGAAGGGCGCGAGCCCCCAGAACATGATGAAGAGGATGCCAAGGTAGTGTCCGAGCTTTTTCATGACTTCTTCTCCTTCTTCTGGCGAGCAGTACCGGACACATCAGCGCCGAGGAAGCGAACGAGAATGAACGCGACGGTGAAGATGAGCAGGAAGATGAGGGTGGATAGCGCGGAGGCAGAGTTGAAGTGGCCCTGGCGCATGTCCTCCACCACCAACTGGGAAATGGTGGCCGTCGGGGAGTTGGAGGAGGCGGAGATCATGATGACCGGCAGGTCATACATGCGCAGCGCGTCCAGCGTGCGGAAGAGGATGGCCACCATGAGCGCCGGGCGCACCAGCGGCAGGGTAATGGTGAAGAAGGTTTGGATGCGCGAGGCGCCGTCGACGCGGGCGGCGTCATAGACATCGCGCGGGATCATCTGCAGGCCGGCCAGGATGAGCAGCGCCATGAACGGGGCGGTCTTCCACACATCGGCGATGATGACCGCGAGGCGGGCATAAAACGGGTCCGTGGTCCACGCGATGTTCGAGCCGATGAGCGCGTTGATGATGCCGTCCGGCGCGAACATGAACTGCCACAGCTTCGCAGTCACCGCGGTGGGAATGGCCCAAGGCACCAGCACAGCCGCGCGCACGAGGCCGCGCCCGCGGTATTCGCCGTTCATCACCAGCGCCATGAACATGCCCAAGATCGTCTCCAGTGCCACCGTGACCACGGTGAAGAAGAGCGTGATCTTGAGCGCTGGCCAGAAATCGGTGGCGATGACGCCGTCTGGGCATGTGGTGGCTTGGCCGGTGGCAGACATGCATTTATTGGTGAGCCAGTACAGGTAGTTTTCGAGGCCTGCGAATGAGCCTTCCTCGAATACACCCGTGGTCGGGTTAAGCCGCTTGTTGCCCTGGAAGGACAACATCACGGCGCGCACGATGGGATAGCCGATGACCACGGCCAGCGCTATCAGCGCCGGTGCGATGAGCGCAGCGACGCGCAGATACTGTCTGCGGGGCTGCGCGGTAGCCGGTGCTCCAGCCATGCGGTGCCTGCCTTTCTGATTAATAGGGGGAGGGGTTTATCGGGGGTTGGGGAAAATCATAGCGGGTGGCCGAGACATCCTCTGTGCACGAGACCCAGATCAAAGAAAGAGGCGCGGGCAAGTCTCGTGGACTTACTCGCGCCCCATTCACGCTGGGAACATTAACCCTGCGCGGCTGCCTCGATGGCGGCCTTCATGTCCTTCGTTGCGTCGTCGACGGACTTGCCCGCGGTCAATGCCGCGTAAGCGTTATCCTGCACGGCCTTGGAGATGGCGGTGTAGAACGGGGAAACCGGACGCGGTGCGGCGTTCTCCAGGGATTCCTTCAGGGCCGGAAGGTACGGGAACTCCTCCACCAGGGACTCATCGTCGTAGATGGAAGCCAGTACCGGCGGGAAGGAAGCCTCAGCGAAGGACTTCTGGTTCTCCTCGTTGATGATGAACTTCATGAAGTCCAGGGCCGTAGCCTTGTGCTCGGAATTGATGTTGATGCCGTTGTTGTAGCCGCCGAGCGTGGAGACACCGACGCCGTCCTTGCCCACCAGCGGCTGGACCTCGAACTTGACGCCCTTTTCCTCAGCGTTGGTGTACATGTACGGCCAGTTGATGGCGAATGCGGTCTTGCCCTCGGTGAAAGCCAAGTTGGTCTCCTCCTCCGTCGTGGCGGTGGAGTCCTTGGAGATGGTGCCGTCTTCGTAGGCGTCGACAAGCGCCTGCAGGCCTTCCTTGGACTTGTCCGAGTCAACGGTCACGTTGCCCTCGTCATCCAAGATGGAGCCGCCCCAGCCCTCGATGAAGCCGGCGGTGTTGACGGTGAGGCCCTCGTACTGCTTGAGCTGGGTGGTCAGACAGGAGCTATCGTCCTTGATGGCCTCGCAGGCAGACGCGATGTCCTCGAACTTCTCCGGAGCCTTGTCCGCCAACTCGGTGTTGCGGAAGAGCAGCTGGCCGTTGGTGTTCTGCGGCAGCGCGTAGAGGGTGTCGTTGTAGGTCGCGGACTCCACGGTGGGCTCCAGCAGGCCAGAGGTATCAACCTCCAGGTCACCGGTCAGCGGTGCTAGCCACTGGTTTGCAGCGAAGTCCGCGGTCCAGACCACGTCGAGCGCCATGACGTCGTAGTCGGAGTTGCCCGCCTGCAGGGACTGCACGAGGGTTTCGCGCTGCGCGTCGGCCTCGCCGGCGAGCTCCTTGAGCTCGACCTTCTCGTCCGGGTGCTCGGCGTTCCATGCCTCGATGATGGGGGTGATCTTGTCGGTGTCGTTCTTGCCCATGGCAAAGGTGATGGGCCCGCGGCCGCCACCATCGGTGGAGGAGGCATCGGAGCCAGCGCTTGACGACGACCCCTCGTCGCCCGACGAGCAACCTGCCAAGGTCAACGCGAGGGCAGCGGTGGTGACGACTACGCCGCGGCGGACAGAACGCAGCGAGCTAGGGAGAAACGACTTCTTCATGGAGTATTCACCTTTCGGAAAACTTCTGATGACTTCAAAATAGGGGATCATCCCCACACGGCACGTGGTTTTGGCTTTTAATTCACTTCAAACGGGGGTGAAGCTACCCCTGTTAGTGCTACTGCCTAAGCCTCGATGCGCTGGCCGGTTTCCGGATCGAAGTGGTGGGCCTCGCGGGGGTTGAAGGTAAGGACGACGGTGTCGCCGCGCTGCGGAACGTTGTCGCTCGCGCGGGCAACGAAGCGTTGCTCACCCACCATGACGTAGACGAAGGATTCCGAGCCCAGCTCTTCCACGAACTCCACCGTTCCCTGGAAGCCCACCGGCCCCTTATTAATGAATAGTTTTTCTGGGCGAACGCCGACGCGGCCGCCGTTGTAGTCAAAGATATTCATCGCGGGGGAGCCGATGAAGCCGGCGACGAACTCGTTAGCGGGGGCGTCGTAAAGCTCGCGCGGTGGGGCGACCTGCTGCAGTTCCCCGTCTTTGAGCACGGCGACGCGGTCTCCCATGGTCATGGCCTCCACCTGGTCGTGGGTGACGTAGACGGTGGTGGTGCCGAGGCGCTGCTGGAGGCTGGCCAGCTCCGCGCGGGTTTGTACGCGCAGCTTGGCATCGAGGTTGGACAGGGGTTCATCCATGAGGAAGGCCTTCGGCTCGCGCACGATGGCGCGGCCCATGGCCACGCGCTGGCGCTGACCACCGGACAGGTCCTTGGGCTTGCGCTGCAGGTACTCCGTGAGCCCGAGGGTCTTGGCGGCTTCCTCGACCTTGGCTTTGATTTCGGCCTTAGGCATCTTGGCCAGCTTGAGGGAAAATCCCATGTTCTGGGCCACGGTGAGGTGCGGGTAAAGCGCATAATTCTGGAAGACCATGGCGATATCGCGCTCGCCGGGCTCCAGCCCCGTGACGTCTTTGCCGTCGATGAGGATGCGGCCGCTGGAGACCGGCTCGAGTCCCGCGAGGGCGCGCAGGGTGGTGGACTTACCGCAGCCGGATGGTCCGACGAGGACCAGGAATTCGCCATCCGCAATCTCGAGATTGAGGTCTTTGACCGTGGGGTTCTCGGCGCGGGGATAGGTGATGCCGACGTTCTCAAAAGTGACCTTTGCCATGGACACACACTAGCACCCAGCGGCACGTGGATTAGGCTGGAATTCGCTATGAAGAAGTTCGCCCCGCTCCTCACAGTGCTCTTGGTTGGTTGCTCTAGTACGGAATCTGCAGAGACTTTCACGCCGCTAACAACTGTTTCCACTGGTACCGCTGACGCGTCTTCGACGCAGTCCACTTCGCCTTCCGCGGCTCAGCGCGATACCGTGTTCCGCGCTATTTTCGCCGACACCGTGGACTCATCTAAGGTCCGCTCACAACTGGTGGACAACGGCAAGGTTGATCGTGACACCATGCGCGCCAGCATGAAGCGGATGGGGCTGGACCTCTCGGATTCGGAAGCGCAAGAATACGGCGAGTGGGTATGTAAGTGGGTCGCCCCGGAGATCCGCTACGTGCTGGTGACTGAAGGCAAACCAGATAGCCTCGGCACGAAAGAACGCGCGGACTACGACAAGCTGGTTGAGGACACCGTGTCCTTCCTAGCGGATTCTCGGCAGATCTCCGTTACGCCTGAACAGGTACCCCATGCTTTGCCGCAAGCGGTCTTGACCACCTGTCTCGACGAGGCCACCGCACACACAATTCTGGCCAATCCGGATTACTTTTAGTTACGTCTAGAAGGCCACTGCCCGGCGGGTAACCTAGGGTGCATGACTGCACTTGATATGGACCGCATCCGCGAGGCGCTACGTGAAGACTTCGCTGTCATCGATTTCACCGAGTCCACTGGCTCCACCAATACTGATCTCATGCAGGCGGAGAAGGTGGCTGATAGCACCGTACTGCTTGCCGACGAACAGGTGGCCGGCAAAGGCCGCTTGGGCCGCCAGTGGGTGAGCCCGGCGGGGGCGCAGCTTATCTTTTCCGCACTGATCCTCCCGGAGTCGCTAGAGCACCTTGGCACCTTGCCCCTGGCTGCCGGTTTGGCCGTGACCGACTCGGTCGAGGGAGCGGTGCTCAAGTGGCCCAATGACGTGCACATCGATGGCAAGAAGCTGTGTGGCATCCTCGCTGAAGCCGGCCCGGTGGGGGAGGCCTTCAAATCTGCTCCGAAGACTGAAGTCTCGAAGGCAGAGGTCAACAAGACTGAAGTTAACAAAGCCGAGATTAACAAGGCTGAAGTTAATAAGGCCGAGATCAACAAAGCGGAAATCAACAAGGCCGAGGTCGCGCCCAAGACTCAAGCCGCTAACCCGCCTTCAGCACGCGTGGTCGTGGGCATGGGCATCAATGTCACCCTGACCCGCGAGGAACTGCCCATCGAGGCCGCGACTTCGCTAGCGCTCGAGGGGCTTGATACCGACCGCACTGAGCTGGCCATCACCGTTCTGAAGAACCTGCGCCGGCGCATCACCCAGTGGGAACAGCAGGACCCACAGCTTATGGCTGATTACCGCAAGGTTTGTTCTTCCATTGGCCAAGAGGTTCGCCTCGAAGCCCCGACCGGCGACGTCATCGGCACCGTCGAGGGCGTGGCTGACGACGGACGCATCAACGTCGGCGGCGAGTACTACTCCGCCGGTGATGTCATCCACCTGCGCCCGGCTGATAAATAAGTCGGCGCGCGTCTTTTCCACGGCTCCTCCTAGCGGAGCCAAGTGGCGAGGTACTCAACCAGGGCACAACTAGGGCACTCATCCAGGGCACTCAGTTACGGTGCTTTCCACATGGCGTCTGTCAAAAGGCATCTATCAAATGGCATTAGTCAAAAGGCGTCTTTGCCCCTGAAAACGCCATCTACAGACCCGCAAAAGGTGTCTTTGGCCCCAAAGACGCCTTTTGACTAATGCCTTCTGTGAGATGCCATTTGCGGTGTTCTTTGCCAAAATAACCCAGAGCCAGCCGTGAACAGGGGAGGAATGGAGTGTACGTGGACGGGAGGTACCATGTGCCCCATGAACCTCATGCAGATGGGCCGCGGCGAGGTTGTTCGCGCGGACATGACCGCCCCGTTTCGCACGCTGCTCTTTCCTTTTCTAGAGCTCGTCGTGATTACTGGGGTGTGCTGGATCGCCATCGGCTGGTGTGACTACAACGGCATTGACCTAGCGCTTCGCAATGGCTTAGTAGCTATATGGGCCTTGCTTGCCGTCTGGCGCTTTGTCCTTCCCCTCATCAAAGCCCGCCGCAAGCGCTTCATCGTGACCAACCTGCGCGTCATCGCCCGCGAAGGCAAACGCGTTGATTCGATCCCACTCACCGATATCCGCGGTGCGCGCCGCCGCCGCGGTGGGATCTCGCTGGCACTTCATGGCTATGACAAGCCGATGTATTTCCCCTCCATCCCCAAGGCCAAACGAGTCGAGGACATCCTCAACGAGCAACCGGTCTGGGGTTAGTCCTTAATCTCCGTCGTATGCAGCTGCTGGTCTAGGTCCTCCGGCGCCAAGTTGGCGGAGCGGAACTCGTGGGTCAGCGGCAAGCGCAGATCGAGGTCCGTGCCGGGGCAGAGCTCAATCGTGGCCTCATCCACCGTGTAGTCCAGCACATGCCCGCCGGAGGTGCGCGCAGCGTCGATGAAGTGCACGTGGCATCCGGGAACGGAGATTCCCTTCTCAAAGACCGGCGTGCGGAAACCGCCGATGACGCCCTCGACGTCGTCAAAGCGCAGCTCCTTGTCACCGCCCACCGCCTGCGCCATCGGCGGGTAGGGCTTGCTCTGCTTGACCACCGTGCGGGTCACCACGTTGCTGAACCGCCCAGAGATGCGCACCGCGTACATGAAGTTAGCGGAAGGCTCCACCTCATCGATGAATGCCGAAAGCTCCTCGCGCCTCAGACCCTTGGGTGCGGCCACCTTAATACGGGGGACGAAGTTCGTCGCCACCGCAAACGGCGTGCCCTGGTCCAAGTCAGCCACCGTCGCGGTGCCATCGCCGCGCAGCTGGTAGCACACCCCGTCGAGGATGATCATCTCTCCGTCCAGCGCATCGAAGGTTCCAATACCGAAATTGCCCTTGCCCAAGAGCTCACCGATGGTCATTGCGCTGTCGTAAATGCCATCCAACAGGGCGGTCATGAGGGAGTTCTGAAAGATGGTATGCCGGACGATCATGGCCCCAAGGCTAGTATTGGAAGAGTGAGTGAACAACACAAACCCCTCGTTACTGTTTATGGAGACGGCCAGCTTGCACGCATGATGCAGCCAGCCGCCGCCGAGCTCGACATCCACCTGCGCGTGCTAGCCTCCGCGCCGGATAAGTCCGCCGCCCAGGTGATTCCGGACGTCGTTCTCGGTGACTATCACGATCTCGACGTGCTCACCGTCGCCGCAGACGGCGCGGATGCAATCACCTTTGAGCACGAGCACGTTCCCACCGAGCACGTGCAGGCGCTCATCGCCGACGGCCTCAACGTCCAGCCCCAGCCTTCCGCCCTCCTCTACGCGCAGGACAAGCTGCTCATGCGCCAGAAACTGGCCGAGCTGGGCGCCCCAGTGCCGCGCTTTGCCGCCATCGAGTCGGTGGAGGATGCACGGAATTTCGCCGCGCTTGTCGACGGTTCCGTGTGCCTCAAAGCCCGCCGCGGCGGCTACGACGGCCATGGCGTGTGGTTCCCGTCCACGGAGGAGCTGGAGCCGCTCGTCGCCAAGCTGCTTGCGGCCAATACCCCGCTCATGGCCGAAGAAAAGGTCAACCTCACCCGCGAGCTGTCCGTGCTCGTCGCCCGCCGCCCCTCCGGCGAGGTGAAGGTCTGGCCGGTCACCGAGTCCGTGCAGCGGGACGGCATCTGTGCCGAGGCTTTTGCCCCCGCCCCGAACCTTTCGCCGGAGTTGACCGAGCGCGCCATGCAGGTGGGCATCAAGGTGGCCACCGAACTTGGCGTTACCGGCGTGCTGGCGGTGGAGCTCTTTGCCTTCGCCACGCAGCAAGACGCCGGCTCCATCATTGCTTCCGCCTCCGGCGCGCCGGGCGCGGTTGTTGAGGAGGATATCGCCGTCAACGAGCTGGCCATGCGCCCGCACAATACCGGCCACTGGACTCAGGATGGCTGCGTGACTTCGCAGTTCGAGCAGCACCTGCGTGCCGTACTGGACTTGCCGCTGGGCTCTACCGCAGCCCTGGCCCCGGTCACAGTGATGGCCAATGTGCTGGGGGCCGAAGAAGATCCACAGATGCCCATACCCCAGCGCGTTCGCGAAGTGATGGAGCGCTACCCAGAGGCGAAGGTCCACCTCTATGGAAAGGACCACAAGCCGGGCCGCAAGATTGGCCACGTCAACGTTGTCGGTGAGGACGTGGCGGAAACCCGCCGCATCGCCCACGATGCCGCCCACTTCCTCGTCCACGCGCAGTGGGCTTAAGCCCGCAGCGAGCTTGAAACCTATTTACTAAGGAGAGTTTTATGGAACCACTCGTCGGCCTGATCATGGGCTCTGATTCCGATTGGCCCACCGTCAAGCCCGCCGCAGAGGTGCTCGCTGAGTTCGGCGTGCCCTTCGAGGTAGGCGTTGTCAGCGCGCACCGCACCCCGGAAAAGATGCTGGCTTATGCCAAGTCCGCGCACGAGCGCGGCCTCAAGGCCATCATCGCCTGCGCCGGTGGCGCGGCTCACCTGCCGGGCATGGTCGCCGCGGCCACGCCGCTTCCGGTGATCGGCATACCGCGCGCGTTGAAGGATCTTGATGGGCTCGATTCGCTGCTCTCCATCGTGCAGATGCCGGGCGGCGTGCCGGTGGCCACCGTCTCCATCGGCGGAGCGAAGAATGCCGGCTTGCTTGCCGTGCGCATTCTCTCCGCGGGTGACCCGGCACTGGTGGACAAGATGGTGGCCTACCAAGAGAACATGGCCGCCGAGGTGGAGAAGAAGGACGAGAACCTGCGCTCCCAGCTCCTCGGGGAGTAATTAGCTGGGAAGCTTGCTTTTGAGATCGGGGTAGGAGGCCTGCGCGCCTTCTCCGGTGACGGCGTAAGCCCCAACTCGAGCGGCAAAGGTGGCGGCCTCCACGAGGTCGTCGCCGTGGAGTAGTCTCGCGCACAGCGCGCCGGCGAAGGCGTCACCCGCGCCGGTCGTGTCGACGGCGGTGACCTGCGGGGAGGGAACGTCGACAAGCTCAGCCCCTTCGGCCACGAGCGCTCCCCGCGCGCCCAGTGTGAGGACCACCGAGACAAAGCCGGCCTCCGTGAGGCGCCGCGCCAGCTCCTCCGGCGCGCCCTCGCCGCTAAGGCCCAGCTGCTCCAGGATGAGCCCGGCCTCGTGCTCGTTGGCTAGCAGCGGATCGGCACGCAGGAGCGCTTCCTTTTCAACCTCGATGACCGGTGCGAGGTTAACCACGACCCGCCCTGTTGCCAGCTCGATGGCCTTGGCACAACCCTCCGCCGGAACCTCGCCTTGGAGCAGAATGAGTTCCGATTCGGTGATGGGGGAGGAGTGGGCGGTGACGAAGGGAGCGTCGACAAGCGCATTGGCCCCCGGCACCACGATGATGGTGTTTTCTCCCTGCTTATCCACGGTGATGACCGCCAAGCCCGTCACTTCCTCGCTGGCTTCGACGTGCGTGAGGTCCACGCCGCTGGCCTGCAAGTAGTGCATCGCAGGCTTGGCGTAGGCATCGCTGCCCACCGCGCCGACGAAGCTGACCTGAGCACCCAGGCGGGCGGCAGCGACCGCCTGGTTCGCTCCTTTACCGCCCGCGGTGATGGTGCCGCCGCTGCCCAGCAGGGTTTCACCCGGCTGCGGGTGCCGCGCGGTGTGGACCACGAGGTCAGCGTTGATGGAACCGACTACGCACATGCTCATGCTGACTAGTATGCACGCTAAGCTAGCGGGCATGCAGTTTCCGCTTCTGGTGTTGGGCGCGCGCGTGGAGGGCGGCGAGCCCGGTTCGCTCCTGCGCAGCCGCTTGGACCGCGCGGTGGTGCTGGCGCGCGTGCTGCCGGAGGAGCCGATCATCGTGTCCGGTTTCGGGGAGGCGGAGCCGATGGCGCGCTACCTCATCGAGCGGGGCGTGGACCCAGAGCGGATCCGTGTGGAGCCGCTGGCTACCAGCACTAACGAAAACCTTGAGCGCGCCCACGCGCTGTGCCCGGACTATGACTATTTCCGCGTCGTGACCAATGACTTCCACGTGCTGCGCACCCGCCTGTGGGCCTGGCACCTGGGGATTCGGGTTCGCATGCATGGTGTTGGCACCCCGCGGAAAGACCGCCCATGGAATTACCTGCGCGAGGTGGTGGCGACTCCTCATTCGCTGCTGCGCATTGTGTGGCGGCGGGTGGTTGCGCGG
Source organism: Corynebacterium sp. HMSC056E09 (assembly GCF_001813425.1). NCBI lineage: Bacteria > Bacillati > Actinomycetota > Actinomycetes > Mycobacteriales > Corynebacteriaceae > Corynebacterium > Corynebacterium sp. HMSC056E09. Next base: position 173,084 of record NZ_KV812513.1, read on the forward strand.
TGGCGGACTGTGGCTTAGGCACCGAAGAACATGAGCACGATGGCGATGAGCCAAATGACAAACCAGTGGCGCTTTTGCGGCGTGGTTGGGTTGGCCTTCTGCTGTAGTGACTTGATGAAATACCAGGCGCCGGGCAAGGCGAAGCCGATGCCCATTGCCACATCGCCGTCAGTAATTCCGGTGAAGCCTACGAGGAGCGAAAACAGACTCAACAGCCCCTTGAAAAGGGAGAAGCTGTGGATCGTGCCTTCCATTGGCTGCTGGGCAGGGGCATGGTCAGGCAGCGGAGCTGGGGCGTAGGCGCGCTCCGGCTCGGCAAAGGGCTCTGCGATAGGTTCAGCAAAGGGCTCCACACTCGGCGCCTCATACGAGTCAACGAAAGGGTTCGCCGAAGACTTCGCGTCTGACTCGCGCGCGGGTTCCGCGAAAGGATTCGACCCACGGCCGGGGAGAGGCTTGTCCGGCTCCTCAAAAGGGTTGGAGTCAAAGGGATTGCTCATATGGCTTAGCCTATGTCACCAGTGAACCAAAGCCCGAATTAGAGCTTGGCCAACGCCTTCGTGATTCCTTCCTTGAGCGTTGCCTGCGATTGCTTCATCGGATGCGCAATCGCCCGCAGGCCCATGTACGCAATCTGATCCGCAGCCCGGTTCAGCGGGTCGCCCGCATGCCCCAACACGCGGCGGATGGTTACCTCGCAGACTCCCTCCACGTCATGCCACGCCTGCTGGAAGCGCGAGCGCGAGCCCGAGGACAGCCCGCGCCACACCCCGCGCGAGCGCATCGCCTTCGAGCCCTTCTTCCGAATCTGCTCCACCGCTTCCAGAGCAGCTACTGAGTCCGACTCGATGATCGCCTTGGTTGCACCGACCTTGAGCAGGTATTTCAGCGCCAAGGTGAGGGATTCGAGCTCGAGCTCATCGGTGCTGGCCGTCGTCTCGCGCGTGCGCAACCGGTAGTCGCCGTTGCTGGCCACGAAGCACATGGAGCCCTTGAACACCGTGTCCGAGGAGGCGTCCGTGGCGATGCGCACGGTGGCCCCCTCGGGCCAGGAGGAGGCCGTCGAGAAGTTCGGCCACCAGTGCGCCTTCGGTGTGTCCACCTTTACTACTTGCTTCTTGCGCGGGGCCTCGCCTTCCTTCTTGGCACGGCGCGCGGTGATTCCGGCCTGCTTGCGCCGCACGGAGCTGGCGCTTTTCGACGCCCTATTCTCCTCCGCAAAACTCCCTGTTACGGCATAGCCACGCTTTTCCAGCGCGGCCCGCAACCCCGCCTGCCGGCGCCCGGTGACGATCCACCTGCGTCCTCGGAGACCCTTGGTGGCCTTTTCAAATTCGCGGACGGCCACCTCAACGATGTCGCCCTTCTTGATCTGGCCTTTGCGTACGAAGCGCGTCTTCTTGGTGTTGACGGCGATGACCCAGCCGTCGACAGTTCCGTTTTCGGCGGAATCCCAGCGCTCATCCCACAGCGCAATAGCCACATGCACGGGGGCTGAGATCATGTCTTTGGTGATCTTGCGCGTGCCGTAGGTGCGCGATTGCGTGCCCGTCAGGGCGGAGAGCTCGAGTGGTTCCATCCCCTTTAGTAAACCATTTCGTTGCTGTGCTGTAACGCTCGGGCGTCTAGTGCAACATACTCAGTGAGCCCATTAGCATTCTGGAGTTTTATTAGTGTCTGTCCTTACCTTGCCTGGTTCGCGCAAGCGGGAGTTTTCCCGCCTGTTTCGCGAGCATTACCCGGCGGTGCTGGCGTATCTGCGCCGCCGCGTCCCACCGAGCCACGCCGAAGAGCTAGCTGCCGACGTCTTCGAGCGGGCCTGGTCCGGGTTCGACTCTTTGCGCGGCACGCCGCTGCCGTGGCTCTATGGCATCGCCCGCAACGTGATGCGCGAGTTTTACCGCACCCGCCGAGAGACGGAGAACCTCGATGATCATGAGCTGGAATCCTATGCCGGCTATGACGCCGTCGATGCCAACCTCGACATCACTCGCGCGCTGATGCAGCTTCCGCACGCGGAGCGCGAGATTCTCACACTCCATGCCTGGGAGGGACTCGACCACCCCGATATCGCCGAGGTCCTCGGCATTTCCCGCAATAACGTGCGCGTTCGCCTGCACCGCGCGCGTACCCACCTTTCCGAACTCACAGGAGAAACCGATGCCTAGCTCTCTCGATATGCTCCGCGCCGCCAACCCCGTTCCTGACACAGCGCTTGACGACGCCTCCCTCGCCCGTTCCGAAGAGACCCTCGCAAAGATAACGAAGGGCCGGCCCACGTGGACAATTGCCGCGGCCGTCGTGGCGGTGCTTGCGCTCATCGGTGGTGCCTTCCCGCTGCTCAATAACTCGGAGCCCGTGGCCTCGGCCGCGGAGATACTGACCCAGGCCGGCGAGGCAGCCGCAACCCAGCCCGATGCTGTGGATAAGGGCGTGACCGCGAAGGAATACATGAAGCGCGTCGATACCCTCGGCGATGCCACGGCAATCACCGAATATGCGGTGGATGCCGGCGGCGCCGTGGAGGTCTCCTCGCAGGGCGAAGTGCCGGGCTTTGACCCGCAGCCTTCCATCAACCCGGAGGACCTCGTCATCGCGTCCGACCGCGCCGGGCTGGAGAAGCTGGCGGATTCCTTCCCGAACCGCGCGCTGGGCGCGCTGGAGCTGCTGCTCCAGCCGGGCTTGAGCAGTGAGCAGCAAAAGATTGCCTATGACATGCTGGCGGAAGCCGACGGCAACGAGGTCGGCACCGTCGAGGGCGAAGGCGAGGACCAGCTGGTGACCGTGATTCGCGATTCCGACCGCGTCTCCTTCTCCGTCTTGCCCGCCACCGGCCAGCTGGTGCGCGTGGTGGGCCTGGTGGGGCCGGACGTGGAAACCACCATCGATGCCACCGCCATCTTGGACTGCGTGTCCGTGACGGGTCTGGAGGGCCCGGACCGCATCTCACTAGCGTGCGCGGATAATAACTACCTGGTCAACGAGTTGGACTGGCAGCGCTGGGGAGACGATTCTGCGGAGGCGGATGGCGTGGCCATCGAGAATGACTGTGACCCCAATTGTGCGGAAGGCACGTTCAATGAGGATCGGGTGAAGGTGGTCGTCGACAAGCGCGTGGCGTGTGGATACCACGCCGAGGTCTACTCCCGCGTGCGCGTGCAGTACCCGGATGGGCGTGAGGAAGAGCAGCAGATTGGCTGCGCGCCCTAGGTAAGCTCTTAGGTAAGTTGGCGCAGGGCGAACTGGCCGTACATATCACCTAAAGCCTCGGCGGTGTAGTCACCGTCGGGGCTAAACCATTGGGCGACGCCGATGCCCATGTCGATGAGCGCCCAGCAGGCGATTTTGAGGTTTTCGGCGTGGAAGTCGCCCTCGTTGACCACGGCCATCCAGCGGGCGACATAATCGCGGCGCAGTTGCAGGACGACGGATTTGTGGGGCTCTTCGAGGTTGGTGAGCTCGTTGTTGACCACGCGGACGCGCCGGGCGTGGGTGGCGTGGTAAATGACGTGGGCTTTCATGGTGGCGACGAGCTTGTCGCGGGGGTCTTTCAGCCCGGCGAGGCAAGCGGCGTTGGCGCGAAGGAGGTCCTCCATGGCGGTGATGGTGACTTCGGCGAGGAGCTCCTGTTTGGAGGAGAAGTGGTTGTACAGGCTGGAGGCGCGCATGCCGACGGCTTTGGCGATGTCCTCCATGCCGGTGGCGTGGTAGCCGCGCTGGTCAAAGAGGTCGAGTGCGGCGGCGGCGATTTGGTCGCGGCGTCTCTGGTTGGCCATGGTGGGTGTCCTCCTCATTGAGCTAATGGCGGTTAGTATACCTGCGGGGGCAGGGTGAAGGTTGGCTGGGGGAGATACTGGCCCTGGAGTCTGGTTATCGTTCCGAATCCCGGCTGTGCCGCGCGTTGTGATGAGACACTTGACAGCCTGGGGAGAGTCAGGTCACAATTAACACTAATAGCCATTCGTATTGCCTGTTAGTTGGAGAATTGACCATGTCCCACAACCTCTTCGAGTCCACCACTGATTTCCTGGGTGTCTTTGACAGCCTTTCTGAGGCCGATGCTGCGGGGTGGAAGCGCGCGGCGCAGTTCCGCGACTACTCCGACCCGGTGATTAACCGGCACTGGCAGGCCGCGGAGTATCCGCTGGACTTGGTTCAGCGTCTGGGGGAGCTGGACGTGATGACCGATGGGCTTTCGGTGGAAGGCCATGAACAGATGTCCACGCTTGGCGCTGGCTTGACGCTCATGGAAGTCACGCGTGCCGATGCTTCGATGGGCACGGTGATTGCGGTGCAGGCGGGGCTGGCCATGCGCTCAATTTCGATGCTTGGTTCTCCGGAACAGCAGGCTTCGTACTTGCCGCAGATGGCATCTTGTTCGCTGCTCGGTGCTTTTGGGCTGACCGAACCGGACCACGGCTCGGACTCCATCGCTTTGGAAACTACCGCGGTTCGCGATGGCGACGAATGGGTCCTCAACGGCGAGAAGAAGTGGATTGGCAACGGTGCCTCCGGCGGCATCACCATCATCTACGCCCGTATGGAAGACGGTAACGTCAGCGGTTTCATCGTCCCACAGGAAACCCCCGGCTACTCCGCTACCGTGATTGAAGGCAAGCTCTCCCTGCGTGCCATCCACCAGGCACACATCACGTTGACCGATTGTCGCATTCCCGCCGCCAACCAGCTTCCAGGTTGTCGCAGCTTCAAGGACGTTTCCCGCGTCCTGACCTCCACTCGCATTGGCGTGTCCTGGATGGCGCTGGGTTCGGCGGTAGCCTGTTATGAGATTGCCCGCTCGTATGTGCTCGAGCGCGTCCAGTTTGGCCGCGAGCTGGCGAAGGCACAGATCATTCAGCAGCGCTTGGCCAACATGGTCCTGGATTTGAGCCAGATGATGCTTACGTGCCGTGAGGTCTCATTACGCGAAACCGCAGGTACGTTGTTGCCGGAGCAGGCCTCGGCGGCGAAGCTCCACAACACGCGTGCTGCTCGCCGCATCGCCTCCGATGCCCGCGACATGCTTGGCGGGGTTGGCATTTTGCTGGAGAACGACATCGCGCGCCACTTCGCTGACATCGAGGCGATGCACACCTACGAGGGCACGGATACCGTGCAGTCCCTCATTATGGGCAAGAAGATTACGGGCTTCTCGGCCTACAAGTAGCGCTTCGAAGTGGCCCCTATTTCACCGTGCCCATCTTTTCCCCACTATCGCGGCCCCTCTAGGTTCGAGTCCTAATGGGGAGGCTACTGCTGGAACCGCCGTGAGCGGTCGCAGATGGTTCTGCTCATAAGGCATTAGCGAGAAGGTTTGTTTGGGGGCAAACGAACCTTCTTTGTGCTGTTAGAAGGTTTACTTGGGTGCAAACGAGCCTTTTGACTAGAGACTTCTGAGTGAAGCCTTGTGAGTGGAACCTTGTGGATTACTTTGTTGAAGGATCAGCCAATTCGATGGATGAGTTGAAGTTATCCACAGGCGGGGAATCGACCGTAGCTTTTGAGGGCTGGAAGCCACGATGATGGAAGCATGATTGACGATTCACACCTCATTTACCTACGACCCCTTTCGAACAACCACCCCGTGTGGAAACAGATTGCTTCAGGTGAACTTATTCGCCTCACCTCGCGTTACGCTATAAACAGCGAGTACTATTCAACTCTTCCTTACTATCAACGCCATCTCTTTGACATCGTTGCCTTCGGACGTAGCGCGCATCGGTCAGTTCTCGTGGAAAGATCTGCGGCCAAACTGTTGGGCTTGTGGACGCTGTCGTCTCGGGACGCACAGGTTGTTCTAGCACGGCAATCCAAAACAGTTCCGCCGCGACGGCAATGGGATAGTAAGGTGATGTACCGAAAAATGTGGCTGCCAACCTCAGACATTATGGAGCGCTTCGGGCTTCGGTGCACGTCGGTTGCGCGCACCTGCATCGACGTCGCACGGCTTGCGACGTTTGAGGAAGGGTTGATGGCTGTCGACTCCGCTTTGCGCAAACGACTCGTTAGCGTTGACGAACTACGGTCAATGATCACGGCAATGGGCCGTGTAAAAGGTGCAGCTCAAGCTAGGAGAGTAGTTTCGCATGCCACCACCCTCGCCGAATCTCCCTATGAGTCCTTTGCTCGCGGCATGTTGATTGTGGAAGGCCTAGGAAAGAAACTCGTGGTTCAGCCAGAGCTTCAGGGTGGGTATCGGCCGGACTTGTTTATCAACGGCAAAATCATCATGGAAATAGACGGCGCTGTGAAGTACGACGGAGCGACCTACGGAAAATCTACCGAAGCGGTGATACGGGCTGAGCGGCAAAGAGAGAAATACCTTCAGAATCTCGGATACATCGTGTTGCGTTACTCACCACGGGATCTTCTCCAGAACCGAGAACGGGTTCTTAACGAGGTGCGCGGTGCGTTAAACACCGTGCAACCTCGTTCAGCCTAGCGAGACTCCTTGCCAGCGCGAAAGCGCCGGCAGATGGTTTCATTCAGAAGGCATTAGTGAGAAGGTTTGTTTGGGGCAAACGAACCGTTTGTAAACGCCTAGATGGTTTACTTGGGTGCAAGTAAACCATGTGACTAATGCCTTTTGAGTGGAACCATGTGCAAGGCTAAAAGTTGTAAAGAGGATGCCCAGCTCAAACTTGCAAATGACCAGCATAAACCTGCCTGTCAATTGCCGGTCCAGGTCGCAAAGAACAAGGAGAAACCCCGCTCCGAAAAAGGGAGCGAGGTTGGGAAGCGGAAGCGGCCGAGGCTAGTTATTGAGGGGCTTGCGGGTGGCTGCCATGTGCTTGGCGCGCTCCACGTTGGCGGGCAGGAGGACCAGCGGTACGTCGTACTCCACCTCGCGGTCGCAGAACTCGGTGAAGCTCAGCGAGCCGGAGCCGGTGTACATCTCGGCGAGCTTGGCCACGATGACGTGGTCATTCTCGGTGGTGCCCTCGATAGGCCAATCGCGGTCGAGGGCGGGGGAGCCGGAGTACATCTCAATCTCCTCATCGGCCGGCGGGGTGTAGGAGCCGGCCAGGGTGGCGGCCTCCTCCATAGCGCGGGCGAGGACGTGGTCGTAGGACATGAGCACGACATCATCCGAGGACAAAAAGCCAGCCTTCTGTGCCTCGAAAGCAGACGAGAAGTTGCGGGCGGACGCGATGAAATCGAAGGCCTTCTGGTGATAGTCTTCGACACCGGCCGCCTTGAGGCGCTCCAGCGAGGAGATGGTGCCGGTCCAGCCGGGGTAGAGGCCCACGGTGCGCTCCGGGAAGCCAAGGCGGGTATCGGCGTGGGCCACGATGCGGTCGCAGGCCAGAGCGGTTTCGAAGCCGCCGCCCAGAGCGACGCCACGCACAGCGGCCACGACCGGAACCGGGGCGAACTTAAGGGCGCGTAGGGTGGTCGAGCCGTCCGAAAGGAGGGATTCGACGAGCGAGGCATCGCCGGACTCACCAGCGGAAGCGATGGAAGCGAGGTCTGCGCCCGCGCAGAAAACCGGCTTGTCATTACCAATAACCAGCGCGACGAGGTTCTCCGAGGTCACGGCGCCCAGAGCGGCACGGATGACTTCGAGGGCGGGCGTTGGCAGGGAGTTCATCGGGGTGTGTAGGTCGATGATGCCGATGCGGCCAGCCGGGGTGGAGACCGCGTGGACAGCGCCCGCCTCCTGAGACACGATGGTCTCCGCATCCAGAGAAGCCAGGGTGACAACACCCTCGCGCGGCGCGAGTTCCTGACGTTCTCCCTGAGAAGAGAGCACCGAGCCCTTGCCGTAAAAACCGCCCGCCGAAGCCGCGGCGGAGACCAAGGCCGGGACGTTGGAGCCGTAGGCGGAGGCGACCCAGTCGATGCCGATGGCGTCGGCAAGCGCGAAGATGCCCTTCTTCCAGCCGAAACCAAGAGTAAGGCCCTCGTCGATGAGGCCCACGTGGTCCGCAATGTCAGGTGCGACCTCGCAGCAGTACGCCAGCGTGCCGAGGAAGACGGCGCGGGCAAAACGGCCGCCCGGCGAATCGGTCTCCATGACCTCGCGCGGATCTTTGAGTCCCACGACAGGATCGGTGGGCTGAGTGCGGGGTACGTATTCGTAGGAGGCGTTGATGACCTCGTCACGGCCGCGGTAAAAGCCGCCGTCACCGGTGCGGCCGGTGAGCCCTCGAGAAACGAGACCTTCGATAAAGGAGTCATCGCCGAGGGGGACGTCAAGAAGCGGATCGCCCGCCGGCAGGGCCGTCTCCAAAGACTTCCAAATCGGCTTGACCAGCTGGAGGCCGATGTAATCGAGCAGCCCGAAAATACCGGTGCGCGGAATGCCGAAGGCACGGCCGAAGGAGGCGTCGGCAAGCTCGTAGCTCACGTCGAACTCGCGGGCGCGTGCCACACCGGCGGCCATCCAGTAGCAGCCCACGCGGTTGGCAATGAAACCCGGGGTGTCGCGGCATTCGAGCGCAATCTTGCCCAGGGTTTGCTCGATGGTCGTGCGCAGCGTGTCCTCGGTCTCTCCAGAAGCGATGAGCTCCACCAGCCGCATGACCTTCGGCGGGTTGAAGAAGTGCGTGATAGCGAACTTCTCGCGGCGGGCCTCCGGCACGCCCTCCAGGAGGGAGGCCAGCGGCAGGGTCGAGGTGTTCGAGCTCAACAGAGCATCCGCAGACAAATAAGGCTCGATGGCCTCGTAGAGCGAGTGCTTGGCGCCGAGGTCCTCGAAGATGGCCTCGATGACCCACTCGCGGTCCTCCAACAGCGCGTAGTCATCGCTGGCGCGCACGCGCTCGGCGAACTCTGGCAGGTGGAAGCCTTTGCGCTTGAGCTGGATGTCGACGCCGCGCTGCGCGCCTTCCGCGTTCTGGTCCAGCAGCACGACGTCCATGCCCGCCGACGCACACAGCGCGGCGATGCCCGAACCCATGGAACCTGCGCCGATGACGGCTACCTTGGTGATGCTCATTTACTTTTCTCCATTCTCAATAGTCATGGCGATTCCCTGACCGCCGCCGATGCACATGGTGACCAGGCCATAGCGCTTGCCCTCGCGGCGTAGTGCATACGCCAGTTTGGTCAGCAGGATGACGCCCGTGGCACCGACCGGGTGGCCGTGCGCAACGGCGCCGCCATAGATATTCGTCTTCGCCGGGGCGAAGCCCAGCTGGTCCTGCACGGCGATGGCCTGGGCGGCGAAAGCCTCGTTGGATTCGATGAGGTCGATATCCTCCAAGCTCAGCTCGGCCTTATCCAGCGCCTTCGGGACGGCAGCGATAGGGCCGATGCCCATACGCGTCGGGTCCACGCCCGCGATGGACCAGGACACAATCTTCGCCAGCGGGTCCAAGCCACGCTTGGCCACCTCTTCCGCGGTGGCCAGCACGGCGGCTGCCGCACCATCGTTGATGCCGGAGGCGTTGCCGGCGGTGACGGTTCCGTCCTTAACAAAGACCGGCTTGAGCTTCGCCAGCTTCTCGACGTCCGTCTCTCGCACCGCTTCATCAAAGTCCAGCTCGCCGACGGGGACGATTTCTTCCGCGTGGACGCCCTCCGCGCGGGCCTGGGCGGCGCGCGCCTGGGACTCGGCGGCGAACTCGTCCTGGCGCTCGCGGGTGATGGTGTTATCTGCAGCGACGTTCTCCGCGGTTACGCCCATATGGCCGGTGCCGAAGGGACAGGAGAGCGCGCCGGTGAGCCAGTCATAGAGTTTGCCGTCACCCATGCGCTTGCCAAAGCGTGCGCCTTCGACGGAGTAGGGCGCGTTGCTCATAGATTCCGCGCCGACGGCCAGCGCCAGGGCGCCGTCGCCAGACTGCAGAAGTTGGGCCGCACTGATGACGGCCTGGACTCCGGAGCCGCACAGGCGGTTGACGCCCATCGCAGTGGAGGAGTCCGGCATGCCGACGTTCTTGGCAATGGCGCGTGAGAGGTAGAGGTCCTTCGGCACGACGGGCATGACGTTGGAGGCTACGGCGGTATCGAGGTCTGCACCAGTTAGCCCCGAACGATCAATAGCCACTTCGGCGGCAAGCGAACCGAGCTCGGTGAGGGAAAGTCGGGCCAGGCTACCACCAAATTTTCCGACGGGCAGGCGCGCGGCGCCCGCGATGTAGATGTCTTGGGGCATGAGCTCCTCCGTAGGTTTAACGAATCATCATTAGTTAACTAGGTATCCTAGGTCACTTTTTCGCCGCGTGCAACGGAGCTTCACTGGAAGGTGTGTGAGGGGCTGTAGTTATGGCGTGGGTGTAACGTGCGCCACCCCCGCGTTGTTTACAGATTGTTCAACAACCCTTATGCTTTCACCATCGTTAAATGCGACCTTCGTCACGAAAGGTGCCCAACAATGAGCTTGGAATCAACCAATTCCTCCGCAGCTTCCCAGGAAGCAGCCCAGGGAACTACACAGGACGCGCCGAAAGAAGCGCAAGCCCCCAAGGGCATCGGCGCCATGGCCGGCGCCATGTTCCTTATGGCCACCTCTGCCATCGGCCCGGGCTTCTTGACCCAAACCTCCGTCTTCACCGTGCAGATGGGCGCGGCCTTCGCCTTCGCTATTGCGCTGTCGATCATTGTGGACATCGCCATCCAGCTCAACGTCTGGCGCATCCTCGCTGTCTCCGGCATGCGCGCCAACGAGCTGGGTAACACTGTGCTGCCGGGCCTGGGTTGGTTCCTCGCTGTCCTAGTTTTCATCGGCGGCGTTGTCTTCAACATCGGCAATATCGCCGGCTCCGGCTTGGGCCTAAACGCCATGATCGGCATCGATGCACGCATCGGTGGCCTCATCGCCTCGGCCATCGCCATCTTCATCTTCCTGTCCAAGCGGGCGGGCGTCGCGCTTGACCGCATCGTCGCCGCGCTGGGCGCCATCATGATTCTGCTCATGCTTTACGTGGCGATTGTCTCCCAGCCGCCGGTGGGTGAGGCCCTGAAGAATACCGTCATGCCGGAAAGCATTGACTTCTTCGTCATCACCACCCTCATCGGTGGCACGGTGGGCGGCTACATTACGTTTGCCGGCGCACATCGCCTCATCGACTCGGGCCTGTCCGGCCCGGAGAACGTCGGCGCGATTACGAAGACCTCCGTGCTCGGCATCATCGTCACCGGCATCATGCGCGTGCTGCTCTTCCTCGCGGTCCTGGGCGTCGTCGCCACGGGTGTTGCGCTCTCCGAGGACAACACGGCCGCCGACGCCTTCCGCCAGGCCGCCGGCGAGTTTGGCCTTCGCGCCTTCGGTGTCGTCCTTTTCGCGGCCGGCCTGTCCTCCGTCATCGGCGCGTCCTACACCTCCATTACCTTCGTGACCACCCAGAAGGTCAGCCCGCGGACCCGCAACTTCCTCACCGTCGGCTTCATTGTGGTCTGCGCCATTCTCTTCGGCATTCTTAATTCCGCACCGCAAAAACTTCTCATCTTCGCGGGTGCTTTCAACGGCATCATCCTGCCCATCGCCTTCGCCATGGTGATGTGGGTCGCGTTCAAGCGCCATGACCTCACCCACGGCGTCAAGCAGCCGATGTGGCTGCTCATCGCCGGCGTCTTGGCGCTCGCGCTGGAAATCTTCATTGGCGTTAAATCCATCTCGGGAATCGTTGAACTATGGGCATAATGCAGACTCCCGCAGATGTGCGCGCCTTCGCCCGCGCGCACGACATGACCACCACCGCCGGCCACGCCCGCGGCTTCATGCAGGCTAACCTCATCGCGCTGCCGCGCGAGTACGCCTTCGACTTCCTCCTCTTTGCACAGCGCAACCCCAAGCCGTGCCCCATCGTCGGTGTGCTGGAGGCCGGGCAGTTCACCTCTGAGCTCATCCCGGGCGGGGATATTCGCACGGACATCCCGGCCTACAACATCTATGAGGATGGCCAGCTTACGCAGACGCTTGACGACGCTTCCCCCCTTCTACTCCGCCGACATCGTCTCCTTCCTCATCGGTTGTTCCTTCACCTTTGAGAATGCGCTCGTGGAGAACGGCATTTCCATCGCCCACATTGATCAGGGCCGCAACGTGCCGATGTATCGCACCTCGATTCCCTGCGCGCCGGCTGGAGTCTTCTCTGGGCCGATGGTTGTCTCCATGCGCCCCATCCCCGCGAGCCAGGTTGCCGATGCCGTCCGCATCACCTCCCGCTACCCGGGCGTCCATGGTGCCCCGGTTCACGTGGGCGACCCTGCTGCCATCGGCATCGAGGACTTGTCGCAGCCCGATTTCGGCGAAGCCGTCGACATCCCTGAGGGCACCATCCCGGTCTTCTGGGCGTGCGGCGTGACCCCGCAGGCCATCGTGATGAACTCGCGTCCCAGCCTGGCCATCACACATGCCCCGGGCAAGATGCTCGTCACCGACATCCCGGATCGCGACTTCCTCATCCCTTAGTTACTACCGCAGCGGCTGGAGTGTTTTCGGCCTGATAATTTCGCTCCACGCCGCCACGGCCCCTTCCGTGACTAGACGCCTCACAATAGTCGCGGCGCACCGCCGATTACGGTGTTGAGCACGCTTCTGAGCACGCTGCCGCGTGGTCCGACAGCAGATGGCATCTCACAAAAGGCATCCCGCAGATGGCATCCGCCAAAAGGCGTCTTTGGGTCTAAAAACGCCATGTGTGCAACCCAAAAGGCGTTTTTAGGCGTGAAAACGCCTTTTGACTGATGCCTTTTAGAAGATGCCATCTGCGAACTGAGCCGAAGCCCGGTCAATAGCCGTTTGCGCGGGCGAAAACGGAACCGCAGGCGAAGAGAGCCCGTAAACACAGGGCAGGCCTGCGGGCGAAAATGGAGCCGCAGGCGAAGAAGTACCTGCAAACGCGGGCGGTCCTGTGCCGCGGAGGCGCGGTTAGAGGACCCGGAGAATCGATTCCATCGCGCGCATCAAGTCCGCGCGGCAGGCATCGGCGGCCGCCTCGCGCTCACCTTGCGCAATGAGGTGGGCCAAGTCGATGTTGGCTTGCACGTGGTTATCGTGAATCTGCGGGTAGCGCTCCAGCGTCAACAAGAAGGTCAAGCGCATGCGCGCCAGCAGGTGCGACATGGAGCGGTCCAGCGTCGGCGAGCCCAAACCGGCGACCAGCTGCTTGTGGAAGCGCTGGTTGATGAGGGGGCGGGGAGCGTCGTTAAGCACTGCGGATTCTGTCAGCCGCACCAGCTCGCCTGGGTCCTCGAAGGTGGCATAGCGCGCCGCGGCCGGCTCGATGGCTGCGCGCGCCAAGTAGAGATCGCGCACGAAATCGCCGTCAGGGGTGGCGATGAAGACGCCCCTGTGCGGGATGCGCTCCACGATGCGCTCGGAGGCGAGCATGGCGAAGGACTCCCGCAGCGTGTTGCGGGAGCATTCGAAGCGCTCGGCCGCGCGGACCTCGCTGAGCTGGTGTCCGGGCATGTACTCGCCCTCGGAGATGGCGGCGCGGAGCGCGGACGCGACGGAATCTGCAAGCATGCGACTTACAGTAGCCCGCTGCTTAGGAAATCGTGGCGATTACCGCGCCCGGTTCCAACCTCGAGCCTTCCTTCGCCACACGGCTCAGCGTACCCGCGGCCGGAGCCTTGACCGCGGATTCCATCTTCATGGCCTCGATAGTGGCGATGGCCTGGCCTTCCTCGACCGTCTCGCCGTCCTCGACGTTCCACGCCACGAGGTTGGCCTCGTAGGGGCTGGTCACCTCGTTGCCGCTGGCGCTGGCACCGGAGGCCGCGCTTGCCGACGCCCCCTTCACCTGCCCCTGCGCCAACATATCGGTGGGGAAGCCCACGCTGACCAGCTTGCCGTCGATCTCCAGCGCCACGCGGGTGCGCTGCGCGTAGATGGCCTCGACGGGGACGGTAGCGCTCGTGGCTTCCGCGGAGGGGCGGTAGTTGTGGTCGAGCCAGTCGGTGTAGATACCGGCTGCGGCGTCGGCGTCGCCGTGATCCACGAGGACCTGGGAGGAGACCATATCGCGGTGGAAGGGCAGCACGGTGCGAACACCTTCGATGTCGAATTCCTGGAGGGCCTGCTGTGCACGCTTCAGGGCGATCTCGCGGGTCGGCCCCCAGACCAGAAGCTTAGCCACGAGCGAGTCATAGTAGGGCGGCACGATGGAGCCGGAGCGCACGCCGGAGTCCACGCGGATTCCCGGACCCGTCGGCGGCTCGAAGCGCACGATGGTGCCCGGGCAGGGGGCGAAGCCGTTGAGAATGTCCTCGGCGTTGATGCGGAACTCGAAGGCGTGGCCGTCGGACCTGGGGTCCGACGCGTCTGAAGCGGATGCTTCAGACGTGGAATCGGACGCGAAGGAGAGGGGTTCGCCGGAGGCAATGCGGAACTGCTCCGCAATGATGTCCACGCCCGTGACCATCTCAGTCACCGGGTGCTCCACCTGCACACGGGTGTTGACCTCGAGGAAGGAAATCGTGCCATCCTCGGAGACAATGTACTCCACCGTGCCGGCACCGGTGTAGCCCACCTTCGCGCAGATGGCGCGGGCACCCTCGTGGATGCCGGTGCGCTGTTCGTCGGAAAGCGCGGGCGCCGGGGCCTCCTCGATGAGTTTTTGGAAGCGGCGCTGCGTGGAGCAATCGCGGGTGCCCAGCACGGCGACGTTGCCGTGCGTATCGGCCAGAATCTGCGCCTCCACGTGGCGCGGGTGGGTCAGGAATTTCTCCACGTAGCACTCCGCGCGCCCGAAAGCTTCCTTGGCTTCGCGGCCGGCGGAGTTGAAGGCGGCCTCGATGTCCTCGAGGTTCTCCACCACCTTGAGGCCGCGTCCGCCGCCGCCATAAGCGGCCTTGATGGCGATGGGCAGGCCGTGTTCCTCGGCGAAGGCGCGGGCCTCCTGCCAGTCATCGATGGGATCGGAGGTACCCGGTGCCAGCGGGGCACCGACTTCCTCGGCCACGCGGCGCGCGGCAATCTTGTCACCGAGCAGCTCGATGGACTCCGGCGACGGGCCAATCCACGTCAGGCCGGCCTCGGCCACGGCGCGGGCAAAGTCGGCGTTCTCCGAGAGGAAGCCGTAACCCGGGTGAATGGCATCGGCACCTGCGCGCACGGCGATATCGAGGAGCGCGGGGACGTTCATATAGGTATCCGCCGCGGAGTTGCCGGGCAGCGCGTAGGCTTCGTCAGCCACCTGAGTGTGCAGGGCGCCGGCATCGGCTTCGGAGTAAATGGCGATGGAGCGGATGCCCATGTCGCGCGCGGTGCGGGCGATACGGACGGCGATCTCGCCGCGGTTAGCAATAAGGACTGCAGAAATCATGGGTGGGTGTTCCTTTACTAGTGTTTAAGCGAGTTCAAAGCGGACCGTCGCCCCCGGCGGGAGCTGCGCGGCAATATCAATATCTTCTTCGAGGACCGTGGCGATGACCGGGTAGCCGCCGGTCACGGCGTGATCGCGGAGGAAAATGACCGGCTCGCCACTCGGCGGAACCTGGACGGAGCCGGCGACCATGCCCTCCGAGGGCAGTTCGCCCTCGCGGGCACGGCTTAGTTCCACGGAGCCCTCCGGACCCAGCAGGCGCACGCCCACGCGGTTGGACTGCGCGGTCACGGTCCACTCGGTGGCCAGGAAGGCCTCCAGGCTCTCGGGCGTGAACCAGTCATCGCGCGGGCCGAGCACGCAGCGCAGCACGCCCTCGGTCTGGCCATTCGCGCCTTCACGAACGCGCATCGGGTTGCTCAGCTGGGCATCGGTCATCGCGGTGGAGCGGGGGAGGACGCCGATGACGTCGCCCAGCCGCACCGGCTGCGGCCCCAACCCAGAGAGCACGTCCGTCGAGGCAGAGCCCAGCTCCGCATCCGCCACGATGCCGCCGCGGATGGCGATGTAGTTGCGCAGGCCCACCGTCGCGGGATCCACGGTCACCGTCGAACCAGCGGTGACGAGCACCGGGCGCGCGAGGTGCACCGGCATATCGTCCAGCAGGACGCGGGATTGGGCGCCGGTGACGCACATGACGGCGTCGGTCAGCGCGCGCAGGCGGATGCCGCCGATGTTCTCCAGCACGGTGGCCCCGCGGGGGTTGCCCACCGCGACGTTGGCCGTGGCAGCCGCCGCCAGGTCCGCCGCACCCGAGGGCGTGACACCCAAGTTGCCGCGGCCGGGGCGCCCCTGGTCTTGGAAGAGTGTGAGCAGCCCGGCATCGAGGACCTCCATGCGCGGCAGGCGCGCCGGGGTGCGGCGGCCAAAAGGCGTGGTCGACACAACATCCGGCAGCGAGCTCACCGCGCGGTAGCGCACGCGGTCACCGGGCTGCACCAGCGCTGGTGGGTGGGCATCGGATTCCCACATCGGGGTCGAGGTGGTACCCAGCAGCTGCCAGCCGCCGGGGGAGACGCGCGGGTAGACCGCGGAAAAACCGCCGGCAATACCGACGGCACCCGCCGGCACCGCGGTGCGCGGGGTGGCGCGGCGCTCGATGTTGAAGTTCTGCGCCGGGTCCGCCGGGGTGCAATAGGTAAAGCCGGGCGCGAAGCCGCCGAAAGCAGCGAGCCACTCGGTGGACGTGTGCCAGTCAATGAGGCCTTCGCGCGACATGCCCATCAACTCGGCGGCCTCATCGAGGTCCTCGCCGTCATAGAGAACGTCGATCTCCACAAAGCGCGGATCCTCGCCCGCCTGCGCGGTGGGGTGGAAGTCCTGCAGCTTCTCGGCGGCAGCGGCGGCGGAATTCGGCGTGGCAAAGGTCAGCAACAAGGTCGTGGCGGCAGCAATGGCATCGACTTGGTCCTTGAGCGGATTGGCGTCGAGGGCCGCGTGCCACGCCATGACCTGGGACAAGTCCTCCAGCTCCACGAGCAGCGCGCGCGTTCCCACGGGGTGAATATGCATTAGATAGCGCTCCGAATCTCGATTCCGCGCTCCTGCAGCTCGGCGACCACACCGCGCAGCAGTTGCACCGCGCCGGGCGAATCACCGTGCGTGCACACCGACTGGGCATCCACGTTGAGCACGGAGCCATCGATGGCCGTGATGGATCCGGTTTCGGCGACCTCGAGCACGCGCTTGACGACGTCCCCCTCATCACCCATCACCGCATTCGCCTCTCGCCGCGAGACGAGCGTGCCATCGGGGTTGTAGTTGCGGTCGGCGAAGGCCTCGCGGATGACGGTGAGCCCCTTCTTCTCCGCGATGTCGACAGCAACGCCGCCTGGCAGCAGCATGACGGGTAGATCGCCGAAGGCTTTGATGCCGTCGATGACGGCGTGGGCCTGGGCCTCGTGGTGGACGATGGTGTTGTACATCGCGCCGTGCGGCTTGACATAGGCCACGCGGGTTCCGTTGGCCTGGGCCAGGGCTTGGAGGGCACCGATTTGGTAAGTGACTTCGTCGGCAAGCTCGGCAGGTGCGTAATCGATGAAGCGGCGCCCGAAGGCTGCCGGGTCGTTATAGCCCACGTGTGCGCCGACGGTGACGCCTGCTTCTGCGGCCGCCTTGAGGGTGCCCGCGATGGAGTGCGGGTCGCCGGCGTGGAAGCCGGTGGCGACGTTGGCGGAGGAGACGAGCTGGAGCATCGCGGCGTCATCGGCAACGGGGTTGCCGGCGGTGGTTTCGCCGAGGTCAGCGTTGAGGTCTATGTGCAGCGCGCTCATAACAGGAGGACACCTCTTCTGTAGTTCCCAAATTGTTGAACAATCTATGGGTGCCTAGTGTAGCCCGCATCACGTAGGTTTGTGAAGTGTGTCCCGTATCTGTGGATGAGCGGGACGTGAAAACACCCCCATCACGACGGTGATGGGGGTGCGGCTGCCTCGCGCTGGTGGGCCGGCGCTGCTAAGAGCTTCGCGTTTGAAGCTCGATGGTGCAGGATTCAGATTAGAACGGGAGGTTGACT
This sequence comes from Corynebacterium sp. HMSC056E09, assembly GCF_001813425.1. Taxonomy (NCBI): domain Bacteria; kingdom Bacillati; phylum Actinomycetota; class Actinomycetes; order Mycobacteriales; family Corynebacteriaceae; genus Corynebacterium; species Corynebacterium sp. HMSC056E09. The sequence continues at coordinate 190,880 of NZ_KV812513.1, forward strand.
CCCAGTGCCTGTGCTGCGGCCGGCGCAGCTGCGGCCAGTGCGCCTACGACGCCGAGGACGATGATGGCGATTCCCAGCCCAGAAGGCTTGCCGTCCTCGGAGGAGAGCTTGCCCTTGATGTCGTTGGAAGAGCTCTGATCCTCGCTGCTCTGGTCGCCCTTGCCTTCGTCGCTGCTGCCGGCGTCGCCACCCTGGTTGCTGCTGCCGTTATCGCCTTCGGTGCCGGTGCTGGAGGTGGCGTTGGTGCTCTGGCCGGTGGTGTCTTCAGCGTTGGCGGCGGTGACGCCTGCGAGTGCGAGGGCGCCGGTCAGGGCTGCGGCGGTGAGGTTGCGGGAAATGCGCTTCATGTTTCTTACTCCTGGGGTTAGATTGGGAAAGTTTGGTCAACGCCGTATCAGACGATGTTGTCACCGTTAACTGATGTCGACTTCCCACATACTAACCAAGAAAAAGTGAGGTAGGTCAAACTATTTCCAATTTTTAAGCTACTCCACGCAAATTTTCATGAACGCGTCAGGGTGCGCTGGCGCGTCGGATGGCGCCGAGCCTTGTGGTGGTGGGATGAAACTTCCTGCGTGGTTCGGGTTTTGGGGCTTGCTTGCGTGCTAGTTCATCTATTGAATCTTTTAACTTCCTCCAAGGGGTGCGGCCAGAAAAGTGGTGGCCCAACGGGCGCATAAAACCGCAAAAGCCGCGTCTCTCCACCCCCGGTAGGGAGAGGGGGAGACGCGGATGGGCTGCCTGTTGGCCCTAGGCCTTAAACCTCTTAGATGAAGAGCTTGCGGCGAGCAACGACAGCGCCAGCGGCGATCATCGCTGCGATTGCCAGTGCGGCGAGGCCGCGAGCAACGGTGTTGGAACCGGTCTCAGCGGAGATACCGCGGGACTGTGCTGGGGTCTGTGCGGCGGTGCCTTCAGCAACCTTGCCGCCCTGGGCGATGACCTCGTCCTTGTTCTCCTGCAGCATCTTCTCGGAAGCGGCCTTCTCCTCAGCGGAAGGAGCGTCCTTCTGAGCTGCCTCTTCGGACTTCACGTAGGTCTTGCCGTCCTTGGCCAGGTACCAGGTCACGCCACCGATGATGAGGGCGGCCGGCAGAGCCAGCCAAGCCAGCTGCTTCTTGTCGAACTCGGTGCTGGTCGGCTCAGCCTCGGACTCGCCGTTGATCGGGTAGTCAACGGAAGACGGAGCGGTAGCCTCGCCGGTGGCTGCCATGTCCATGTCCGGGGCCATCACGCTGGTGGTGGTCGGCGCGTCGGCATCCTGCTGAGCCTGCTGCTGCTCCCAAGCCCACTGTGCCTGCTCTGCGGTCAGTTTGGTGGTTCCGTCCAGCTCGCCGTTCTCGTTGCGGTGCTGGTAGCTACCGTCGGCCTGCTTCTGGTAGGTGACGCCATCGACCGTGAGTTCAGCCGGAGCCGGAATCTGGGCGGAGGCAACGGCGGTGCCGCCCAGTGCGAGGGAGCCAGCCAGAACGGCTGCGGTCAGGGTGCGGTTGATGCGCTTCATAAGCTTCTCCTTGCGGGGTTTGTGAGGTATGTGAGAGGGATTCAACCCGACGTGAACCACAATAGCCACAACTTTCACATTAATCACAAGGGTTTCGAAATTTCGCTCCGTAACATGGCGGATGCTTTTCGTGCCAAACGGGTGGCATGTTCGGTGGGTTGAGGTCCTCACGGGCGGCGCTACAAGGCGTGTTAACCTGCAAGGATAAGAACGGTGTTGTCTGTTGAGCTGCGAAAATGTTCGATAACTGCGCGTAGTGGCGGAAATCCCCCTGAACGGGGGATGCTGCATGGGGCTTAGCTCTGTTCTGCGGCAGGATCAGGAGCCTCGGTTACGCCCTCAAACTGCCATCCCACCACGGCATTGCGCACCGCGGCAGCCAAAGGGTTGGCCGGCTGGATGCAGCTGATGGTGAGGAGACGACCGGGTTGGGCATCGGTGCCCCAGATGCTCTCGTCCTGCTCAAGGCCGTCCTTCGACGGATCGTGCAGATCTGTTGCGGTGTATACCAGCCATTGCTCGCCGGAGTTCTGCGTGCGCAGGTACAACTTGTCGCCTACAGAGGCTTTGTGCTCGTCGGCGCTACCGTCATAGAGGTTATTGAACACCGCTGGTACTCCCGCACCGGTATGTCCGGCGACCACCACGACGTCCTGCGCATCCGTACCAGGGAGCGAATAGGGTTTATCCTCCGCGGTGTAGGTGCAAGCCTTACTCATCGAGTCGGGGTTGATCTTGTTGTCTTTGATCCGACAGGAGCCTTCTTCAAACTCTGCGCGCACATCAATTGTCGGGATGTACATCTCCACCGCTGGGGAGGGCTCGATGACGGCGGCGGGTTCCGCAACCACATCGGTTGGTTGCGGCGCGGGCGCGTCTGGCTCCTTATTGATCTGAAGTGCGGCGACGATGCCGACGAGAACCATCGCCAAAATAAGGAGAACTCCCAACCCGCGACGGCTGATGGGTGTTCGCGGGCGCGATGCTTGGCGCCGTGGTGCAGTCTTTGTTGTTTGCTTCGGTGTCGTTCGGGTCGGCGCTTGTTGGGATGGCGTTTGTTGGGCAGGCGCCGACGTTGAAGCGGATCGACGGGAAGGGGAAGTTGTCGACGGGGACGAAGCTAGGCGATCGTGGCTGGGGCGGCGTCGCGGGCGGTAGGAAGGGCGCTCAGGGGCAGTGCTCTCGCGGTCGTGAGTAGAGCCCTTCTGGCGGGCACGCTCGGCGCGCAGATCAATACGGATTCCTTCTTCTGGCAGGCGGTAGTTGTCGCGCTGTGCCGAGTAGCGAGAATCCATAGTGAGCTCCTGAAGAGAACGATAATTAGAAAGTTACAGTACTACTCGCTAAGTAACTATTCCGTATGCGCTCACTATGGCTGCAGGGGCAGTCTTGGCTTGCCGGCCTGAACTCTCGGCCTGGATGGCTGGTGATGAGGGAAGCCTTATTTGTGGCTAATGTCTTGCATCAACGGCGAACTGAAAGCGCAGCGCGTAGGTGATGAGCCAGTGGGTGGACATGAAGTGGCCGTCGACAAGCTGCGGTTGCGCACTGGCTGCTAGTGCTTGGGCGCGTGGTAGGACGGAGGCATCGAAATGCTCGGCGAGTTCAACGAGCATCCATGCTCTGGTCAGCGCCAGGCCGTAGAGGTGGGCCAGGCGGCCGTCGGTTGGATCGAGCACCTCTGGGATTTGTGTGAGAGATTCCAGCGTTTCGGTGCGGTGGGGAAGAAAGCCGTCGAACCAGTGTGGGAAGTCTGGCAGCACGCGCGACATGAGCAGAGCTTCTGATAATCCGTTGGAGAGGAAATCGTGCCCGGACAGCTCCCACTCGAGCGGGTAGTCGCGGTCTTCGCCGAAAAGGCGGACAGCAGCCTCGCGCACCGAGCTCGCCAGTGAGTCCAGCCCGAGTTTCTCCGCGGCCTCGAGGATGAGGAAAAGGTTGAAAGCTGTATTGGAATGCATGCCGTGTCGCACAGGTTGGTTGAGTGATCTAAGCCAGTCGTGGCAGTGCTGTGTGGTTAGCTCTACGAGCTTGTCCATCGCTTCGCCAGGTCGAACGGAGGCGAGCTGCAGCAGCCAGGCGCGCCCATAGGGCATTTCATATCCGGGGTGGGCGAGTAGGTAGTTGTATTCCGTGGTGAGGGCTTCTGTGCTGAGGCGATCGTCGAGAAGCGCGGCAAGTTCTTTCGGAGACTCGGGCCCGAGAATCTTGTTTAGTAGCGCGCCTGAGTACTGCATGTGGACGCTGGAGTGCCAGTCGAAACAACCGTAAAAACTGGGGTGTAGCTCGCGCGGGCGCACGTCGCAGTCTTCTGTGGAAGCGCTCGTGTGGTGCATCGCGGCGGGGAATTCGCGCTCGAGTGCGGCCACAATTGCTTCCGCCCAGGCGCTGGCACAAGTTTCTAGCGTGGTCATGCGTCAAGTATGGCAAAGCTGAAGGTGGGATGTGCGTTTCAGCGCAAACGTCGAACATATATCCGAAAATGTGGTGTTGGTGTCCGGTCGCCCTCGTAGTCTTTAGGGCAGGCATCCAAGGGGTGGGGGATGTGTGGGTGTCTGAAAATGCTGGCAATGCTCTTCGTCTTTGGGGGTTGCCACTATCGAAGAAGGGGGAACTGTGCAGTTCTTGGAAAACAGGCCGACGACGTTTAGTAAGAGACAAGTACATCGAATAGGTAGTGCGTTGCGCACTGGGCAAGAGATCGATGAAGAGCTATATCGGCGCATACTCATACATCAGTCTGCTCTTTGTGACCATCTTGAGTCCTTGGCAGCGTCGACACTGAATGAACTGAGCGTGCCGCTGGAGCGCTCGACAGATTCCGTTGTGGAACCGGACTCGAAACGATTCCTTATAGGTTCGCGGGTCAAGACTCGGCAGGTGCTCGTTGAGAAACTGCGGAGAATGCCGAGCTTCCCGCTAGAGAGCATCCAAGATCTTTCAGGAGTGCGAATGGACTTTGATGTGACGCTCTCTGAACAATCAAGGCTGGCGGAGCTACTCGCCCAGGACTTCGAAGAAAGGGGAGCCGACCGCGTCAAAATTCAGGACATGAGAGAAAAGCCGCACTCTGGGTATAGGGCGATCCATTTACATATTTACTCTCCGGCAGGCCGGGCTGAGTTTCAGCTTCGGACGGCGCTCCAGTCACGATGGGCCAACCTTTATGAACTTGCTGGTGACTTGTACGGTCGCGGCATCCGATACCTTGAGCTCGGAGAGCACGTACCGTTGCAATTTGAGACCCAGGTTCGCTCGTTGCATGAGCTTTCAGAAGTGGTGCATAGAGTAGAAAAATACTTCGATGTGCTCTCTTCTCCGTTTGCCGAGCGCCCAGTGGAAACGGTGGAGTTGCGTGAAGCCCGGCCATTGCGGCAAAGGACTTCTAGGATGTTGGATAGGCTAATTAGTGAGCTCGACCGGAGACGGACAGAAAACGAGTCGGAAGGGAGTAAATAGTATGCCGGCTTTTCTTATTAAGTATCACCGTCCGACGGGTGCACTGAATGTCACGGAGTTTGAATCCCTAACTGCGGCAACTCTTGCCCGTCACGACCTCGATCAAATCAACGATGACCCAGACGTTGAGCTCGTTGCCATTGGCGCTGAAAGCCTAGAGTCCGTTCGACACACGCACGCGCGCTACTTCTTCCGTGAGAAGACCGCGCCGCCGTATCCCTTTGTGGCTTAAAGCTTGAAGCTTTGAATAGCGTAGTTAGCGAAGGCTAGCCGCGAAGGATTTTCTCCATGGCTTTTCCTTTGGCTAGCTCGTCAACGAGCTTGTCCATGTACCGAATATTTTGCATCAGCGGGTCCTCGATGTCCTGGACACGGTGCCCGCAGATGCTGCCGGTGATGAGGGAGCGGGATGGGTTCAGGTGCGGGGCCTGCTCGAAGAAGTCCTCGAGGGTGACCTTTTGCTTCCGGACCCGTTCCAGCTCCTCAACCGAGTAGCCGGTAAGCCAAGTGATGACTTCGTGAAGCTCGCTGACAGTCCTGCCTTTGCGCTCTACCTTCTTAACGTAGTGCGGATAAATATCGGCGAAGGGAACGGAAAAGATGCGGTGAGACATGGGCGCAGTATATCGGTGGGCCTCATGGCGCGCGGCGGCCGTTCGTTGTCGCGGTTTAGCCGTGCCAGAGCGTCGAGATTGGCATTGCCCAGAGGTTTTCACCCATCGGCAAGACGTCCTTGCCTGTGTACAAGACAATTCCTGCGCGGAAAGAATCACCAGCTACCTGCTGAAGATAGCGCAGGCCAGCAAAGTCCTTCGGCTGGATCGACATTGCGGCTTTGACCTCCACGCCAACAACGTCCCGGGATCGTGATTCCAGCACAAGGTCAACCTCTTTGCCAGTAGAAGTCCGAAAGTGGAAGAGGCGATAATCAACTGATGACCATGCTTTCTGCTTCAGAAGCTCGTTGGCAACAAAGGCTTCGCAGATGCCGCCGCTAAGCGTGCTGGAAATGTTCATCTCCAATGCCTCTGGCTCGAGGCCTGCCAGACTTGTGGCCAGTGCGGTATCCGAGAGGAAGACCTTAGGCTTAGAGATAGCTCGCTTCTCAAGATTTGTTCCCCATGATGGTAATTGGTTAATCAAGAAGACATCATTCAGAGCAGCTACATAGGTAGGGACTGAGCGTTCGGGAATGTCGAGTGCACGCCCAATGTGCGCCGCTACAAGTTCCGCGGTGCCTTGTGCAGCAAACTTGGCGAGAAGATTGTGTAAGCGGTCAGGGAATTGAATGCCGTAGAGCTCGGCAGCGTCTTTTGACAAGACTCGCTCAATATAAGCATCGAACCACCGGTGTTGCCGTCGCCGACTAGAATCCCTAAGTCCTGGAAAACTCGGCGTGCAGAAGAGCTGGAAGTAGTCAGCCCGGGAAAGGGCGGATGCGGGTTGTACGCTTGCATCTTTTAATGACCACATTCGGCCTGCAAAGTCTTCGTGGATACCTAAACGTTCGCCCACGCTGAGGCCGTGAAGGCGAATAGTTTCTGCGCGGCCAGCGAGAGATTCTTCAGCTCCTGTGAGACTGAGGAGGTTGGATGATCCGGTAAGGATAAAACGACCCGGCCGTCGATCTTCTTCGAGTGCGCCTTTAATCGCGCGAAACAGCTCTGGTGCGCGCTGAATTTCATCTATGGCTAGTGTCCCTTCGGGGAGCTGTCTGACAAAGCCGTCTGGATCTGCTTTCGCAGATACCAGCGAAGCGCTCTCATCAAGGTTAATGAATCTATGTTCCCTACCTTCGAGTAATTGATGGACAAGGGTACTCTTTCCTACTTGGCGCGCGCCGGAAATAGTCAGCACAGGTGTATCCGACAGAACTTCTTCCGCCAGATCTTGTGCGTTTCTATGCAGAAAAGAATCAGTCATGGCAGTCAATCTACCTGCGATGTTGCGGTTCTGCAAGGTGTTCATTGCGGTTCTGCAATGCTCTCGTTGCGGTTCTGCAAGGTTCTCATTGCTGTTCTGCAATGCTCGCGCTGCCGTTTGATCGCGCTGTGGAACGCCAAAAAGAGGGCACCCGCAGCCGTCGTGAAACGGCTTGGGGTGCCCTCTTCTGTGGGGCCTGGGGAGGTGAGCTAGTCCCAGACGGGGGCGTCGCCAAGCTGCAGCTCAGAGTAGCGCGCCTCCGGAACGGTGGCGGAGTAGGGCTTGCCCACAGCCTCCCATTCCTGGTCGGTGTTGCAACGCACGTCCTGGCCGTCGGTGTCGAGCATGGTAAAGCCCCACACCAGCTTGCCCTGGGAGTTCGCCGGCAGCGTGTACGGGCCAACCTCCTGGTTCAGCTTCCAGTGCTGCTCGTGCACGTAGTTGAAACCGTAGGTCTGGGTCAGGACCTTGGCCAGCTCGCCCTCGCCCTTGATGGAACCGGAGACCTCGATGGTCTGCGTGCGGGCCTGGGTCACGGTGTGGCTGACCGGCACGGGCTCATCATTGCGGTTGGCCACACTGGCGGCATCGGTCTGCTTGAACCACCGGCGGGTGGCGGTGACGTAGGTGCCGTTCTCACCGGGCGTCGAGCAGTGCGTGCCCGGCTTGAAATCATCATTCCAGCGCTGCGGCAGCTCGAAGTCCCCGCCGAAGTCAGCGGCGTGGGCCACAGGAGCGGCCGCCAATAGGCTGAGCGCGGCGAAGGCGCTCGCGATGGACTTCTTCAGCACGTCTTAGCCCCAATCGTTGTTGTCGCGGGTGGAGACCTCCACGTGGCGCTCCTTCGGCAGGGTAGCGGTGAAGGTGCCACCGTTGGCCTGCCAGGTGTTATCGGAACCGCAGATGGTCTTCTGACCCTCGAAGTCGGAGACAACCCAGCCGGCGCGCATGACGGCGGTCTTGCCCGGGGCGATGTTGTACGGGCCGACCTGCTCGCCCACCTCGTAGGACTGGGAGTCGGTGTAGCTGGAGGAGAAGGTGAAATTGATCAGATCCAGAAGCTTGAAGTCAACGCCGGCGGAAACGTTCCAGGTCTTGGTCTTGGTTTCCTTGATGGAGCGGGTGACCGGCAGCGGCTCGTCGTTGTAGTTGGACACGGTCCAGGAGCCGGCGGAGCCGTCGAAGTAGGTGCGCTTGATCTTCACGGTCTGGCCGGTGTCACCCGGGTTGGTGCAGTGCTCACCGATGGTGGTCGGGTTGGCCGGGCCCAGGTCACGTGCCGGGAGGGCGTTAGCGGCCGGGGTAGCGATCAGGCCGCAAGCGATGGCCACGGCGGCGGTGGTGGAAGCAATCTTGGTCTTGAACATGGTGATTTCTCCTTGGGAAGTAAAGGGGGATTAGTAGATGGTCTGGGTCGGGACTGGGAGTTCGCGGTACTCGTCCGGGGTGACGTCCTCGGTGCGAGTGGAGCCGTCCTTGCCCGTGATGGTGGCCTCCGCCCAGAAACCGCTGGGAGCGGTGGTCTGCTTGTAGTTGGAGGTCAGGCTGTACTTTCCGTCCTTACCGCAGTGGATTTCGCGGTAGTTGATGCGGGTCATGATGGTGCCGTACTCCACGCGGACGCGCTCACCGGGGGCCAGGTCGATGTGCTGCAGCTCGGTTCCCACCGGCATGTAGGCGCGCTTGACCGCGCCAACGGATTCCAGCCAGCCCTTCGGGATATCGCCGCGGTTGCCCTGCCAGTTGGTGTACGGTGCGTGCTCGGCGCCGACGACGAAATCGGTGACCGGCGCGTACTCGTAGTCGCCCTTGGACCAGTTGAGGAAGTCCGTGGAGTAACCCGGCTTGCGGAAGGTCGGCTTTACTGCAGTGATATCCAGCGGGTACCAGGAGCTATCGCGGCCCTCGCAGGTCTCGCCCTCTTTGGGCCAAGATGGGTCGCGCTGCAGGTCCTCGGAAGGCTGCATGATTTCATCCTTCTTCGGGTCCGCAATCTTCTCCAGGCTGGGGCCGGACACGGAGGTGTAGTTGCCCTCGATGGGCTTGGAGTTCGCGCCCGGGGAGCGGGAAGGAATCTCCATGGCCAGGTCCGAAATCGAACCATCCGCCTTGATGATGTAGGCAAAGGCATAGCGCTCAGCCGGGCCCTTGCCGCGGATGACGTTGGCGCCGGGCATGTTTTCCAGGCGGTCATCGTTGCAGCCGACGAACATGGAGATGAAGTCCTTTTCCACCACGCCGTATTCCACGCGGAAGGATTCGCCCGGCTTCAGGGTGACGGGGCCGAAGGTTTCCTTCTCCTGCCAGCCGTTGCTCAGCTTCAGTCCGATGTCGGACTTGGCGGTGGTGTCCCAGCCGGAAGGCATAGCGGCCTTGGAGTTGGCCTCAATCTTGTGGTTGGTGCCCGTTTCCACGGAGGCGGTGTACGGCACCTCCTGGTTCGTGGTGTTCTTAAACTGCAGGGTGCCGTCGCTCAAGTAGCGGCGGCCGGTCTCTGCGAAGTGCCACTCGGGCGTGGCGTTGTCTTCACCTGCTGCGCTGCAGCTCTTGTAGAGGTTGGTGATGGGGTAGGCCTGTGGCATGGGCGGAATGTTGGCCGCCTGTGCCGAGGGGGTAACTAATGCCGCGGTTGCCACCAGTGGTGCAAGCGCGCGCAGTCCCTTAGAGAGCACCTGTGTACCGTCCTTATATTTTATTAAGCGAAAAGTGAGAGATTTGTAGAATCCGCACTTATTTTAGAAGGCATGCAGGGGGTAGACAATGGATATAGAAAACGGCTTACGACGCTTGAAGAAAGTTAGTGGCGTTAAGTATTTGCTGGCCAGCCCATTGATCTTTCGTACACAAACTTCTGTATAACCCCGTGTGGGTGGGTCAGTGCAGACCCGGTCTCTTGACTTTATGGGATACGCGCACTGGTGGTTGGAAGAAGGGAATGCGCGGCGCGACACCGTAGGAACACTGCCCAGGGAACCTTCTAATAATCCACCGCATCACGCACAATAAGGCAGGTCATGCAGTGCCCACCGCCGCGCCCGCGGCCCAACTCCGCGGAGCCGATCTCGACTACCTCGATGTCGGCAGTCCACCGCTGTTAGGGACTAATTCGGGCTAACGGATGCTTGAGTGGGTGGAACCGATTTCGCACCAGTGAGAGAGAATGAGACTGCAGTGCTAAATCCGGAAAAGAAACGTGTGCATGGTTGATTACAGTTTTGAGGGTGCCCTACCCCGGATTATTTTCAGGCAGGGACGAAAACAAACCATTCCGGAGCTAGTGACTAGTCTCACTGCCACAAGGCAGAAGGAACGCAGATAAACAAAGCCTGACCCAGCATGGGTCAAGGCTTACGAGTCCTGGGTTCCCTCAAGCGGAACTGCTAACAACGTAGTAAGGCAAACAACTTCAAGACTTCGAAATGGACTCGCCTTCACTTTGAGATGTCGCTCAACCCAACCGGAAATACGGGCCTTACAGGTCTCTAAAGTTTTTAGCAATGCTTTGCCCAACTGCGACAATGCGATCGTCTACAGCGGACATCTTGGTGAGCATTTCCTCTTCGCTTTGGTCGGAAAGCGTAGCCCAGTAGGCCATAGTTTTCGGCGACGCCTCAGGATGGAATTGAACTCCAACCGCGGAACCGATCCGAAATGCTTGAATTGCGTTTTCACTGGATGCCAGCAGCACTGCACCTTCGGGGATCTTGGTGACAGAGTCGTAGTGCGATTCTGCTGCCAAAAACTCACCTTTGATTTCCGAAAACATCGGGTCAGAGAGGCCTTCTTCGGTTAGTTTAATTTTGAATGGTCCGTCCTCTACACCCGAGTTTAAACTGACGTCCCCGCCAAACGCTGTCGCAAGGATTTGATGTCCTAGGCAAATCCCCAGAACCGGAACCCCTTGGGATACGGCTTCAATCAATAGCTGGCGCAGATCTTCCAACCAATCACCATCAATGGCATTCATCCTTCCACCAAGCACGATGATTCGATCACCGCAGTCCTCAAGCGAAGGTGTTGGAGGGACAATTTCGTACTCATCGTCTAGCCAATTTTCAAACCTATCCAAACCTACGATGGGGTCTGGTTGAATGACAGTAATCATAATTCTCCCTTTCTGTTCTACTTACGTTGTAACTGTTATTCCTGGATCGTCTTCCTGCGAGTTTTGTCTTACAACAGATTCTGAGTGAATGCGCTCCGCCGAACCAAGATTTTGGCTTCGCTCCTCCCAAAAGTCAGCATTTTTGATACCGACACGTTTAGGATCAAATTCTGGGTCCACTCCACGCTTTTTCTGTTCCACATAGTCTTTCAAACAGGTGATCGCCGGTGCTTGAAGAGCAAGAATGACGAGAATGTTCATCCAAGCCGTAGCGCCCATGCCAATGTCTCCAAGTGCCCAAGCGACTGTCGGAGTAGAAACTGCCCCTACGAAGACAGATGTCAGCAATAGAATCCTTAATGTCCATATGAGTCCCCGTCGGGCCTTCAGACTGCTTACCCATCGATTGAAATAGCTAAGGTTCACTTCTGCCGAGTAATAGGAACCAAGAACGGTAGTAAAGGCAAAGAACCCAATCGCAATCGCCACAAAGGACGATCCAAAACCATGCAGGACGGTATCAAGCCCGTTCTGAATGAAACCTGGACCAACTGCTACATCCTCAGGAAGATTTCCGCGGTAGCGGACGGGACTCTCTTCTGAGGGTTGTTCGAAAACTTTAAACATCCCTGTCGAAATGATGATGAATGCCGTCGCGGAGCAAACAAACAATGTATCGACGTAGACCGCGAAAGACTGCACAAATCCCTGCTTTGCAGGATGTGAAACTTCTGCTGCAGCTGCTGACTGAGGAGTAGTTCCCTGCCCAGCTTCGTTGGAGTAGGCACCTCGTTTGACGCCCCACATAATCGCGGAGCCCAAGAGCCCAGCGAACAATTGCTCCTGCCCAAAAGCAGATCTAAAAATTAGCCCAAAGACCTCTGGAATTTGTTCGAAGTTAACGCACAGGATGACTATTGCGAAAACGATATACAACCCTGCCATCGGTGGAACGACAAGAGAAGCGAAGTTCGCAATCCTCTTAATTCCACCAATGATGATGATTGCAATCGCAGTGGTGAGAACCACTGCTGAGACCGTAATATTAATCCCCCAAGCGTTATCTAGTGCTGCAGCTACACTATTCGACTGAATCCCCGGCAAGAAGAATCCCGTAGAAAGAGTGACTACCAGCGCAAAGATGGCCGCTAGAGCCTTCATGAAGGGTGCAATCTTCGTCCCGCGATACGCTTTTTCAATATAGTAAGCCGGACCACCACGATACTCACCAGTATCGCGGTCCTTCTCCTTATAGATTTGCCCTAATGTGCATTCAATGAAGGATGAAGCGGCACCCATGATTGCAACGGCCCACATCCAAAAAACTGCCCCCGGACCACCAAAAGCGATTGCTGTCGCTACGCCAGCCATGTTTCCAATGCCAACACTGCCGGCTAGGGACACCATGAGCGATTCAAGTGACGAGATTCCGGAAGATGACTTCTCTGAGCTCCGAATCTGCCTTAGCATGTCGGGAATGCATCGAATCTGTACCCCCTTCGTCGCAATCGTAAAATACAAACCTGCACCAAGCAGTAATACAACTAGTGCCGGTGACCAAAGCACTCCACTTATTGCACCTAGAACTTCCATTACGGAGAAGGCCCTTTCTGTAATTCTCATCCCAACAAATCGGTTAGTAGGATTATGGTCACGTCATAGTGTGAATGTGCGGTAAGTTACGTTAAAGTTGCGGAGTGTTAAAGATGTAGATTGTCGATTTTGCGAGAAAATAGTGGTTACAGGAGAGTTTTAGCCACTTTTCCATTTTTGCTAACTTTTTGAAAATCAACCGATGAGTCGTAGAAGCACCCCCATACAGGGGTTAGTTTTTCTTACTTACTGAAGATTCGGGCACTCCCTGATTTGAAGAGTCGATCTTCTTTCCTCCGTCTACTTCTAGCTTCTGCAATCAAGCAGTTTCAACGCAGCCCCTCAACACTGACAAGGGGCGCGTAGCGGGTGCGTGAGCCCGCTACGTGTGGGAGTGCTTGATTGTGTACTGGAGTGCCTCGTCAGGCTTAGCAGGAGCAAGTTCCTTGAGCAGATATCGCTGTGGAAGGGCTCTTGCGGTTGCGTCGAGGAGGGGAGTATAACCTGCGTGAATTTCATCCCGTGGCATTGTGCATGGTTATGACAGTGACTGGACTCTCCGATGAAATGGCGCTGACCGCTACGCCGTGTTTGTCTAGCTGCAGAGCAATCCCCTCCTTGCACTGGTTGGCGCGGGTCAACATATCTATGGGAACGACCTGCTCTGACACGCGGAGTGGTAGCCGGTGAGCTTATCCACCCTCTTTTCGGAGTTCGACCACCAAGTGAATTCTGAGATGGCTTTGGCATAGCCCAGGCTCTGGACTGTAGTGCGGTACTTAACGGGCTGCTTTGAGGAACTCGTCCGCGGGATTCGATTCCGAAGTTTTGTAGTACCGGACGTTGACTGAAATTCCGCTGGTGAGAGTCTCTAGTGATAAAGATTTCATTTGGATTGCGCTTCGCCAATACGCGGAGGAATTTCCAGTGGCCGGCGTGGAAAACCTGAGCTTCGTCGACGAGCGCGTGAACAAATGCACCCTCCGTGCCGGTGCGATGCTCTACAATGTGTATCGCAACTGCTGCCACAGTAGGATAGGGCAGTTTCAAAGGAGAAGCGCACTTGGCGGAGAAGAACTTCATTACTTCCTGTACGGCCTTGCGCTCAGCGCGGGTCAGGGGCGTACCGCGTCCGGTCCGTCGGGTAAGGAGGCAGGACTTTTGGTTTTATCTCGAGCGTAAGGACCATCGCCGCGTGCTTCGGCGAGAGGAACGTGGTATGTGCCTTCACCGATGGCAGTGCGTTTTCTTTCAGAACTGAATCTTCCTCCCATAGACGCATTTTTCAAGGCCACCGAGACCGCTAGGCAGGACATCCGCGTCCATCCCCAGCGCGCTCTTCAATAACGCAGCCTGCTCGGTGATTATGCATCTTGAACACGCTGAAAATCAGCGCATCGATGTCACAGTCCACAGTCTCGACGCACTGTGGCCTGCGGATTCTGGGAGGGGGAATGAAAGTTATTCATCTGACCCTTGAGCGTGGCGGCTAGCTTTCGAGTATATGTAGTGAGGGAAGCAGGCCCCTTCGGGTTTTAGCAGGTGCTTCGCGCGATGTAGAACCAGTACTGCTGGAGCGTTCCCGTATAGAATATGCGTACAACTGGGGTCTCGAATAAGGCCGTGATAGTTCCTTTGGGCGTCCGGATTAATAATCCACCGCATCACGCACAATAGGGCAGGTCATGCAGTGCCCGCCCCCGCGCCCGCGGCCCAACTCCGCCGAGCCAATCTCTACAACCTCAATCCCGGCGGCGCGCAGCTTCTTATTGGTGTGCTTGTTGCGGTCATAAGCCACCACCACGCCCGGTTCAATGGCCACGACGTTATTGGCGTCATCCCACTGCTCGCGGGCAGCGGCATAGGTGTCCCCACCGGTTTCCACCACCTGCAGACTCCCGACGCCAAGCGCCTTGGCGACGACCTCGAGGAAAGACTGGGTGGGCAGTTCGACGTCGAAAGGCGCCGTGCTCGTCGAAGGGTGCAAGACGATGGGTCGGATGGTGTTCACGACCTTGGGGTAGGCGGTGACCTTATCTGCATCCAGGAAGGTGAGCACGGTGTCGAGGTGCATCGAGGCGCGGTCGGCGGCCATGGCGGCGATGATGATCTTCTCGGCCGCGCCTTCCTGGAATAGGCGCATGGCCAGCTGGCTTACTCCCTGCCAGGTGGTGCGCTCACCCATGCCGACGAGGACGATGCCCTTTCCGATCGGCATGATGTCCCCGCCCTCCAAGGAAGCCAGGCCTGGCTCCTCATCGGTATTTCCGTACCAGAACTGAAAATCCGCCTGCGCAAACCGTGGGTGGTAGTTATAAATCGCTCTGGTCAGCAGCGTTTCCTGGTGGCGCGCCGGCATGCGCATGGGGTTGAGCGAGACCCCGCCATAAATCCACGCCGAGTTATCCCGCGAGTACTGGGTGTTGGGCAGCGGGCGCAGCGCAAACGCGGAAGGCCCGTAGACCTCTCGCATGGCGTCGATAGTTCCGTGGCCTAAGCCCTTCGGAATTTCGGCGAAGGGTAGCCCGCCGATGAGGAGCTCCGCCAGGCGTTTATTAGACATGTCCTCGAACCAGTGGCGCAGCTCGCCGCCGATGCCGACACCAACGTTCTTATCCAGCAGCTTAAAATCCAGGATGAAATCACGCCCGCCCGGGGTGGCCAGGGTTTCCTCCAGGAGTGTGTGCATCTCCAGCACCTCGACGCCGTAGCTGCGCAGCTTGGCGACGAACTCCGCGTGATGCTTCTTGGCTTCGTCGACCCAGAGGACGTCGTCGAAAAGCAGCTCCCCACAATTGCTGGGGGTCAGCCGCTCGTGCGCGAGCCCCGGCGCGCACACCATGACCTGGTGGAGCTTGCCAACCTCGGACCAAACGCCCAGCGGGGGAGTTGTCATGTGCGTGAACCTTTCTCGGCGCGGGTGTGCTGTGCCATCCAGTTGCGTGGTGAGCAGCGGCACCCGGGGTGGTGATATGTGAACTAGACGACAATTCTAAGAAAAGTTCGAGCTTTTTCAAGCTACCGGAAGCCGAAGAAACCCCATGTAGGTGCAGGTTTTGCGACTGGACGCATACTATTATCCGCGTTTATTCACACGGCTCCGGCGCGCACATAGTGAGGTTCCACGCCGCGCTTGTCGACGCCTCTTCCTCCGCCACTGCGACAACACCTACGCTGGCAGGTGCTGCATTTCCCGGCGAGCCGGATGAATAACTTTGAGAGGAATGGAAACTCTGCGCGAATAGTAGAGATGTAAACGCGCGGGGGTAGGTGTGGCGTGCAGTCCGAGGGCGAGGGAGGCCTCGCTACTGGGCGTCGAAGTCCTCGGCTATGAGACTTGCCGCGTGCTCGCGGAGGTAGTCGCGTAAGTACGGCAAGGCGAAATCGACTTCGCCGTGGCCCGTGGTGGTGATCATTTCGGCGTCGAGAAGCCGGCGGCGATAGTTGCCTACATAAGAATCAGTCTTATTGAAGCGTGCCTTGATATCCGCCATCTTGGAAGGGCCATCGCTTTGGGCCATGTAAACCAAAAAGCTTCGGTCGACGGGGGAGAGGTCCGACAGCGCTGGCTCATGAACAAGCTGGCCGAGCTTGCGCTGTGCTGTTGCGACTCCGCGCCGGGCAGCGTCGATAGAAATCTCGGTACCTCCGTCAGCGGTACGCGCCTTTTCCCGAAAGGAGCACTGGCCAACGAGTTGGATCATGAATGGATATCCATGGCACGCCTCAACCGCGGTTTCCAAAGCGTCCTGTGACCATGAGGTGGCGGCGCTGTGAAGGGGTTCCTCCAGTGCTTCACGTACATCCGAATCGGAGACCCTGCCCAGCTCAATGCGGTTAGCACGTCGAAGAAAGGTAACTGGATTGGTGTCGCCACGACTGTTCAGCTTCCCGGAAAGCAGAGGTCTAATTGAGGACGGGATGCCTGCCATGACAACGGAAATGTCCTCACCCTCGCGAACTAAATGTTGAATCGTAGCGCCGAACTCTATGAGCTCCTGGCTGCGTTGATGGTGCATTTCATCCAGTGTTACAAGAACCCCACCGGGCTCCTGGCGGGATTTCCGGTCGAGCTCACGTTTATAGGCCAGTAAATCCTTGAGTGCATTGCGGAGCGAGTACGTGGACTCTGCGATAGCTCGGGTATCCCAATTGAGCCCGCCTCCAATGCCGAGGATAGAGACGTTGAGGCCTTTGAGCTGTTTCCTCTCCTTAGCCAGAAGCTGAATAATGCTGCTACGCAGTCGCTCAACAAAACCGGTCGTTGCAGTGTCACTGAGCGTGAGCCAGCCACGCTCGAGCGCTTCGTCTTCGAAGGCATTAAGAAGGACTGTCTTGCCGATGCCGCGTGGTCCGATGATGAGTGAGATCCTCTCATGGGCACCAGGGCCTTCATCGAGTGCAAAACCGAAATCACGAATGGCATCGCTGCGGCCAACCAACAGCGGGGGAGTGGCGCCGAGAGTAGCCGTAAAAGGGTTGGTGTGTTTCGGATTCATGTCCCTCACTCTAGACCACAGAGCTTTTGAAGTCTTGTGAAGTTTATGAATTTTGTGAATTCTTTGAAGTTTATGAAGAGCTTTGAAGTTTGAAGAAGGGCCTGCGTCGCTATTAATAGGAGGCAGTGGCGCGGCATGGAGCGATTGGGAAAGAAGTTGGTTTACAAGTTCTTTGTAAGGAGCATCTTTGGCGCAAGGGATGCGCCCGGACATCGTCGTGGATGAAGCGAGTTTGGGGGAGCGAGCATCGGGCCGGTCGGAACAGAAAGCGAGCGCGTACTCACTCAGCAACTTTTAACTGGCCACGTACTGTAAACGTATGACTCAGGACGCTTTGAAACCTATAGCGGAACTGCCCCGCGGAGAGTTCGCCTTCCCTGGCCCGCTTCGCGACGCCCTCGTCACCGCCATTCTGAACGGCACGAAAACCACTACGACGTCCTTGTTGGCCGAGCATCCGCGCGACCACGACCCGCGCGAGGACGTGGGTACCCTTGAGGCCGTCCTCGACTCACACGACAACGTGGTGTGCGTCATCCGTACCGCCGCGGTTCAGGTCCGCCGGCTCGCCGACGTCAGCGACGAGCACGCCGTCGCCGAGGGCGAAGGCTACGCCGATGCCAGCGAATGGCGCGCAGGGCATGAGCAGTTCTGGCGCTCGCCCGAGTTCGTTGATTACATCGGAGAGATAGGCATTAACGACGACACCCAGGTGGTGTGCCAGCGTTTTGCTGTTGATGGGCGGTATCCGGTTAAGGCGTTGGAACCGTGGGATTCCTGAAGGGGCATGCCTGCGGGCTAGGCGTATTCGTAGCTTGGGCCCAGCGGTAAACATGTGGACGATGAATGTTCATCTAAACTTTGCTTCAAGGTTGGGACCCCTCCAACAGCGTTAGGCAAGATTCCTCTATGCGCAATCGTCACACTATTCTTGCTTGGACTGCTCTTCTTTCTCTTAACGCATGTAACGCTGTCGCTGCTGAATCGGACCCAGGTCAGGCGGCAGTAGCGACCGGAGACGTTGTCTACTTCCAGGACATGAAGGAATTTGAGCCCCGAGCCTGGGATGACGGTAGCCACCAAGGTGGCATCGCCTACTTAGCAACTGCCCTCGAGAAAACCCGCCAAGAAGAAGGTGACCCTATTGTCGCCTTTGGTGGAGAACTTGCTGCCGGCAGCCTGTTTGGCTCAGTCTTTCGCGGTGAGCCATTTGTAGAGGCTTTTAACGAACTCGGTGTGGACGTTGGCAATTTTGGCAACCACGACTTTGATTACGGCGTGGACCATACTCGTAGCCTTATCGAAAAAGCCGAGTTTCCGTGGATTTCCAGCAACCTGACTACCCAGAATGGCGAGCCGATCAGTGATGACGGGACCACGTTCACCGCTAAGTCTGGCGACCTCACCGTCGGGTTTGTTTCTCTTACTGCCGACCTTGATCGAACGGTAGCCGCCAAGGATGTGGTAGTGGGGGACTTCATTGATTCCGCACGCGCCGGGGTTAACAAGCTCCAAGAAGAAGGCGTCGATGCAATCGTTTTGCTGAGCCAGATTTCAAAAGAAGACACCACTCGGGTAATGGAAGAGAATCCCGAGCTTGCAGCAGCGTTGCGTGAAGAAAACGAGGCGCAATCACCGGAAGAAGTAACCTACACCGCAGATGGTCGGCCGATCGTCGCACCGCGCGCTGATTATGGAACGTTGGTTCACCTCGACATCACCGTTGACCGGTCCACACAGGAGAACACAGTGAAAGTGGTGAACCATCCGGTCAATCCATCGCTTAACGCTAACGAAGAGTGGAAGACACGCAGCGAGAAACTCTACGGTGAATTAGACCGCCAACTGGGCGAGCAACTTGGTACTGCGACGCAGACTTTATCAAAAGCAGAACTAGGTCCGTTGGTAGCGGATGCATACCGCGAACATTTCGATACCCAGCTTGGATGGCAAAACGGTGGCGGCCAGCGTGCTGCCATGAAAGAAGGGACATTAACCCGTCGCGATGCGCAATCGGTGCTTCCTTTTGGAAACTCACCAATCGCGATTCAAGCGACAGGCGCAGAGATTAAAGATGCGCTGGAAAAAGGTATTGAATCCAACCCAGACGGTGGAAACGGCTTCCCACGAACTGCCGGATTCACGTTTGATTTCGACGCATCTGCGCCATTTGGCGAGCGTGTCACGGCGATAAAGCTCGATGATGGCACGTCAATGGGCATGAATGCCACCTATTCACTAGCCGTTAGCAACTACGTGGTAAATGGTGGCGACAAGATCGATTCATTCAGCGATGCGCGTGTTACTTCTACAGGCACGGCAATCGACGTCGATGTCTTCTCCGAGTTCATCAAGCGGCATGGTGAGCTCTTACCTTTGAAGACTCCCGATAAGTCAAACGGTCCAGCAAACGGTGGGAAGGCAGAAGAATCATCGATTGGATCTTCGCGAGGAGCAGCCGTTGCTATCGGGGTGATTGCCGCACTGGCGGGTGCTTTCGTCGCGTTTACTCCCAAGCCCGTACTGGAGGGGATTGTTCGCTACCTGAAGACCTTCTTGCCGGGCTCGTGGCAACTAAATCTTCCTTCGGATCGCTTCCCCTTGCAGGGACTGCATCAATAACCAGGGCATTTCAGTTCTACGGAGTCATTCCCACGTTTCAAAAGAGTGGCTGAGCTGCGAGTGTCGAGATATTTTTATCAGCCCAGTCGGTAGACCTCATAGTCATCCTGCACTCCTGCGCCGGGGACGTGCTGAAGTCCGAGCTTCAAGGCTAGGGCAATCGACGCTTCATTAGTGGGGTCGATTATCGCAACGACTGGGAGCTGCGGGAAACGCTCACGCGCGCTGGCAATTGCAGCGGCTGCGGCCTCCTTGGCGTAGCCTTTGCCCTGCGATTCAGGCGCGAAGCGGTAGTAGAGGTTGAGCACTTCTTCACCGGCTTCTTCGCTATGGCGCACGCCAGTAAATCCTATGGTAGTGCCATCGAGCGTGGATACCACGTAGTATCCCAGATGATTCTCGTGCCAGTTGGCCTGCCACGCGCGTGCCAGGTCCGTGGCTTCCTCCCTGGTCTTCATGACCAGTTCAGGGCGGTGCTCGTAAGTGCGGGCGTCCGAGTGGATGGCAAAGATGGCGTCAACGTCGGCATCTGTCGGTGCCGAAAGATTGAGTCGGGAAGTGCGAAGAGTATGAATATCATTCATTGTGAGTCCTGAGGTTGAGAGCGGCGTTCGGCCAGGTTGCCTAATCTGCACACACGTAGTGCCGTCACTCTTGGTCGAAAGTTGCCCGGCTGCGCCGGTCAGAGAGGAAACAACTTTGCCTTAGGCCTCCGATAGGGGGTCGACTCCCGTTTGGACAGGCTCCTCAAGCGCTTCTTCCTCGAAGAATGACGAGTCTTCCACAGCGTTACCTTCGCTGACATCGCGCTGAACCGTCTTCTTCAGAGCGCCCTCAATGAGTGCGCAGAGTGATTCCCTTCGACGCTCGAAGAAAGCATCAAAGTTATCGCTGCGCAGTGCTTCGGGCGAAATGAGGTGTCCGCGGAGAACGTCGTCTACGCCGTTGGCATCAAAGCCTGATTCGCTCTCAACTTTGGTCAAGTATGCCGACGGTGCGACGCCACCGATGACACGGTTCGTACGTGCGCTCAGCGTCGTTTTGTTGACGATAGACTCGCGGCGTTCATCATCAATTCCGTTCTTTTTGCACCAGTCCTTAGGGAAAATATGGTGGATGTCTACGGCCATGTCCCTGTACTGGAAAGCGCCGAATTGCTTCCCTTCGACCCAGTCCGTAGAGCCCTGTGCCATGATCAGTGCAGCAATGCCCTTGTATGCCGCGGCATTGCGGGTGCGCAAGGAATGAAGGCGGGATTCCGCAAAGGTAGCGTCCTGCACGGTGCGTGGGGCGGTAGTCTCTTCACCCATCGCCCAAGCAGGCACCCCTTCAAGGTCACGCACGAAGCGCGTCTCAATGGCAGAGCCATAAAGCTCGCCCAAGACTCCACTCCAGAACCACTGCGTAATCTTCTCTTTGACGTGGTGCTTGTCTGCTTCCTTGCCAAGAACAACGGCGATGGCAGCTAGCGGAACTAATTGCTTCGGGTAGGGGACATCCCTGAATCGGTAAATATGCAGATCCGCTAGGAAGCCTGCTACCCAGATGAATCCTTGACGTAGGGCGTCGCGCCAGGTGAGGTAGTCGTTCAACTCAAGCCTTAAAACGTCTTCCCTCTTGGCAGACAGACCGACTTTGCGGCCTCCCGAAGAATGCTTGCTTCGCTCAAGAGTCGTCAGCATCGTGATTGCTTGGAGGAAGTCAGTGTTCTCCACCTTGTGGAGGACATCATGTTCTTTCCACAGTTCCTTAGTCTCCACCCAGTCGTCGTTGAGGCGGAAATCGTGCTGGTACCTGTCGTAGTACTCGGCATCGCCTGCAAACACTGCTGTGAGGAGCTCAAAAACGTTGAGTGGGAGTCCACCAACATTGACCTTTTCGAAGACGGTGGCCACCGCTGCCTTGTCCGTCTGCTTGTCTAGCTCAATTGCAGGAATCTTGTATTCGTTGACCTGACGGATGATCCCATCGCTGAATGCGGTCATGAGTTCGGTATCACCCAGCTTGCCAAACCATTCGAAGAGCCCCATTTGATCGAGAAGCAACGAAACAGGGATGTATCCCGCTTCGTGTTGCTTTTCCATACTGCTGAGATCGAGAACGATATCGCGGTTGAAGTTGGTTCGAATTACCCCATCAGCCGGTACCGAGATCACTGCTTCATCCAGCTCGAAGGGATCCTCAATAGACTTCTGGATATTGATGAAGTACCTGCGGTCGAGGCGCTTGCCGCGTGAGTCTTTGGTGTGAACAACACCATCACCCTTGAGGGCTTGGGTAAGCGATGTCAGTCGTTGCTGGCCGTCGAGAAGCAAGAACTTGGGCTCGGAAGTAGCAGTCGCCTCGGTGCTTTCGATGGGCCGTGGCTTGAACCTGACAGAAGAATTGCCGGTTTCCAGCAACATGATGATGCCCAACGGATGCCCACGGAAGATGGTTATGAGGAGCTGGCGGACGCGCTCGTCCTCCCACTTGTACTTTCGCTGAAAATCGGGGAGCTGAATCTCTCCGTTCTCGGTATTGCGCATCAGCGCCGATAGTTGGTGCATGTTGGTGTTGAAACCCACCGGAGCCTCCTCTGTAGCGAATAGTCTTCTCCAGCATGCCTTAAAAGGGGCAAAGGGGAGGAGAACTCTGGAGATTTATTTCAGCAAAAGGCTGCGTTTGGTGTTGAGCTTAGCCAGGTGAAATGTTCTCGAACTCCTGAGCCGCAATCCTCCCAAAAGGTCCAGCCCCGCTGATGCCTTGGACTCCATGAGCCTTTCCGACTACTCCCAGCTCGCCCTCGATGTACCCATCTCCTGCTGTGATGAGCACTGGCTGGTCAGCAACGTCGCGCGCTCCAGCGCATCTATGGGCAGCGGTTGGTGCTGCGTGATTACGGGATTGAAACGCGAGGGCGTGCCACGACGAAGCTGCGCGTGAATTACCGCACGACCCGGCAGAACCTGGGCTATGCCACGGCGATTCTGGACGGTGCCGAGTGGGTGGATTCGGAAGAGAATATCGACGATCTGCATGGTTATCGTTCGGTGCGCCAGGGTCCTGCGCCGGTTGTCTTGAATTCTGCGAGCAAGGCGGAGGAAGCTGAGGCCTTGGCCGCGCGTATCCGGGACTGGACCTTCGGGGATGACGATGTCTCCATCGGTGTGCTGACCCGGGCTAATGCCCGCAAGGATGAGATCGCCACGCAGTTGGGCGAGCTGGGCGTGGCCGTGAGCACTGGGCGGCGCACGTCCCGGGAGCGCCCGATGGCGGTGATGACGATGCACAACGCCAAGGGCTTAGAATTCACGCACGTCATCTTGCTTGATGTAAGCCGCGAGGCGCTGCAGCGCGAGCGGGCGTTACTCTACGTAGCAGCCTCGCGCGCCCGCGATGTGCTCGTAGTGAGCGTGGTGGGGAGGCCTCCGAGCTGTTGCCAGGTTAGGTTAGTCAGTTCTCTTCCTTTGCTTCCTTTCGCTGGAAGGAGCTGCATCACAATCGCAGGAGACGTATGATGTCTTATGACTCAAGTGAAAAAGTGAATAGGAAGGGTTCAAGACATGACTGCAAGCACACAGCTCCTGCACGGCGTTGTACCGCCGCTTCTGACTCCGTTTAACGAGGACTACTCCGTCGACATCGATACCCTCAAGCGTCAGGCCGAACGGCTGATTAAGGCTGGTGTTCATGGTCTGTTCGTTCTCGGTTCTTCAGGTGAGGTGGCTTTCCTTACACGAGAGCAGCGTAAGGAAGTCATTGCAACGGTGGCGGAACAGGCTCGCGGGCGAGTTCCGGTAGTTGCAGGCGTGATTGACATGACGACTCCGCGAGTCATTGAGCATATTGAAGATGCCGTCGCGCTCGGGGTCCAGGGTCTAGTTGCCACTGCCCCTTTTTATGTTCGTACTCACGATGTAGAAATTGCTGAGCACTTCCGACTTCTTCACGAAGCCGCGCCAGAGACTCCCATCTACGCGTACAACATTCCGGTCAGTGTTCACTCGGTACTGGATATTTCTACCCTTATTTCTCTCGCCAAGGAAGGTGTGCTCGCTGGCGTTAAAGATTCTGGCGGCAATGATGGATACACGCGTGCTCTGATTAGCGCCCGCGACAAGGCTGGGGTGAAAAACTTTGTGGTTTTAACTGGCTCGGAAACTACGGTCGACTTTGCTTACCTGGCAGGTGCCGATGGCGTGGTACCTGGTCTGGGCAACGTGGACCCGGTTTCCTACGTGAAGTTGCATGAGCTACTGGTGGACGGGGCGTATGCCGAGGCCGCGGAATTGCAGTCTAAGATTTGTGACCTTTTCACCATCGTTGGTGTGGGCGATGGGACCCGCATGGGCGGAAGCTCGCAAGGTCTCGGCAGCTTCAAGGCAGCGCTTCACCACCTGGGCGTCTTTCCGTCGGGGCTGATGTCCCGTCCGCACGTCGCTCTGAATGATGAGGAGCTGGCTAAGATTCATGAGATCGTCGATGCCGCTCAGGTGATCGAGCCCTAATTTCGCTGAACTACGACGAAACGAGTGAAGAGTGACTAGTACCCTTGCGCTTGATGTCGGTGCAACAAAGATTGGTTGGGGCTTCGTGTCTGATGAAGACCCAACGCAGGCAGTTGCGTTGGGAAAGATTCCTACCCAGCCGGCCGGTGCTTCGCCACAGGAGCAGATTAAGAAAGCCGTTCAGCTGGCGTTGGAAGGATCGGGCATTGCCCCGGCGCGAATCGGCATTGGTTCGCCAGGAGTGATTCAGGCACCTGAGGGACTCGTCACCTACAACGGGGACACCATTAAGAACTGGTCTGGTACCAATCTTCGTGAGGTCGCGAAAGAGGTTGTTGACCTTCCGTGTGCTGTTCACAATGATGTGAGAGTCTGGGCGTACGGAGAGCTGATGCTCGGAGCCGCGAGGGAGTTCCAGTCCGGCAGAGTCCTGTACCTTTCGTTGGGAACTGGTGTCGGTGGTGCGGTAAGCGATAACGGGAGTCTGCTCAGCGGACCTACCGGATCGGCCGGAGAGTTTTCGGAGCTCTTGTGCGCTGATTTCCGGGGCTTTGCGGACCGCGCCGAAAACATTATGAGCGGCAATAGCTTGGCTGCGTATTATGAAGAATTTTCTACGAACCCGGCGAGCGAGCGGGTGCAGTGGAAGGAACGGGCCCAGTTAGTGCTTCCCCTCGAAAAGGTCGTGGAAAGAATGAACCAGGGAGATGAACTCGCTTCCCGGATTATTCGAGGGAATTCTTATGGCCTTGGCCGTGCGGTGGCTGGTCTTGTTTCGGCTCTTGATCTTGATGCCGTTGTCTTGGGCGGCGGTGTGTGTCAGATTGGTGCCGCTGTGGAAGAACCATTCCGTCAGGCCATAGAGGATTTCGCATTGAAGCCGAATCGCTCCGTTGCAATTCGGGTTACTGAATCTCCGGCGACAGCACCGTTAGTGGGTGCAGCGGCTTTTGCTCGAGATAACGCTTTTTAGCACCGTTTATCTGCGATATATCCAGAAGAAGGCTCAGGTATATGTTTAGGTTTAAGAGTAGTGAACTGGCGGAACGCCGAGAAGAAGTCCAAGGGTTAATTCGAAACTCGGTGATTGTCTCGGTGCAAGCGCCAGATGGTCACCCAATGCGCGATACCCATACCTTGACGCATGTCGCTCGTGCGTGCGTTGAGGGAGGAAGCCGTGCAATCCGGTGTGGCGGGTATGGCGGCATCGAGGATGTCGAGGCAATCGCAGCTGCAGTAGATGTACCAGTTTTCGGCCTTACAAAGGAGGGGAGTGAGGGGGTTTATATCACGCCAACTGTAGAGTCCGTCCGTCGATTGGCTGAGGCAGGGGCAGCTGTTATCTGTGCAGATGCCACGGATCGCCCTAGGCCTGATGGCTCAAGCTTTTCTGATCTTGTCGCAGAGTGTCACCGGCTTAATGTCTTGTCAATGGCCGATTGTTCAACCCCGGAAGAAATGCAGCAGGCGCACCACACGGGGGCGGATATCATTTCAACGACGCTGGCCGGCTATACAGAATTCCGGAGCAAGACTGAAGGTCCGGATCTTGAATGCTTGGCAGAGGGGCGACGGCTCTGTGGTGAAGATGCTTTTTTGATAGGCGAAGGCAGGTTTGCCTCGCGCGATGATGTGGCTGCAGGAAAGCGCGCTGGCGCCGATGCAATCATCATTGGCACTGCCATCACAGATCCTGCCTGGATTACGCGGAGCTTCAATAGCTGACGCGGATTGTCACAGCGAAGTCAGCAGAGGCTCGTAATGCCTGAGTACAGACTCTTGATACTTCTTCAGGTCATTGTTCTGTAGAGCATCGACGATGTCTTGGTGCGCGCGAACCGTCCTGCTGAAGTCCTGTGGTTCTTCCAACTTGCGAAGCGGAATGACGTTCATGTGCACTTGCCAAAAGGCATCATTGAGCTCACGGATGATCGGGTTATCAATTTCGGAAAGCAGCACCTGATGGAACTCCCGATCCTCTTCGGCAAAGTTTAGGCCCTGCTTCCGCTTGGCTGACATCTTTTCCACGATGATGCTCAACTGCTCTAGCTTCGAGGGGTCGAGTTTGGCTGTGATTTCTTGCCCGATAGCAAGATCAATCGCCTGCCGGATTTCCACTACATCACGAAGTGTTTCAAGGTTGTCATCAGCGTCGAGAGTCGCTCGAAAAATGAGTCCTTGAACTAGAGCTTTGAGGGACGTGCTGGAGACAAACGTTCCTGTTCCGTGCCTGACGTCGACGATATCTAGCGTCGTTAGGATTCTGATGGCCTCTCGGACAGAGGAGCGAGAGAAGCCAAGCTCTTCGCAGAGCTCTGATTCGGTTGGCAAAGTGTCCCCGGGCTTGAGGGCGTTGTCCCGAATGTATTGTTTGATGCCTTCTACAGCCTGCTGGGTGGTTGAGGCAGGGCGATGTGTGGCTTCACTGAATCCCCACGTTCCGGTGTGCACTGGTTAATCCCTCTTTTCTTTTCGATATATCTTAAGCCTTCCACGTTGGCGGGGTACTTAAAGGATGAGCGCTGCGGGGGAGTAGCACTCCGCTCTGACGATCAGGGGTAGACGGCTATATCTTAAATCCCTTCAAACATCAGACGTCTGATGTATTGTATCTTCTAACATGCTTTGTTGCACAGACAAATTAGAGAGTGATTTAGCTCTCTATATCGAAAGCCCTGAAGGGAAGGCCAAATGCAATCATTCGGAACACTCAACTGGATAGTTCTGATCCTCTATCTCCTGGGAATGCTTCTTGTCGGCGCTTATTTTGCGCGTAGGGCCGGCAGTGATCAGGACGAATTCTTCAAAGCGGGTGGCAGGATTCCTGGCTGGGCGGCAGGATTCTCAATCTATGCCACGACGCTGTCTGCCATCACGTTTATGTCCACTCCGGAAAAGGCGTATCTGACTGACTGGGCTTACTCGGCTGGTAACCTCGCTATTTTTGCCATTGTTCCAATTTTGATCGGTTACTATGTTCCGTTCTTCAGGAAGCTGGATGTCACTACGGCCTACGAATACCTCGAGGAGAGATTCTCCGTAGCCCTCCGAGTCCTCGGCTCGCTCCTCTTCGTTCTTTATCACGTCGGGCGCATCGCCATCGTTATCTATTTGCCAACATTGGCGATCACGTCGGTGGCAGATATCAACCCGCTGGTCGTCGCCGCGTTTGTAGGCGCTCTTTGTATTGTGTACACCTTCCTGGGAGGCATGGAAGGTGTGATTTGGTCTGATGTGATTCAGGGTGTCCTGCTGCTGGCTGGCGCTGCAGCGGTAGTGCTGACGGCCATGGCTATGACTCCCGACGGATTTAGCGGTGCGGTGGTTAACGCCGCTGAAGAAGGAAAGTTCTACTCAGCGGACAACTTCACCACGAATGCAGTCTTCTCCTCGATACCATTCATCTTTATCGGAAATGTACTGAACAGCTTGCACCAGTACACCTCTTCTCAGGACGTCGTTCAGCGCTACCAAACGACTCCTACGATTCAAGCGACGAAGAAGTCTCTCATCGTCAACGGAATTCTGGCGCTGATAACTATTCCGCTGTTCTACGGGATGGGAACGGCTTTGTATAACTTCTACGAAGCGAAGGGTGGTCTGCCTGAGGGAGTCAACACTTCTGCTGTAGTGCCGTATTTCATTCTTTCGGAGCTGCCTGCAGGCATTGCCGGACTCTTGATTGCTGCCATCTTGGCGGCTGCGCAATCGACAATTTCTTCTTCGCTCAACTCGATTTCCGCGTGCGTTGTCGTGGATATCTATAACCGCTTCTCCCCGAAGGAAGCGTCGGTTACTTTCTCTCGCCTGGTCATCATCGTTGCCGGAACCTTCGGATTGGCCGTTGCGCTGTATCTCATCATTACCAACCAGTCGGACCTGTGGGACCTGTTCCTCGCGATCACCGGTCTTTTTGGAGTTCCGCTCACTGCGGTATTTGTCTTGGGTATCTTTACGAAGTCCGCAAATTCCAATGGCGTTCTCATCGGGCTCCTTTGCGGAGCGATTGCTGCGTACTTCGCTGGAAAGCTGGACCAAGGCCCATTCTTGGTCTCGATTGTCGCGTTCGTAGGAACTCTCGTTATCGGCTATCTGGCATCCTTCATCTTCCGGAAATCGGACCAGCACGACATCACGGGCTTGACTATTTACGGAAAGGACCTTGAGTACACGCGGCGTAGCGCCATGCAAACGCCTGTTGCTTAAATCAAGTAAGTTAAGCCCGCGCAGCGTGAGTTGTTGCTCTCCGTGGGGTACATCTCGCATGGCCGCGGCGTGCTCGTAACGAGTGTGGAGGGGCTTCGACGCTGTTGCTGTGGTCGGTGGGGTTGCCGCCTCTGGACCGGTGTCCCAGTAGTTGTGCTTCAAGCAGCTTCATCCTGATGCTTCAAGGAAACGTGGAGGATTTCTTCGATGACCGTTGCGATAACGCCCGGTGTTCCTGGATTTATGGTCCGCCAATTCTCGCTGCCAAGGACTGGAAGGAGCCTTAAGGAGTTGTCAATGGGGTGGCTATCGGCGACAAGTAGTTCGCCCCAATCCTCTTGGTGTAGGGATAAATAGGCAGGGGAGTGGGAGTTCACAATCATTTGCTGCAGGGGATTGTCCGGGCCCACTTGGTGGCGTGAATCGACAGCCAGCTCATGCAGGAGCGTATACATAGCGCGAAGCTTGTCGGGATAAATGCCGTTTTCTGGTTCTTCGAAGCATAAAACGTCGTTCGTGCTGGGGTCGATGGCGAGGAGACCCAGGACGATAAAACGCAGTGTTCCATCCGAGAGCGCACGCGCGGGAAGCAGCGGTGCATTGCCAATTTCTGCTTGAAGCGTGATCAACTGACGCGAGCTGTCGATGTCGAGGTCAATCGAGCGAACATCAACGAGATCGAGGAGCGTGTCTTCTAATTGAACAGTTGCTTGATCGCCGATTTCCTGCGTGAGGCGGGCGAGGGTCGCCGGGAGGTTGGCGCCGCGGGCATCGACGCTTGACGGATCACTCATCGCGCTCGGAGCACGCATCGCACTCGGCTCAAGGCCCAGTAGCTTCCACGTGGAAAGCTCTCTACGTACTGCAGCAATTGCTGGGTAATCCGCGCTGCGCCCGTAGACGGATAGAACCGTGGAGCGAACTTCCTTCAGGGGAAGGTGCGGATTGCGCCCCCTTCTACCCGACTTAACCTCGATGGAGTCTTCGGCCGTTGTCTTAATGAACGCGGGGCGGCCACCTGTGCTTTTAATAGCAGTCTTGCGAAATGCTTCTGCAGCCCAGGGGTGCCTTTCACGGGCGTCCTTTTGGGTGAGTGCCGTGAGATCCTCACGGACAAGTTCGATGGTTCGCACGACTTGATCCGCAGTGAATTCCTGCTCCACGAGTTGGAATTCAAGCTCGTACCGCAGGAAAGTCGTGGTGATTTCTACTTCTTGTCCGAAGTCATCTCGAAAAGTTGCGGGGACGATCATCTCGGCGGCAAACGTGATCGAGTTCGTGTCGTTGCCAAAGATTTCGCTGATATCGCCACGCAGACCGCGGAGATTGGCGGCGGCATCGTTGAGAGAGGCATTGGCTGTTGAGCCGAAGAAAGAAATTGCGTCGAAGATATTTGACTTGCCGACAGCATTGCGGCCCACGATGCAGGTGTAAGGGCCGAGATCGACACTGAAATTCTTGAGGTTCTTGAAACCATCAACTTCGAGTCGCGTGAGCATGGAGTCCACTATAGCGTGCAGCGAGTGAACACCCAGGGGCGCAGGATGAGCCGCCTAACTGCGCCCCTTTCGGGTTTTAGATCTACCGCCCAAAGTTCTGCACGGCGTACAACCGGCCGTCGGGGGCGACGGTCAGGCCGATTCCCACGGACTTAGCGCGGGGGTCGAGCAAGTTCTTGCGGTGGCCGGGGGAATCCATCCACAGCTTCACCAGGCTGGCATCGGAGTAGTCGCTCCATGCCTGGAGGACGTTCTCACCACCAGCGGGTAGGCCGGCGGGGTAGAAGGTCCAGTAGTTCGGACGGTGGCGAGTCCTGCCATCGCGGCTCAAGGTGTTGGCCCAATCCTGTGCCAGGTTGGTCAGGTTCGGGTCAACGCGCAGCGGTGCGAGGCCATTGGCCACACGTTGCGCATTGGTTTGATTAATGAGGCCTTGAACGCTGGCTGCAGCGTGCGGAGCCGGGGCTGCCGGGCCGGCAACGGACGGCATGGTGAAGCCGAAGTCAGCCGGGTTGAATGCACCGAAGGAACTACCAGCCTGAGCAGGGGCGTTGATGGAACCGGCGAAGAGTGCTGCAACGGCAGCAACCGGGGCGACGATCTTTGTGGCTTTATGTCCGAATGGGAGGCGGAACATGGCGGGCACCTCTTTCTGCTTCAGGTGTTAAGTGGAGGCTTTTTCGACCTCGTACCGAGCGGTACTTTCACTTAAAATTAAAGCTCTTTTGGGTGCTCAAAATCCATCTGACCAGCAGTTTTAAGGTTTGCCTGTGAGTTTATGTGTCTTCGCGCGGCGGGTTTAAGTTTCTTTTGGGTTTGCCGCCCTGAAGGCTTGAAATCGCATAGTTTTCTTTAGAAATGACGGGCGGCGGGGGTGGCACTTGGGGGTGGCTTCTTAGGTTGATGGAAAGCTTTCCCAAGAAAGTGCTGGTGATGTGTCAACTATTCTCAAAAACTCAGGAATTTCTTCAAAAATCCCTGGATTAAGGCTGGGAAAGTATAGTTTGCGTTTATCCTCCGGTGAGGAACCTGAGTGAGAGGGGAACGTCGAAAAGCATGGCAATGAGCAGGAAGAAGGGCTGTTGAGGCTCAGTGTCAGAAGGTAAAAGATTAAGAAAAGTAATGCAACTATTAATGAAACCTATTGGCATGGTGGGGGTCGGCTGCCCACGCATTGCTAGGCTCGTGCGCCATGGCCCTCTTTGACGCGCCGCTGCTTTTCGACGGCGGCCTTGGAACCCACCTCGAGGCCCTGGGGTACGACATCTCGGGTCCGCTGTGGTCGGCGCGCGTGCTGCGTGAGAACCCCGCCCTCATCGAATCTGCCCATGCGGATTTCTTTGCCGCCGGCGCCCAGATTGCCACCACGGCCTCCTATCAAATCACCTTCGATGTGCTGGGCGGGGAGGCGGAGTCTCTTTTGCGCCGCAGCGTCACGGTAGCGCGTGACGCCGCCCGCAAGGCCGGCGACAGACATGCTGCCCACGGTGATCAATTGGTTGCCGCATCCGTTGGCCCCTATGGAGCAGGTCCGGGCCGGGGCAACGAGTACGACGGTGCCTATGGTCTTTCGGCGCACGAATTGCGCCGCTGGCATACCCGCAGGGTAGAGGTGCTCGCGGACACGGAGGCCGACTTCCTCCTTGCAGAAACCATCCCGAATGTCGATGAGGCCGCGGTGCTTCTGGAGCTGCTCTCGGCCCAGCCCAAGCCCTTTGCGTTGAGCATCACCGGCGCCATCGCGGCCGACCCGACGAAGCTCTCGCAGGTGATCACGCTGGCCAACCAGACACCGCGGCTGGGGGCCGTGGGTGTGAATTGTGTGCGCCCACCGCAGGTATGGGCGGTGGTGAAGGCATTGCGTGCTGGAACGGATAAGCCGCTTTTAGCATGTCCCAACAGCGGGGAGATCTGGGATGACGGCGTCCGCGACTGGCGTCCTGCTCCCGCCGGCGCGGTGGGATTGATTGAGGCGGCAGCACACATGCGCGCGGCTGGGGTTAGCCTTCTGGGCGGCTGCTGCCGCGTGGGGCCCGCTGGGATTCAGCAGCTGCGTCGATCGATCCGCTTCGAAGGCAAATAGAAAACGCCGCGACAATCCTCAGGCGAGAGGATAGAGTGTTCCTATGAAAAAGTTTTCTCTACTCGCCGCATCCGCTGCACTTCTCATCACAACGCTGTCCGTGCCCGCCGCCAATGCCGAGCTGACCCAGACTGAGCGGGATCAGTTCCGCACCGATCCCGTCGGGGCAGTTGCCTGGCAGGCCATCAAGGGCTCCTCGGAGTACGTGCGCGCCGATGGCAACACCATGATGGCCGCGTCCTTCTTTTCCATGACTATGCCGGGGCAGAGCATCGGCATGCCTGCTCTTGAGAATTGCGCAGAGCGCGTCGGCTCCTCCGCGCCGGAGGGCGGCGTGCGCTACGTGGCGGCGGCTTTGTGTGCCACCTTTGATCCGAATGCCCGCGGCGAGGTGCAGCGCGGCGACTTTGGCTACGGGCCACTGGGCTAAGCCGCGCTGTGGTCAGCCGCGCGACGCCCCGTAGCGCGTAGGATCAGATGCTGTCTTAAGGAGGATTGATGCGCAAGCACGTGGTGATCATGGGAGTCTCGAGCTGCGGCAAATCGACGGTCGGGGAGTTGCTGGCGCAGCGCACCGGCCTTCCCTTCCGGGATGGGGACGATATGCACCCGGCGGCGAACATCGAGAAGATGGCCTCGGGGCAGGCGCTTGACGACGATGACCGGAAACCCTGGCTCGAATCCATCGGGCGCTTTCTAGCCGAGCAGGAATCCGGGGCCATCGTGGGCTGTTCCGCGCTCAAGCATTCCTACCGCGACATCATCCGCGCCGCAGCGCCCGATACGGTCTTCATCCACCTGCATGGCTCCTATGAGTTGCTCAAGGAGCGCATGAGCCGGCGGACCGGACACTTCATGCCCGTGTCCTTACTGGATTCGCAGTTCGAGACTCTGGAGGAACTTCGGCCGGAGGAAGCAGGGCTGGTGCTAGACGTCAGTGCCACGCCGGAGGAGCTGGCCGCCGCGGCGGCCGAGTACCTGCAGGCCTAGAGCAGCGCGGCGGCGCCGTAGAAGATAAGGACGATGCCGAAGCCAATCGAGGAAATCAGCGCCTGATTGACGGTCCACGTCCTCAGGGTGGTGGACACGTCCATGCCCATGAGACGGCCAACGAGCCAGAAGCCCGAGTCATTGACGTGGCTGCCGAAGACGGAGCCGGCTGCGGTGGCGAGCGTGATGAGGACCAGCTGGATTTCGCTGAAGCCGCCGGCCTCCACGGCAGGAACCATGAGCGCGGCGGCCGTCGTCAGCGCAACGGTGGCCGAGCCTTGCGCCAGGCGCAGGGCTACCGCGATGAGGTAGCAGGCCAGGATGACAGGCACGCCGAGGTTAGACATGGAGTCCGCCAGCGCATCACCGATACCGCTGGTGCGCAGCACCCCGCCGAACATGCCGCCCGCGCCGGTGATGAGGACGACGGAACAGATCGGTCCGAGCGAAGATTCCACGGTCTTCTCAATTGCGCTCTTGCCCTCCCCGCGGCGCAGGCCTAGCACGGCCATCGCCGCAAGAGTGGTAATCAACAGCGCGATGGGTGTTTGGCCCAGGAAGACGAAGAAGCGAACCCACGTGGCGGAAGGATCAACAACACCAGCGGTGCCCAGCGTGGTCAACCCGGTATTGCCGAAGATGAGGACCATGGGGATGAGCAGGATGCCAATTACTGAGGCCGGGGAGGCCGGGCGATCCGGGAGTTCGGCATCGCTGACCAAGGCGCCGGTGATGGCTTCCTCGAGGCGGTAGGGATACTTCTTTCCTAGGTGGAGACCGAAGCGGTAGCTGGAGAGATACCACGTGGGCAGCGCAACGAGGAGGCCAAAAATGAGGATCAGACCGATGTCCGCGCTGAAGAACTCACCGGCGGCAACAGGGCCCGGGTGCGGCGGCACGAAGACATGCATGACGGAGAAAGCGCCGGCGGCGGGGATGCCGTAGGCCAGAACTGGGCCGTCCAGGCGCCTGGCGACGGCAAAGATGACCGGCAGCATAACCATGAGACCCGCGTCGAAGAAGATGGGGAAGCCCATGATGAGGGAGGCGACGCCGAGTGCTAGGGGCGCTTTGTCTTCGCCGAAGAGTTTCACGAGGGCGTCGGCAAGCGTTTTAGCACCGCCGGACGTTTCTACCAGACGCCCGATCATGGCGCCCAACCCCACCAGCAAGGCTACGGAACCCAACGTTGAGCCGAAGCCGCTCGTCATGGTGGGAACCACACCATCCAGCGGGATGCCAGCGGCCAGGGCGGTAAGCGCGGAGACCGTGACGAGTGCGACGAAGGCGTGCACCTTGAAGTAGATGACGAGGACGAGGATGACGGCGATGGCCGCAACCGCAATCCCTAACAGTGGTCCGGTGCCCAGCGTGGGCTCCCAAGTATCCATGACATTCATGAATGTTGATTTTACTTCTGCAGCCTGCAGTGATCTAGGGGTTACACCCCGAGCGCTGGGCCAACCGTGGCCCAGCTGATGGCCAGCTCGCGCCGGAACAGCCCCCATGTGTGGCGCCCCGCGGGAAGCTCGTAATAGTCAAGGTCTACGCCAGCTGCGGTGGCCTGCTTGGCGTAAAAAGAGCTGCACCAATAATCCAAACGCTCGTTGAGACCCAGCGCGGGAAGTGGTGAGTCCTCGATGTCGACGTCAAAATCGGCCGGGCCGCCGCGGGAGACGATGACGAAAGTCTTGCGGCCGCGTTGCTGATCGAGGTTGAGAACCGGCGAATGCTGCGCCCACGCCGGATCCCACGGCGCGCCGAAGGAGCGAGCCGGGTCAGTGCCGTAGAACGCAGCACTTGCCCACGCAAAGGACTGCGCGAGAACACCTGTGGTCGAGGGACAACCGGAGAAGGAACCAGACACCTTGAAGCGCGGATCGAACGTGGCTAGCTCCAATGCGGGGCCGCCGGAGTTGCTTAGACCCGCGATTCCGTCGCGGCCGTTGCCGTGGAACTCGGCGTCGATAAGCTGCGGGAGTTCCTTTGTCAGATAGGTGGCCCACTTGTATTTTCCGTGGGTGTCATGAGGCTGCGCCCAGTCGGACATCATTGAGCCATATGCGCCACGCGGGGAAATGACATTGACATGCTTGTCACGGAAGAACTCGGAGGCCCCTCCGCCGTCCCACCACAGTGCGTCCTCGCCACCGCCGGCACCACCCAGTAGGTAGTAGCTCGGGCGGGGCTGCGTGTTCTCCAATCCTCCTGGAGGAAGAATGATGTCGTTGGTGATGACACGGTCCATGGCCGGTGAATAGGCTTTTAGCTCCCACACGTTGTCCTGGACGTGACGCAGTCCGCGCAGTTGTGCCGGGGCTGCCGTCGCCGGTGGGCGGGTGGCGTCCGGTGCCAACACCGGGACTTTCAATTGCTGAAGCACCTGCGCCCAGGCGGCGAAAATGTTGTCGGCGAAGAGCAGCGGCGCCAGCGGTCCCAGGGCGATGGGATCGAGGGCGCTGGAGTGCTGATCGATGTTGGCGGCATCGCTGCTCATCGTATCCAGTGCTTGTGCATGTGCTGGCTGCGCTAGGGCGGGGAACAGGATCAACCCCGCCGAGAGAATGTCCGCAAGTGCGGAGCGAAAGAATTTCATTAGTTCACAATAGCCAACTAACCCTGCAGCGCAGAACTTCCCCGGCGTTAACGAAGGCGGGGGAGGCGGGGAGAACTGCGGGGCAGGTGGCGAAGCGGATTAAGGGCATAAAGAAACCCCGACCGCTTTCACAGCGGTCGGGGTCCTCTCACTCTCTCACTGCCGGACTAAGCGCCGGCGGGCTGTGCACACTCTCTGCAGTGGGCGAGGGGTGTTCCTTAGAACAGGCCCTCAGCCTTCTTGCCGGTGTCCTTCACGGTGATCTCGCGGGAGTCAACGTTCTGGTCGTTGTCGGTGGAGTTGTCGCCCTTCAGGCGGGAAATCTGGGTGACCTCGATGTAGTTCTTCAGGCGGCCTTCCTTGGTGTTGCCGTCGCCGAAGTCCAGGTTGGCAACGCGAGCGGTCTCGCCAGCGTTAATCGGGTTGGCCAGGGTGACCTCGAAGGAGCGGGTCGAGGACTTCTCGTCGAAGCCCAGGTCACGGATGTGAGCACCGTTGGAGGAACGCGGGGTGATGAGGCGGTCAACGCCCTTCGGGCCCTCAGCGGTCTTCACATCAACGCGGTACTGGACAGCCGGGAAGTCGCCGTAGTAGCGCTCGGAACCGACGTTCTCCAGGCGGAGAGCAACGGTGCCAGCGTAACCAGCGTGCTTAGCGCCGGAGGTGGTCAGAACCGGCTTCAGGTCCAGCTTCTGCTTAGCCTCGTCGGTCTTGCCGTTCTCGACGTCCTCCTGGACCTTCTTGTCGGCTTCCTCTTCCTTCTTGCCCTCAGCCTCGGACACGGCCTTCTCCTCCGGAGCGACCTCGTTGTCCTTGATGACCTCAGCGTCAGCCTCCGGGGACTTCTCCTCCTCAACAACCTTCGGGTCGTTGACGTCGGTGGTGTTCTGAGCGTCCTTGTTCGGAGCGTAGGAATCAGCGATGTCGTCGTACAGCTTGACGCGAACCTCGTTCTTCATCGGCTGCATTGCAGACCAGAAGGTCGGGGTGGACCAGGTGCCGTTCGGCTTGCAGTACTGCTGGGTACCGGTCATGTTCAGGACGCGGAAGCCGTAGGTGGCCTCACCAGTGTGGTTCGGCGGAACATCGTACGGTCCGATGGACTGGCCAGCCTCCCAGGACAGGGAGTAGGAAGCGGAAGCGCCGAGCTTGGTGGCGATCTCGTGGGAGATGCCGAAGGAACCCTCGGAGTTCTTGCCGGAGCCCTTGCCGCCAGCGTTCATGGAGGTGGTCTCAGTGCGGTCACCGTTGACGGACAGGGTGATGGACTGGGACTTGGACAGGTCCTGCTGCAGCGGGATGTCCTTCTTGGTCTGGTTGGTGGTGGAGATGGTGCCTGCCGGCATGAAGTTATCGGTCACCTTGTAAACCACGGTGCGGTGATCCTCCCACGGGTTGCACACCGGGCGCGGGTTGAGCACGTTGGCCTTCATGTGGTCGGAGCCGTGGGTGGTGTGAACGATAGGCAGCTTTGCGTTCACGGCCGGGGTCTCCGGGTAGGACTCGGTCTGGGTGGCTGCGGAAGCAGCCGGCGCGATGAGGGCGGTGCCTGCGATCGCAAGGCCGGCGATGAGGCCGGCGGTACGACGACGCTGGGTCATTGTTGTTCTCCTGGATGAAAGTTTGAGGCAATGCGGTGACGCACTGTGGTGGCACTGTGTTTGCGCTGTAGTGCCCAGTGCGTGACGTGTTGCAACAATAAGGCCCTTTTCAGGATCGCGCACCCCTTGAATTGTTTATATTTTTAAATGCAGAAATACATTTCGATCGGGTGGCCCCCGGGTGAACAATTGACTAAGAAATTTGCGCCGACCTTGGTTTTGTCTAACTAGACCGTATTCTGGGAAAACGTCTCTTTGACCGTTCGTTCACAAACTAAAGAATGACCCTATTAGGGGGAGTGAAAGGGTGTTTGTGGGGTCGTGTCACGCTCAATTTCAGCCTCTGTGGTCTAAGGGGTAGAACCCAACCGACCGCCGTTTGCTTAAGTAATTCTTAAAAACGGCGCGTTAGTCTTCTTCGATCTCTGGGTCTTCCGCGCGTGCCTGTTCGAAGACCTCAGCCGCCGCGCGCAGGTTGATGGTGCCGATGATGAGGCCGACCACGATGTCGGGCCAGGGGCTCGCCCATGCCAGCATCACAAGACCGGCGCCGAGGATAAGAATGTTGGCGGCGACGTCATTGCGCGCGGCCAACCACGCCCCGCGCGTTAGCGCACCTCCGTGTCGCAATTGCACCAGCAGCACCGCGCAGAGCAGGTTGATGAACATGGCGAAAATGGCTGTGCCGGAAAGCGTGAGTGGCTCGGGAACGGCGCCGTTGATGATCTTCCATATCGCCATGCCATAGGACGCCACGGCGGGGATCAGGATGAGCCCGGCTAGGCCATAGCTTGCTTTGCGACGCCCCTCCACCGACCAGCGCAGCGCTAAGAGCACGAGTGCGTTGATGAGAAAGTCCTCGAGGAAATCGGCGGCGTCAGCGAAGAGTGAGGCCGAGCCGATGACGCAGGCGACGACGAATTCGACGAAGAAGCCAAAGAGATTCAAGGCAGCGACCCAGGCGACAACCCGCCGGGCGCGTGCGTTCAGGGTGGAGGAGGAGAGATCGTGAGACACGGTACCTGAGCTTAATGGGCTTGAGCGCCGTGTCTCAACTTGTTTTCTTATGAACTGTTTCGGGCTAGTCGACGATAGTGACATCGTCTTCGCGGCGGTGCTTCTCGCCGGCGAAACCGCCGAAGGCTGTGATCAAGGCGGTGACGGCCAAGATGATGATTCCCGGTGTAGAACTGGGGGTCTCATTGGATGCGTTCAATGCGGTGGCGAGGAAGGGTAGTAGCCCCGATACTGCCGACGCGATGTTGGCGGAGATAGCCACGCCGGAATAGCGGACGTTCGCAGGGAAGACCTCCGAGAGGAGGACTCCAGATACGGAATAGGTGATCGTAACTAGCGACAGGCCGAGACAGACAGCGAGCGTGAGGAGTACGGGGTTCCCAGTGTCGATCATTGCCCACAGCGGCCACGCCATGATGGCGGTGGCAAGCGCGCCATATCCGATAACGCGACCGGGGCCAATCTTTTCGCCGATGCGGCCGAAGATGATGTTGATGAAGATCTGACACACGGCGCCGAGGAGGGTGGCGTTCACGACGGTCTGGCGTTCGAAGTCCAGCGTGGTCGTGGCGTAGGAGAGGACATAGGTGCTCATGACGAAGAATCCGCCGATGCCCAGGAAAGCGGCTGCGGAGGCTAGGCACAGCTGTGAGAAATGCTCAGTGAAGAGCTCTTTTAGTGAGCCCTGGTGTGCGGCCTCGTCTGCTTCTGCCTCCTCTTCAAGGGCCTTGTAAACAGGAGATTCTTCAGCCTTCGTGCGAATCCACAGTGCTACCGCTAGGAAAGGAAAGGCGATGAGGAAAGGCACACGCCAACCCCAGGAACTCACTGTGGCATCGTCCAGCATGAGTACAAGCGCGAAGGCTCCGGAAGAAAGCAGCGTGCCGGCGGGGGAGCCGATCTGCACGAAAGCGGCATAGCGACCGCGCTTCTCGGCTGGGGCGTGCTCGATGGCCATGGTTGTTGCGCCGCCCCATTCGCCGCCGACGGCAATGCCCTGAAGCAGGCGCAGGATGACCAACGTGATGGGAGCCCAGATACCAATGCTGTCAAAAGTGGGAAGCAAGCCGATGACGCCGGTGGCCACGCCAATGACGACGATGGAGATGATGAGGGCCGGTCGGCGGCCCATTCTGTCGCCGATTTGACCGAAAATGACCGCGCCGAGTGGGCGTGCCAGGAAGCCCACTCCGAAGGTGGCGAAGGATGCCAGGGTCGCGCCGGTGCCTGACATTCCCGAGAAGAAGAGATCGTTGAAGACGAGCGCGGCCGCGGTGCCGAAGAGGAAGAAGTCGTACCACTCGAGGGCTGTACCGACGAACGCGGAACTGGCGATGCGGAAGACGTCCTTTGACTCGACTTGGATTTCCTCGGCGCCGGATTGGGCCGGGTTGGAAGGAGGTGCGTGGGTAGTCATATCGAAGTGCTCCTTATGTGAAACGCATTACCTTTCTAGGACACATTAGGTGCACGTCACCTTCCGGTGAATGGTTTGAAGAGTTTTCTATGCATCGACCCATCTGCAGAGAGGGAACCTTGTTCCTCTGCACAAGAGCTATCGCTCGGTCCGGTGCAGCGCCAGCAATGCTCGCGCGGCGTCTTTCGGCCGCGTGATGTCGAGCCCCGTGAGTTCCGTGACTTGGCGCAGGCGGTTGAGCACCGTGTTGCGGTGGCAGTGCAGCGCCTCGGCGGAGTCTTTGATGGAGCCGCAATCCAGGTAGGTGGTGATGGTTTGGTAGAGCGGCGCGTTGCTTTGGCGTAGCTCGGTGATGGCTTGCGTGAGCTCCGTGATGCCGCTGGCTGGGAAGTCTGCAATGGCATCGCCGGCGACGGCCCAGAGGGCGTCGGGCGCTTCGGTTAAGTTGTCCAGCGGGCCGGTGGCGTCAAAGATACGCGGCGCTTGCTGCGCCGCCGCGCGAACTCCAGCTAAGCCGATGACGTCGCGGAAAAGTATGCCCGAGATCGTCGCTAGCCCTGCGCCGATGTCCCTTGTGGTCTGTCCACTGGGTCTCTGGCTTATAGGCCAGAAGGCAACGAACATCCCGCGTACGCCATGGCCGAAGGCTTCGCCGGAGGAGATGGGTTCGTCGAGAAGCGCGCGCAGCTTCACCGCAGCGGTGGGGTGTGCCACCGCGACATCGAAGTGGCAGTCAGCGTCCAGGTTGAGCGCACGGGTGATCTCCGTGATGCCGAGCGCGCCCAGGGATTCGGCGGCGAAGAGCCTCTCCAAGTGTCGGGCGTGGGCGCGGTGTACGTCGTGCTGACCGCGAGCCTCCTCCAAGCGGTAGGCATCGCGCACCACCAGGTTGTACATCGTCACAACGGAGTGTACCTGCGCCACGTGGTCGATGAGTGCCTCCTGATCCGCGCCGGCGGCCCGGCGCAGGTGCTCCCAGAGGACGGTGAAGTCCAGCTGGATGGCGTCGATCAGCGTGGCTAGCTCCACCCCCTGGTGCGCGCGCCGCCGGCCCAAACTCTGGGCGTGGGTGCGCAGCTCCTCCTCGTCCATTGCCCCAACCAGCACGTCCGTGATGCGCGCGAAAACCTCGAAGGCGGTCAGGCGCAGCTCGTCCTCGCTCACCAAGGAATCGCCGTAGCGCCCCGAGCGGGAAAAGGCGGCGAGGAAATCCTCAACCAAGCGGGGGATAGTGCCGTGGACCTTCGCGACGATGTCATGCCAGCGCTTCTCGTGCATGTGCACAACGCTACACGTTGGACGCTGGTGAATTGCCCTCTATGTCGAGATGCACATCACTGCTGCGTTTAGCATGTGGGGACTAGCACAGTACGCGCCGCGTGCAGTTTGTCGGAGAAACAGGAGAACACAGGAGGACGCATGATCACGCGCATCGACAACGCCCACATCCTGACCCAGGATCCCGCGCGGCCGGTTGCGGACTCGGTGGCTTTTGCCAACGGGCGCATCCTCGCGGTGGGGGAGGCCGCCCGCGCCCTGTCCGCTGACGAGACGTGGGATGCCGGCGGGCGTACGCTCACACCTGGCTTTAACGATGTGCATTCCCACACCGTGTGGTTCGGCCAGACGCTGCTCGAGGTGGATCTTTCCCAGGTCGCAACTCCTGAGGAGGTCTACGCCGCCGTGCGCGACGCCGAGCCGAACCCCGATGGTTGGGTGGTGGCCGCAGGGTTTCGCCCCTCCGGGCTGGATGCGCCGGTGGAGATTGCGCAGCTTGACCACGCTACTGGTGGCGCTCCGCTGCTGATCAAGCACAACTCGGGCCACGCCTACACGGTCAACACCGCGGCCCTGCGCGCGGCGGGCGTCGATCCCGCCAACCCTCCCGAGGCGGAAGGCGGCGAGTTCGTTCGCGATGCCGATGGGCACTGCACGGGGCTGCTCGATGAAAACGCCATGCGCGCCATTCAGGACATAACCCTGCCGGAATCCGGGGAGGAAATCGGCCGGGCCTTGGAACTGGCCACGCGCCGCTACCTCGAGCGCGGTCTGACCTCCGTCACGGATGCCGGGGTGGCCGGCGGCTGGATCGGGCACAGCCCGCGTGAGATCGCCGCCTACCAAAACGCCACCCTGCACACGCGCATGCAGGTGATGGTGACCATGGACGTGCTCCACGAGATTCCCGGCCACGCCTCCGACGGTCCCGGTTGGGGACTCGACGGCGGCCTGCGCACCGGCTTCGGTGACGAGTGGCTGCAGGTCGGCCCCGTCAAGATCTTCAGCGATGGCTCCCTGCTGGGGACCACCGCCGCGCTGAGCGAGAACTACGCCTGCTGCTCCCACCACGGCTACTTCCAGGGCGATCCTGAGCAGATGCGAACACGTGCGCTGCAGGCGGCGAATTCCGGCTGGTCCTTGGCCATTCATGCCATCGGCGATGCGGCAGTGGATTTTGCGATTGAGACGCTGGAGGAGGCCGTCGACAAGCATGGCGCGCCAGCGATGCCGCACCGCATCGAGCACGGCGGCGTGGTGCGCCCCGATCAGATCGAGCGTCTGCGCGGCAAGCCCATCGTGGTGGTGCCGCAGCCGCTGTTCATCCCGGCTTTCGGTGATGCGATGGCGGAGTCCCTCGGTCCGGAGCGCACCGCGTGGAGCTACCCGGGCAAGCGGCTTCTCGACGCCTCCCTCATCCTCCCCGGCAGTTCCGATCAACCAGTGGCGCCCGGCGTGCCGCTGGAGGTCATGCAGGCATTCGTAGAGCGTCGCACCGCCTCGGGCCGGGACTATGGGCCTAAGGATCGTCTGACCCCAGCCGAGGCTCTCTACGCCTATACCGCCGGCTCGGCCGCGGCGACTGGTTGGGCCGGGCGCAAGGGGCAGGTGATGCCGGGGCAGCTGGCGGATTTCGTGCTGCTTTCCCAGGACCCTCTGAACACTGATGACCTATCCACCATCGACGTGGCCGCCACCATCGTGGGCGGCGAGCTGCGCTACGGAAGCTTTTAAGGAGTAGACATGCGAGCAACCACTAACGAACAATTCCTGGCCGATTTCCAGGCCATGTCCGCCAACGGTGCCACTGCGGGCGGAGGCGTGGAGCGGCAGGCTGCCAGTGCCGGCGATAACCTCAACCGCGCCTGGTTCCATGAGGTCCTGGAGTCTCTCGGGGCGCGCGTCATCTACGACGAGATTGGCAACCAGTACGGGCTCTTCGAGCTTGCCCCCGGCGCCGAGTACGTGGGCCTGGGCTCGCACCTGGATTCGCAGCCCTTGGCTGGCCGTTTCGACGGCGCCTATGGCGTGCTGGCCGCAGCCCACGCGGCCGGGCGCGTGGCGCAATCGGGCGCCAAGGCGCGCTATAACCTGGCGGTCATCAACTGGTTCAACGAGGA
Organism: Corynebacterium sp. HMSC056E09; assembly: GCF_001813425.1. Classification (NCBI taxonomy): domain Bacteria; kingdom Bacillati; phylum Actinomycetota; class Actinomycetes; order Mycobacteriales; family Corynebacteriaceae; genus Corynebacterium; species Corynebacterium sp. HMSC056E09. The sequence goes on from NZ_KV812513.1 coordinate 233,882, forward strand.
GGGCTCGCGCTTTGCGCCGTCCATGATGGGCAGCTCCGTGTTTGTGGGAACGCTGGCGCTTGAGCGCGCCTACTCCGCCACCGACCTTGCCGGCGTCACCGTCGCGCAAGCCCAGGAGGAAGCGGGCTGGTCCCCGCGTGGCGAGGCTCCGAAGCTCGCGGCCTATGCGGAGATTCACGTCGAGCAAGGTAAGGAACTTGAAGCTGCCGGCAACACGATTGGTTTGGTCACCGCCACGTGGGGCGCGAAGAAATTCCAAGCGGTGGTCTCCGGTGAACAGGGTCATACCGGTTCCACTCTCATGGCCGATAGGAAGGATGCGCTCTTCGGTGCCTCCCTCATCATTGCTTCAGTGGAGCGCTTGACCCATGAATTCGATGAAGGCCAGCTGCAGGCCTCGGTTTCGCAGTTAACGCTGGAGCCGAATTCGCCGGTAACCATCGCCCGCGAGGTGCGCTTCAATGTCGATGTGCGCTCGCCGTCCACTGAGGTACTGGACAAGGCCCAAGCGCGCCTGCAGGAGATTATCGCCGACGCAGAAGAAGAATCCCGCACCTCGGTTGAACTCACCCCGACGCACGAGTGGGCGCTTAACCCTTACCCGGCCGCCGGCGTGGAATTAGCCCGTGAGGTCGTGCAAGAGCTGGGGTATCCGCACCAAGAGATTTACACGGTGGCCGGGCATGACTCGACCAACCTGAAAGAGGTGGTGCCGACGGTCATGCTCTTCATCCCGTCCGTCGACGGCATTTCACACAACGAAAAGGAGTTCACCACGGAGGAAGACTGCGTGGCCGGTGTGGACGTGTTGACGCACGTGGCTCAGCGCCTCGTGGAATCCGGGTGCGGCGAGCGCTAGTCGTTATCGCTCCACGGTTCATACCCGAAGGCCTTCATCGCGATTTCGAATCCGCGCTTCATTGCTTTTAGTTCTTCCTCGCTGTGCTCGTAGGTGCGCAGGCGCACTGGGCCGGTGAGGGGGACGTGGAGCAAGAAGTGCTGGCCTTCCTCGGTGATGCTGCACAGGCGGCGGCGAAGATCTTCCGGATCATCATCGATGGAGATAAGCTCATCGCGCACCAAGCGCTTGACCGCTTGCCCGATGGTGGCGGGCTGCCATCCCAACTCCTTGCGCAGCTGCAGGATGGGGATGGGGCTCTTCTTATCGATGAGCCGGAGAAGCGAAAGATGGGAGCCGGTGATCCCGTATTCGCGGCGCGCTTCCGTGTCGAACCGCGCGCGGGCGCGCTCGAAGCGGCGATATTCCGCAATGGTCTCATCGATTAGCTCATTTTTGCTCACGCGATCCAGCGTAAGAGTTGGGGACTCGCGTCCGCAAATGTTTACGTTGACAACCCTAACCAAAGGTGGAGGGATCGATGGGCCGTTGTGAGCGAGGGAGTTTCTCCACCACGAGGCGGTAGGAGTCCGTTACGAGTTCGGCCAGCAGCTGCGGGGTGAGGTTGGCGTCGGGATACACGGAAACCCAATGGCGCTTATTCATGTGGTAGCCGGGTGTGATGAAGGAATACTCGCTGCGCAGCGCTTCGCCATCGAGGGGCTCGACCTTGAGGATGGCTTGCTGGGAACCAGCCACGGCGGTGAGAAGAAGGAAGACCTTGCCGCGCACCTTAAAGACGTCCCAGTCCGGCCCGAAGGGGTGCGTCAGCGTGGCTCCGGGAAGCTCCGCAGCGCGTGCGGTGGCGCAGGCATGGAGGTCTAGGGCAGCGGTGCTCATGAGGTCCACACTAGGTGAAAACACCGTTGGGCCCCTTTTTCGATTTCTCGAAGAAAGGGGCCCAACGGCGTCTCTATCAAGTCCCTCCGATTATCGGCCACTGGCCGCCCTCTGGAGGGTGAGGGGTTCTCTCTCTCGCATGCGCTCTCTCAAACGCACAAGACAGAGTATGGCGGGCGACGCTGGATTCACCATGTGGTCTCCCTGGCAGTTTTCTACTAGTCAAAACCGCCGCTAATCAAAGCGCGCGGGCCGCTTCTCCAGGAAAGCCATGACGCCTTCCTTGTGGCCTGCCGAATCCATCTGTGCGTACTGCGTGGGCTCCTCCCAGGCGAGCTGCTCATCGAGCTGCCCCAGTGCGGTGCGGTTGATGGCTTCCTTGGCCTTGGCCAGGGCGTCACGTGGCGCGATATGCAGGCGTTGGGCTAGCTGCAGCGCGGCCTCGAGGGCTTGGCCCTGGGGCGCGCGCTTGGCGACGATCCCAGCCGCCTCCGCTTCGGCGACGCCGAGCTTGTCCTGCAGCAGTGCCAAGGCAAGAGCGCGGTGGCGCCCCACGGAGGCGAGTGCGGTGAGGCTTACGCCGCCGTCCGGGATAAGGCCGATCTTGCCGAAGGGCAGCGTGAAATAGGATTCTTCAGCAGCCACGATGAGATCGCAGGCGAAGGCCAGCGATGCCCCAGCGCCGGCGGCTGCGCCTTCGACCGCGGCGATGACGGGAATCTCGGCGGCCTGGATTTCGGTGACGAGCGCGTTGAGCTGCGGCAGCATCGTCGACTCAGCCGGGTTGGGGGTCTCGCCCGACTGCTGCGCTGCAGCCGCAGCCTGTGCCGCCGCCACGATGTCCGCGCCCGCGCAGAAGGCGGTCTCATCACCGGTGATGATGAGGGCGCGGATGGAGGGGTCTTGGGAGGCGTCGGCAAGCGCGGCCGAAAGTGCTTCGCAGTGTTCCTTGGCAATGGCGTTGCGCCGCGCGGAGTTGTTGATCTGGGCGATAAGGGCGGAGCCTTCGCGGCGGGTGAGGATGGCTTCGGTCATGGTTAGTCCTTAACGAGTTCGGTGAGGGAGGAGATGATGCGCTGGGCATCGGCGGAAATGCGGGAGACGATCTCGGAGCACGGGGCGACATCGTGGATAAGCCCCTGCGAGGTACCACAGGTCCACACACCCGCATCCAAGTCACCAGTCTCGTAAACCGCGCGGCCGCGCTTGCCGGCAACGAGGTGGCGGATATCGCCGAACTCCGCACCTTGGGCGAGGCGCTCGGCCACCTCATCGCTCACCGCATTCTTGGCCACGCGGGTGGAATTGCGCAGCTCGCGGAGGATGAGCTGGGTATCCAGCTCGGAGCGCTCCACGATGGCCTGCTTAACGTTCTCGTGCACCGGCGCCTCCGTAGAGGCCACGAAGCGGGTGCCCATGTTGATGCCCTCGGCGCCCAAAGCGAGCGCGGCGGCCAGGCCGCGGCCATCCGCGAAACCGCCCGAGGCGATGATGGGGATATCGAGTTGATCCGCGGCGGCGGGAATGAGGACCAAGCCCGGGATGTCATCCTCGCCAGGGTGGCCAGCGCATTCGAAGCCATCGATGCTGACGATGTCCACGCCCACCTTTTGCGCACTGAGCGCGTGGCGCACGGAGGTGCACTTGTGGATGACGGTGATACCCGCGTCCTTGAAAGCCGGCATGTGCTCCTTGGGATTATTGCCGGCGGTTTCGGCGATCTTTACGCCTTCCTCAATGATGACGTCGCGGTACTCCGCATAGGGCGGCGGGGTAATCGCCGGCAGCATGGTGAGGTTGACGCCGAAGGGCTTGTCGGTGAGCTCGCGGGTGCGGCGAATCTCGTGGCGCAGGTCCTCCGGGGTGGGCTGGGTTAACGCGGTGACGACGCCGAGGCCGCCGGCATTAGATACGGCAGCGGCAAGCTCAGCGCGGCCGACCCACTGCATGCCGCCTTGGATGATGGGGTGAGTGATGCCGAGCATCTCGGTAACGCGGGTGGAAATCATGAGGGTGGTGCTCCTTTGTGGGTGACTAGCAATTGGGGAGAAGTGGATGGAAGTTCTGGGCTAAAGGTGGTGAATGGCTATTCGGAGAAATGAGCGCGCAGGCGCTCGGTGAGGTCCTCGGGCAGGGGGATGGGGCGGCGCGCGGAGACGTCGATAAGCACCAGCGTCGCCGTGGCGAACACGCACGAGGTGCCGTCCTGGATGAGTTCGTGGGCGACCTGGTAGGAGGTGGTTCCGATGCGGGAAATCCACACCCGCGCCTCGATGGAATCGGTGTAGGTGAGCTCGGCCTCGTACTGCACTTCGAGGGATCGCACCACGTGAGCGTAGGTATCGGTGGCGACGGGGCCGGTCAGTGCGGCGGCTGCGCGGACGCGTGCCTCCTCGAGGAGGGTGACTATCGTGGCGTTGTTGACGTGGGCGTTCGCGTCCTGGTCGGACCACCGCAAAGCGAGGGGCACCGGGATGGCGTTGGCGGGCGCGCGCATTGTTCCTCCTTGGGGGAGCAGGTAGAGTGATGCGTATTACTATACATACGAATTGTGGTTCGTCACTCGAACCGTGAGGAGAATGCCATGACGGATCTGCTGGGAATCGATGCCCTCCTGAGCGAAAAAGAAAAAGCCACGCGTGACCGCGTGGCCGCACTGGTGGATGAGCACATCCGCCCGCACGTGGCGCAGTGGTACGAGGACGCGGTGCTGCCGGAATCGATTTTCCCGGTGCTCGCGGAGGCTGGTCTGTTCGGGATGCACCTGGAAGGCTACGGCTGTGCCGGGCGCACTGCCGTGGAATACGGGCTGGCCATGCAGGAGCTAGAGGCCGGCGATTCGGGAATTCGCACGGTGGTCTCGGTGCAGGGCTCGCTGGCGATGTCGGCCATTTATAAGCACGGCTCGGAGGAACAGAAGCAGCAATGGTTGCCTAAGATGGCCGCCGGTGACGTCATTGGCTGCTTCGGGCTAACGGAGCCGACCGCGGGCTCCGACCCGGCGGGCATGGCGACGGTGGCGCGCTACCGCTCAGGCGAGTGGGTTCTGGATGGCGCGAAGCGCTGGATTGGCCTGGCAAGCGTGGCCGGGGTGGCCATCATCTGGGCCAAGGTGTCCGAGGAGGATGCCTCCGCCGCCGGGGTGGAGGCGGGCGTGCGCGGGTTCATTGTGCCGACATCTACGCCGGGTTTTAGAGCTACCCCAATCACTCGCAAGCTGTCGATGCGCGCTTCCATCCAGTGCGATATTTCGCTGGATGGTGTGGCCGTGCCTGGCGACGCCCTGCTGCCCAAGCACCCTGGCCTCAAGGGGCCGTTCATGTGTCTTAATGAGGCGCGTTTCGGCATTAGCTTTGGCGCTTTGGGCGCTGCGCGCGATTCCTTGGAGGTGGCGCTGAAGTATGCCAAGGAGCGCAAGCAATTCGACCGCTCGTTGGCATCCTTCCAGCTCACGCAGCAAAAGCTGGTCGATATGGCGGTGGAGCTGAACAAGGGGCAGCTGTTGGCGCTCAACCTGGGCCGCGCCAAGGACGCGGGAACGTTGGAGCCTTATCAAATTTCGGTGGGCAAGCTGGCGAACTGCCGCACCGCCATCGAGATTTGCCGCCAAGCCCGCACCATCTTGGGCGGCAACGGCGTCACCGCGGACTACTCGCCGCTGCGGCACGCCGCCAACCTGGAATCGGTGCGCACCTACGAGGGCACCGATGAGATCCACACGCTGATTCTGGGGCGTGTGCTGACGGGGGAGCAGGCGTTTAGCTAAAAGTAGCCCGAAGTCCCTTGATGAAGAGGCTTCGGGCCTAGCTGTGTTTAGTTGGCGATGAAGTACATCTGTTTATTGATGAACTCCTCGATACCAAGTGAACCAAGCTCGCGACCGAAACCTGAACGCTTGACACCACCAAAGGGGAGTTCAGGACCTTCACCAGTTGGTGTATTGACGTTGCTCATGCCAGATTCGATGCGCTCAGCAATTGCTTGGGCTCGCTTGGAGTCTTGAGAGAACACTGCTGCGCCAAGGCCGAAGACATTGTCGTTAGCTATCTCGAGCGCTTCCTCATCAGTCTTAAACTTGTAGACCGTGGCGACCGGTCCAAAGAATTCCTCATAATAGGAATCGCTACCTCGAGGGATATCTGTGATTACTGCAGGGGAGATGTAGGCGCCCTCCTCTGAGAGTTCACCACCCGCCAGTAGCTGGCCTCCAGCAGAAACAGCGCGCTCGATCTGTTCTTTGAGGTTCTCTGCAGCGCTACGGGAAGATAGCGGGGCATACACAGTTTCCCCGGCAGTATCCGGTAGTCCTGGCTCCATTTGTTGCGCAAGATTAACTAGTTCTTGAACAAACTCGTCATAAATGTCTTCTGCGACAATAAGCCGCTTGTTTGAATTGCAGGCTTGGCCGGTGTTGTACATACGCGTACCCCAAGCGAGTTCGGCTGAAGCCTTAACATCATCCGTGTCGAGGATGACATATGGATCTGAACCTCCAAGCTCGAGTACAGCTTTCTTGAGGTGCTGGCCAGCCTGTGCACCAACGATAGCTCCGGCCCGCTCGGATCCGGTAAGAGAAACTCCTTGAACGCGGGGATCTGCGATCAAGGTAGAGATTTGCTCATGGGTAGCAAAAACATTGGTGTACACCCCTGCCGGAAGGCCGGCATCGAGAAAGATCTTTTCGATCGCCAGAGCAGAACGCGGGCAAATCTCCGCGTGTTTAAGGATGATGGTGTTTCCTGCGACAAGGTTGGGTCCTGCAAATCGCGCTACCTGGTAGTACGGGAAGTTCCACGGCATGATGCCGAGCAGAGGCCCGAATGGGCGGCGGCGAATGAATGCCTTACCGTCCGCCTCCGTAGGGATCTCTTGATCCGCGAGAAACTTCTCCGCGTTGTCCGCATAGTACTGGATGATGGCAGATGAGAACTCGGCTTCTTCAACGCCTTCCGGAAGTGGCTTCCCCATCTCTTCAGCAATGATGGCAGCGAGTTCTTCTTTGCGTTCTTCAAAGAGTGAAGCTGCCTTGGCCACAATTTCTGCTCGTTGTGAGACTGGAGTTCCAGACCATTCGGTGAAAGCTACGGAAGAAGCTTCGAGGATTGGCTCAATAGCAGCATCATCGAGAGCATCGAAAGTTTCAATGATCTTGTTGTTGACTGGATTCTGTACACGGTACTGAGACATTTTTCCTCCTAGGAAAAGTTTGGGGTTGTTGTATCTGAACTGGATTCACTACGGCTGATTACTGAGCCCGTGAAGAAATCTGGGTTGCGGAGTCGGGTAATGAACATGAGGATTAATCCGAGCACGAGGATGCTGGCGCCCAGGATGAAGACGATTCCGACCCCTCCAAGAGAAGAACCGGAACCAAAGCTCGGGTCCATGGAGTCATAAGCGGTGATGAAAAACATTAAGAGAAGGAAGCCACCGCCCAGCAACGGGCATAGAAACTTAAACAGGAAGTTCCTTACTGAAGTAAAGAGTTCTTTTCGGAAATACCACAGACAGGCAACTGCTGTGATGCCGTAATAGAAACAAATCATGAGACCAAGAGCAGCAATTGTGTCCCAAAGTGCATTCTCTGAGAGCACTCTTGTTATGGCATAAAAGGCTCCAGAAACGACGGTTGCGACAATCGTTGCGACGGTTGGAGTTTGGAATCGTGGGCTGATTCGAGCCAATTGTGGGGGAAGAGCTTTGTAATAGCTCATCGCCAGAATCGTGCGGGCGGGGCTAACCAGCGTGGATTGCAAGGATGCAAAAGAGCTAGCTAGAACCGAGATATAAATAAGGATGGCAAATGGGCCCATAACCGGGTAAGAAAGCACTGCAAAAATTGATTCCTGATTGTCTGGGTTACCGGCGCCTAGTCCGCTTTCGCCGATGCCCGCCCATGCCATAACGGCTACCGCTGTAAGTACATACAAAATGATCGTGATGACGATGACGACGGTAGCCGCCCGGCCAGGAGTTTTTTCTGGGTTTTTCGTTTCTTCATTCATAGTTAGGGTGACATCCCAGCCCCAGAACATGAAGATGGATAGGGAGATTCCGGCAGCAACCACCGAGAAGTCCTTGATTTCAAATGGGTTGAACCAGCTGAATTGGATGGGGGTGAAATCGAATCCATCTCCGTTGTAAGCCCTCCATAATGCTGCGACATCGAAGGAGACAATTGCGATGATTTGAATTGCAACGAGGATGTATTGCATCTTCTGCGTTGTGTCCATACCTCGATACGCGACCCAAGCTGCAGCAACTAAGAACACAAGTGTGGTTGGAATATTTACCCAGAGGTTGCGTGTGAGTTCAGCGAGCTCTGGTCTACCGGCAAGCTGTGCGATGAGCAGATAGAAGAAGTCAACGGCCACTGCGGCAAGGTTCGATAGGACCAATATCGTGGCGGCGATCAGACCCCAGCCACCCATCCAACCGACCCACGGGCCGAAGGCTTTGGTCGCCCATGTAAAAGTGGTTCCTGAATCAGGAGCACGGTTGTTGAGCTCGCGGTAAGCAAAGGCCACAAGCAGCATGGGGATAAACCCCAGAATGAGAACGGCTGGAACGAAGACGCCCACGGCCGAGATGGCAGGACCGATTCCCGAAGTGAGTGTGTAAGTTGGCGCCAAACAACTAATGCCAATGACGACAGCTCCGAGCAAACCGACTTTGCCGACTGCCAATCCTTTCTCTGAAACTGCTGGTTGTTCACTCATGAGGGAGCACCTCCTTTCAGCGACATGTAGCCCGAAGGGACAACAATGGTTGGAACTGGTAAGTGCTTGAGGATTCGATGAGCAGTTGTGCCAAGGAAGAGCCGACCATCGCCGGCAATACGCGCAGAACCAAGAACTGCCACTTCGCCCTCTTCCCAGCTAAGGTTTCGCAGCGCTGACTGGACACTTGATCCCGAAGTAGTGATGCGTGACGCTTGTCCCTTGGAAACCGCTTCTTCGATTGCCTCCGAGAGTGGGAGCTCAAATCCGTGCCCGGCATCTTCTCCGGAGATCTTCAAGGTAATGATGCGTAATGGAATCTCTCGGCGGTTTGCGCGGTCGAGTCCGATTGCCGCGACATCTGATCGTCCTCGGCGCGGGCCAACAAGGGCAGAAATACTCGTTATCGGTCCTGGATATGAATAGTCTTGAGGAGCTAGCGCTACTGGTGTTTGTGCTGTGTATAGCAATGAACTGGGTACTGTACCGATGCGGAATCGGTTCAAAAGTCCGCCTGAGCGTGCTCCGACGACGATTAAATCGCACTCAAGTTTTTGCGCGACATCATTCAAGGCAAGAGCGGGTTCTGTCCCCTCGACGACGTGCCATGTCGCAGAAATGTCAGCGGGAAGACTATTTAACGCACTGGCGAGACGCTGTTCGGTTTGTTCTCGCACAATCGCGTTGTAACCAGGATCTTGAGTCTGAACACCAAAACCTTGAGGACTAACAGGAGGAATAACCGAGACTATCTTCAGGTTGACCTGGCGCTCACGCGCGAGAGCAATTCCTAAATGGAGAGCATCATGACCGTCAGAGGTGTCGATGTATGCGACTAGCAGAGAGCCGTTAGCCCTGCGGCGCGGAAAATCTGTGGGTGGATTCATGAACAGTCACCGCTTATCCCTGCCCAAGAATCTGTTTCGCAACGGCTTCACCGATACGCACCGCGCCGTCGACGTGCTGGTAACCTGCACCAGCGATGTCAGAAGAGGAGTAATAGATAGGGCCGGTTGGTTTGTTCTGAAGATGGCCCCAACGCGATAGTCCACCCAAATCGTATGACGTTGCGTAGGCTCCGCGAGTCCATTCTTCGGCCGCCATATCGGAGAGGAAGAATGCGATTGGCTTCTTCACCTTGTCACCAAGGTAAATGGACATTGCATCGAGGATGCGCTCTTTGCGTTCTTCAGCGGGGAGAGCCCACATCTCTTCGGCGTAAACGTCGGAAACAAAGCCAACCAATGTGCCGAATGCGTCTTCTTTTCCTTCCTCACCGCCTGCGAAGTTTTTGCCGTAATTGGTGTTGTCATAGATTTCGGCAACGAGTCGATCGCCACCGAATGCAGTACCGGACAGTCCCTCTTCACGCCAGAAGGGAGTTTCATAGACTGCATGAACTTTGATGACGAGACCCATGGAAATGTGCTGATGGGCAACATGCTGTTCTCGCGGCAGGGGAGGCACGTAGGAAATGCGACTATAGAGGTTTGGCGGAACCGCAAGGATAGCGTTTTTAGCATGGACAACAGCGCGATCAGAGTAGGCAGTTACGGTTCCCGGTCCACCATTGTTGTCCACACCATTGCGGACGTCCGCTTCAACATTGTTGGGGGCGTCTGCCGTAGAAGGATCTGGCGTAGCCCATTCGAGAGTGCGAACAGGTGAACTGAGAATGACGTCATCGCCGAGTTCCTCTGCCATCGTTATGGAAACTGACTGCATGCCGCCGGCAACTCGCTTATCAAGCAAGAAGTTTTCATCAACAAGGTTGTCGAAAGAACCAGCAGATGAAGCCATCAGAGCTGCTTGAAGTACGGAAAAGGTGCGGGAAGGCTTAGTAAGCATTCCAGAGGAAATGTAAAGCGAGATGTTGTCAATTGCCTCAGAATCGTCAGATAGGCTTTCTAACCAGTCACGGAAGGATTGGCTATCGAGTTCTTTGGCTCGTGGGTGCTCCCAAGGGGCGTTAGCGTCGACTTCCTCGGCCAGCTGATTGAGCTCAGCGATCAATCGATTCATCTCGGAGGCGGTTTCCTCTGACGTCGGGAAGGTATCTCCCTCAAATTCGTGGCGGGTGCCATCTGGGGACACGTAGACTGACTTTCCTTCGCGGTACCGATCAAAAGTCTCGAGTCCGAGCTCCTGGACGAGTTCGGTGAGGCGCGTTTGATCGGGCGAAATCCACTGGCCGCCGATCTCAATGAAGTGTTCAGTACCTTGGTCGTCGAGTACCTTTCCGTTCCAAGTACGGCCGCCCACGCGATTGCGGGCTTCGAGAACGCAGACTGATTTTCCTGCTTTCTTGAGGGTACGGGCAGCCATTAGCCCTGAAGCGCCGGCGCCGATGATTACAACATCGACTGTGCGCTCTTCGGCGTTGGGATTACCATTACGTTGCGTGACCATTGGAGCGTTTCTCCTTCGCGTGCAGTAGGTATGCGGTGAGTGAGACCTTCGTATGGACGATGGTGTTTCAACGTTAAATTAAAGGGTTTAATTTAACGTTGTGACTACAGTAACAAACGCGCGGTAAGAATTGTAGGGATCACAATGGTAAATGTTTCGCGCCCCAAAGGGCGGCCAGTGAAAGCGCTGGTGAACCGGCAAAAAATAGCATCAGCCGCACTGCAAATTGTTGATCGCAAGGGGCTTGAATCCCTATCGATGTCAGCGGTAGCTCGGTCAATGAAGGTCAGTACCGCAGCGCTCTATAATCACATTTCGAATAAAGAAGAACTGCTGGCTCTGGTTCAAGATGACATCATCGCTAAAGTCGATACTTCGTCGCTGAAGCTCGCCCTTGCAGGGGAACTGCCAGCAGCTGATGCGCTTCGGCAATGGGCATGGTCGTATCGGGATATTCTGGCTGATAACATCCCGCTGATTCGTGTAATTACTGAGCTTCCACTTTATGGTTCGCCGCAAACGATTTCGATGTACGAATTGCTCGTCCAAGTAATTGCACTTGCTGGAGTTCCCGAACCGGAAGTGATTACGAGGCTTGTCGCAGTAGAATCTCTAGTTTTTGGATCTGCTTACGACGTTCATGCGCCTTTGAATATTTTTGAATCGCCTGGGCCTGGAGATAGCCCATTGAACAGGATGAATGACATCTACCTGGCGCAATTCCGAGAGCAGTCTTCGGAGGAGAGCGAACAATCTAAACTTCGCGCGGACAAGTCGTTTGAAACTGGTTTGGAAGCCCTGTTGGAAAAGTTCCTATCATCCGATGAGGCTTAAATTTGTGACGCCTATTTAGAGAACACAGCCCCACGGATAAAACAGATTCCATCCAGCAGCTTCTTGAATAGCTGACAAAGAAGGATGAAATGCGAAACCCTCCCCTGCAGCTAGGGATGAACTGCTATCGGGGAGGGAAGCACCTTGGGGGAATAAGCTGGTTGAGCTTAGGTCTCGCTAGATTTTGGAGAGTTTTTGGATTCTGTGCGGTGGGCGTTCGGATCGATCGGGTGCCCGTCAGCGTCCAGATCATTGAGTTCTGCCAGCTCTGTGAAATCCGCCTGGGCGTCGGCGAAGCCTTCCTCCGGATCGATCTCATCGAAGTTGCGGATGGTGCCGTCGCGCTCGTCCTTGAACATGTCCTTGCCGTAGATGACCAGCACCATAATGATGCCGGCGGCGAATCCCCACGCGGCGCCCTGGGTGGCCAGCACGCCAGCGGTTACGCCTGCGATGCCGAGGTCTTTCTGGTTCTTGGCCTCCATGATGCCCACACGCACGGATACGAAGCCCTGGATGATGAGCGTCAGTGCCAAGCCCACCGGCAGGATAGGCTCAACGAAGGAGGTAATCGGTAGCAGGAGGAGGCCCGTGTTGGTGCCCCAGCGGAAGGAGCCCGCGCCACCGAATATGGTGCGCATGGCGCGCTTGCCCTGCTTGTAGCGCTCAACGATGACCACGTGCATCGCCGCCCACAGTGGACCACACATGGCGATGTCTGGGCCGATGATGGACATCAGCATGTTGCGGCCGCCGAAGAGGAGGTGTGCGCGCGACGGGCTGTAGACCACGGCCTCATCCGTACGGACATGGTCGGCTTCCTTGAGAACGGCGTTGGCTTGCAGGACGTCACCGAAGACGACGATGTAGGCAGCCAACACTGTGGGGATGGCGGTAAGGAACATGTGCGCCGGCGGCAAGCCAACGCCGAAGACCGTGTACTCAGACCACAGCGTGATGAAGTCAGGCTTGGAGAAGCCCCACTCCACGTCCGGCCACGGTGCCTCGCCGGCCAGCGGTGCGACGAAGACCGCGACGAAGATGGCGGGCAGGATGCCTAGCGAAGCCAGGAAACGCCAGCCGGCGGCCTTCTGCCGCAGTGCCTGGAAGCCGCGCGAATACATGAGGAAGAAGGCTACGGCCACCGCGATGGTGATGGTGATAGGGAAGGAGTGGAAACGTCCGTCTTCTTGAAATACCGAGATAATCGCTGCAATACCGGCACCAAGCACGATACCGGCGCGCAGGCCTGAAGGAATGAGGCGAACGACCTTTGACGCCCACCCAGTTATACCCAGTGTTAAGGAGAATATGCCCAACAAGAGCTGGAAACTGATGAGCGCCCAGATTCGCTGCTCTCCTTCCGGGAAGGTCTGGATGTAGACCGTCAGCAGCGGAATAGCTGGGGTAATCCAACCCGGGACAACCGGGTCACCCAAGAGGTGGTGGGTCAGGTAGAGAAGGCCGTTGAGCATGACGACGGCCAGTGCCGCCTCATAGGGCATGCCGAGGGCCTCAGTCATGAGAGGGATAGCTCCCAGGTCGACCACGCACATGAACAAACCTTGGGCAAAGTCCGGCCACTCAATGCGGTAGTGCACGAACGGCAAGCGGACATCAAAGGGCCCCATCTTCCAGTGGGGCGAAGCTTGACCGATTCCCTGCTCTTCGGGTTCGGCGGCTTCGGTGGTTGCGGCCATGACGGCCTCCTTTCAAAGAAAAGGGACCAAGCCCTACGGGCGCGAACCGCGCAGGGCTTGGTGAGGAAAGGTGAAGTGGTTGAGGTTTAGCCGAGCTCTACCTAGTCGAACTCGATGATCTGGCGCAGTGCCACACCGTCGGACAGGCGGTCCATGGCGGTGTTGATGTCCTCGAGCTTGATGTGGTCGGAGATCAGGGCCTCGGCGTTGAGCTTGCCCTCGCGCCACAGTTGCTCGTACTTCGGGATGTCCTTCGACGGAACGGAAGAACCCAGGTAGCAACCGTGTACGCGGCGTGCCTCTGAGGTCATCACGAGCGGGTCGATGGTGATGGTGGAGCCCGGTGCCGGCAGGCCAACGGTGACGGTCAGGCCGCCCGGTGCGGTGACCTTGTAGGCGGTTTCCAGTGCCTTCGGGTGGCCGGCGGCCTCCACGACGGCGGTGAACTTCTTGCCGGACTCTTCAGCTTCCTGCGGGGTCATGGCGGAAGTAGCACCGATTTCGAGGGCCTTTTCGCACTTGTCCTTCTGCATGTCGATGCCCACGATCTCTTTCACGCCGAGCGCAGCGGCGGTGATGATGGCGGCCATGCCCACGCCACCGAGGCCGACGACGGCGATGCTGTCTTCGGGCTTTGGATCGATTTCGTTGAGGATGGCGCCGCCGCCAGTAAGGATGGCGCAGCCGAGAATAGCGGCGATATCCGCCGGGACATCGGAGCCCACCGGCACGACGGAGAGCTCGGAAACCACTGCGTGGGTGGCGAAGCCGGAAACACCGAGGTGGTGCTGGACCATCTCACCATTGCGGGTGAGGTGGCGAGTACCGCGGATGAGGGTGCCCTCGTTGTTGGTCTTGGAGCCGACCTCACAGGGCATCTTGCCGTCGGTCTTGCAGCCGGCGCACTCGCCGCAGCGCGGCAGGAAGGTCATGACCACGTGGTCGCCAACCTTGACGTTGGTCACGCCTGGGCCGATCTTCTCGACGATGCCAGCGGACTCGTGACCCAAAAGCATCGGCAGCGGGCGGGGGCGGTTGTTGTTGACCACTGAGAGGTCGGAGTGACAGAGGCCAGCGGCGGTGATCTTGACCAGGATCTCGCCTTCGCCGGGGGCGGTGAGCTCGAGCTCGCTCACGGTAATGGGCTTGGAGTCGGCGTAGGGACGCTCATCGCCGGAGCGCTCCAGGACGGCGCCGCGAATGGTAATCGTGTCAGACATATCTACCTCCAGACATCGGGTGGGTTAATGCAACGTAATGTACGCCACAGAACGTCGATGAGGGCAGGAACGGTATGGGAGAAATTACATCAGATGGGGGTATAGATGGGGAATTGTCTACTTGGCGAGCGCGTGGGCGCGCAGCGCCACGAAGACATCGAGCCCGCGCTGGCCGACGGCCCATTCATCACCCATCAGCTCAGCGATGCGGTCGAGGCGCTGGCGCACCGTGTTGGGGTGGATGAACATGGCGCGGGCCGTCTGCGGGATGCTGTGCCCGGAGAGCAGATAGTGGTGGGCGGTATCGGTTAGCTCCGTGGAATGCTCCTCGTCATAACACAGCAGCGGGCCGATGGTGCGCGTGGATAGAGCGTTCAATGCGTGAGGGTCCGCCCCCAAGATGAGGCCCACCGTGCCCAGGGAGTCCTCGGTGATCAGACGGCCGCGCACTCCCAGGGCGAGCGCTGATTCCAGGTAAGACATGGCGGAATCATGTGCGCTGCGTGCTTCACTCAGGCCATCAAAGCCGATGGCGGAGACCGTTAAATCGGGGAACTCAGATAGCAGCGGGGCCAGCGCCGCATCGATACCTCGATCCGGCTGGTACAGCACGCACACGTGCTGATCGTGGTGCGTAATAGCGGCATTACCCGGTAAGAGGTGTTCCAGCTGCGGACGAGTGGGCAGGCTCTTTGCTGAGTGCAGGCCCACGAAATACAGCTGTGCTGAGGAGATCAGGCTGATACCCGTCAGATGTCGCAGGCGGGCGATCTCCTCACGCCCGGCATTACCCAGCGCCACGGCGTAGACCAGGTCATCGACTTTGCGCGCAGTGGCGTCGACAAGCGCCTCAGCAAAAAGGGCGATCGACGTAAAGGCCGCGGAAGCATGGCTGATGACGCGCAGTTCGGCGTCGCTGAGCTGCTTGTCCACACCAATCGTGCCCAGTGCGCGGCCATTAAACTCCACGGGGAACGTGCTTGCTGGGGGAGCGTCCGGGGCATCCTCCGTGGTCCACAGCATCACCGGAGCGTCGAGACTTTCAGTCAGCACGCGTTCCAGCTCTTCGAAGCTGGCATTGTTCATGAGCACGTGGAGCAGTTTCGCGTTGACCTCATTGAGCCACTGCAGCTCTTCCACATGGCGGCTCAGAGCTATCTGCGAGCGGGTTAGCTCGGCAACGGATTCGCCCTGGCTCTCAATGACTTGCGCATTTTCCAATGCCACAGAGGTAATAGAGCCAAGCACCTCGAGCGCGGCAATCTCCTCGTGCGTGTAGTGGCGGGGGTGGCGGTCGCCCACGAGCAGCGCGCCGATGGTGCGCCCGGCAATACGAATCGGGGCACCTAGGATTCCGCGGATTCCCTCGGCCTCCACCGCGCGGTCCACGTAATCCACGTGCGTGACGTTGGGGTCGGCGGAATGGTCATAGGTCCACGCCGGGCGGTTGGTGGCGGCCACAATGCCGAGAATTCCAGATCCCATCGGCATGTTGATGGTGCGGAATTCTTCGGTGACGACACCGCTGGTGGCCAGCACTTTGGTAAAGCCGGAGCCCTCATCGTTGAGGCTGAGATAACCCACGTCCGTGCCAATAGTGGTGCGCGCGTGGCGCACGATGGCGTGGAAGATATCAGATGATTCGCGGCCCGAGTTGAGCATCTGGGAAACATCGAGCAGCTTGGTCGACATCACCCGCCACGTGTGGTTGGCGCGCATGGTCTCCTCAACGGCCCGAAGCGAACTGAGCTCCTCGGCATCCAGTTGCTCTCGCAGCTCGTCGGGGACACGGGTGCCGCTGGCGAGGCGGGAGAGTACGGTGCCGAGGAGAGACATGCCTACAGTTTATTTGGATCAGATTATTAGGATCAGACTTTTTTCTTAGTGCGCGGAATGGGCTTGCCAGTGATGAGCGCGTGGAGCTTGCCATCACCAATCTGCAGCTCTTCGGGCACGTCCTCGGAATCGACCTCAGTCATGATTTCTCTGATGAAGTCAGATTCGGGAATGGAGGAATTGCGGGCGATAGCGGAAAGCTCGCGCATTTCCTCATCAGAGAGATGGTTGTCATTCTCAAAACGCTTCTTGAGTAGTTCGCGGGCACGGCGGCGCAGATCGGCCTCAGACTGCAGGTCCTTGCGGTTCTTCATCCAAGCAAAGCCGATGATGAACATGATGGCGATACCCATGTAGCCCAGAATCGGATATACCCAGCCGATGAGGTTAGAGAAGCCGACGAAGGAGAGCACGAATCCGATGAGCACCGAGATGACATAAACCTTGTAGAAGTGCTGTGGCTTGCCACGGGTCAGGCGCTTGGCAAAGGCATAGAACATACCGATGGCGGTGTTATAAATCATGCCGTAGATAGCAATGGACATGGCGACTCCGAGCGCTGGATGAATCTGCTCAATCATGGCCAAGGTTGGCATTTCGGCGTCGGTAATCGGGCCCACCGAAACGTAGAGGCCGCCCACCAGGACCGCGAGCAGGAACAGGAAGCACAGGCCGCCGAGGATGCCGCCATAGCCCACTTCCTTGGCATCGAGGAAGTTGCCGCCGATGACGATCATCATGGAGACCACCACGATGACGTTGAGGCCCAAGTTATTGATGGCGGAGACCCACCAGTTGGGCAGCGTGGTGGGAATGGTCTGCGCCTGCTCGTTGAGGTGTGACCAATCGGGGCTGGACGTCAACACGGTATACACGGTGCCGATGGTCAGCAGGATGATGATGAACGGGGTGATAGCGCCAATGGCGATGGTCACCTTGTCGACATCGAGCAAACCAGTCAGCAGCGTGAGAATGAGCATGAGGATCGCAC
The DNA here is from genome assembly GCF_001813425.1 of Corynebacterium sp. HMSC056E09. Lineage (NCBI taxonomy): Bacteria > Bacillati > Actinomycetota > Actinomycetes > Mycobacteriales > Corynebacteriaceae > Corynebacterium > Corynebacterium sp. HMSC056E09. The sequence continues at coordinate 251,329 of NZ_KV812513.1, forward strand.
CGATCCACACCGGCCAGCCCCACTGCTGGTTGAGGTTGGTGCCGGCGCCGGCGAACATGGCGAAGCCGATGCAGAAAAGACAGGTCAGCGTGGCGAAGTCAAGGATCTTCGACACAATTGGCGTGGACACCGCGTTGAACACAGAAGTGTGTTCTTTTGCGCGGTGATAAGAACCCAATTGGAGAATGGTGATTCCGGAAATGGTCATGGCCAGTGCGGTGACGATGGCACCGACGATGCCCATGTTTCCGAAGGCAACGAAGTATTGGAGGGCCTCACGGCCGGACGCGAAGGAGGCTCCCGCGAGCACGCCGATGAAGGCCATCGCGATGCCGAATGAGCGTTTAAGCATGGTGAACCTAACTGTGGATGGATTAATGCTTCTACTTATGCAGACGGGGCAGGCCGCCTAGGAAGGGTGCCTGCCCCGTGTGTGATGGAGCGATAGCTGTTATCTCGTCACTGCCTTGATGAACTCGGCGATTCCAGCAAGCTCCTCCTCGCCGCGGTCAATGATCGCCGCGGAGGTAAAGAGCCCGTGGTGGTAGCCCAGGAGGTGCTTGTGAGTGACGTCGACGCCAGCTTTAGCTAGCTTCCCGGCATACTCGATGCCCTCATCCGCCAGTGGATCGTTGTCCACCGTGATGACGAGCGACGGGGGCAGGCCCTCCGGCAGCTCTTCCAACAGCAGCGGAGAGAGATCCGTGGCGGTGCGCTGGGATTCCTCCGTGACGAAGGTATCGATGAACCACCGCATGGTGTCGGAGGCGAGAGGGAAGCCTTCCTCCAGGCGTTTGTAGGAAGCACCGTTCTCGGTGCGCTCGCGGGAGCAATCCGTGATCGGGTAGAGCAGGATCTGGGCGCTGAGCTTGGCGACGTCGTCAAGCACCGCGAACTCATTCGCCAACGTGGCAGCCAGCTGGCCGCCGGCCGAATCACCGGCGACCGCGATGGAGGTCACGGTCAGTCCGTGCTCTGCCTCGGGGTTGGACAGCCAGCGGTAGGCGGCGCGGCAATCGTCGATAGCCGCCGGGTAGGTGTGCTCCGGGGCGAGGCGATAATCCACCGCGACGACCGGGAGGCCGGTCAGCACCGCGATACGGCGTACCGAGGAGTGGTGGGTCTCCAGGTTGCCCATGAGCCAGCCACCGCCGTGCATGTAGAGCACCGCGGGGGTCTCCTGGCCGCGTTCTGCCTCCGGGCGGGGGTCATAAAGGCGAACCTGGAACTGGTCGACCTGGAAATCTGTGGTCGCAGGTTCCTTTTCTTCGTGGAGAGGGTTGGCGTGGGCCGAGGCTACGTAGTTCTCACGCACCTGCGGGATGGGGAAGTTATGGAAGGACTTCGCTCCACCATCGCGGAAAGGCTTCAGCGCCTTCCACGCATCCTCAGCGACGGGGCGCCCGGAGTATTCGTCGTGCAGAGTGTGCATCGTGATCACTACCTTCTAGACCAGCTCGTAGTCGTTGATCTCCAGCTTGTCGGTGAGCTCGTAGTACTCAGCAACGTTGCCGGACCAGTTGTTGATGACGCGGCCTTCCTCGTTCTTGTACCACGAGGAGCAGTCAGCGGAGAACGCAGATTCCTCGAGTTCCTTCTGGATGCGGGTGTTGAACTCGTCGATGACGTTCTTCTTCACGTCGAGGGCTGCCTCCGGGTTCTCGCGCAGGTAAGCAACGGCCTGGGAGATGTAGCGGTCCTGTGCCTCGAGCATGGCTACCACGGAGTGGTGGTTGAGGTTGGTATTCGGGCCGTAGAGCATGAAGAAGTTCGGGAAGCCATCCACGGTCATACCCAGGTAAGCCTCCGGAGAGTTGCCCCAGCGCTCGCGCAGGTCGATGCCGTCGCGGCCGGCAATCGGCAGGTCGCCCTGGAATTCCTGGGAGTGGAAGCCGGTGGCGTAGATGACCACGTCGAAGTCGTGCTCGACACCGTCCTCGGTGCGGATGCCGGTCTCGGTGAACTTCTCGATACCAGCGGTGACAAGCTCCACGTTGTCACGGTTGAAGGTGGGGTAGAAGTCATCGGAGCGCAAGATGCGCTTGCAGCCGAAGGCGAAGGTCGGGGTGAGCTTTTCCACCAGCTCCGGGTCGTTGACCTGGGAGCGCAGGTGCTCCATGGCCTGCTCGACACCCTCGGCGGCGGAGTCGGTGCCCTTGCGGGTGCGGTCGAAGCCCTCCTCGCGGACCTCGTGGATTTCCTGGCGGATGGCGCGGTAGGAATCCGGGTTCTCCTGGAATTCCTTGGTCTCCTCCTCGGTGAAGATGACCTGGTTGCGCGGCAGGATGTAGTTTGCGGAGCGCTGGAACACGGAGAGCTTCTCCGCTTCCTTGGCAACCTCCGGAACCAGCTGGACAGCGGAGGCCGCGTTACCGATGACGGCAACCTTCTTGCCGTTCAGGTCGACGTCGTGGTTCCACTCGGCGGAGTGGAACTGCACGCCCTGGAATGCCTCGCGGTTCGGGAAGTTCGGGATCTTCGGCTTGGAGAGCTGGCCCCAGGCGCCGACGAAGACGCGGCCGTAGTAGGTCTCACCGTTGGCCTCGATCTCCCACGCCTTGAGGTCTTCCTTCCACTCGGCGCGGGTGATGCGGTGGTTGAACTTGATGTGATCGTAGAGCTTGAACTCTTCTGCGAGGGCCTTGAGGTAGCCCTGCATCTCGTCCTGACCGGCGAACATGCGGGAGACGCCGAGGTTGAGGAAGTAGGAGTAGCAGTAGATCAGAGCCTGGGTATCGCAGGCAGCACCCGGGTAGGTGTTGTCGCGCCAGACGCCGCCGACCTCGTCGGCTGCTTCGAGAATGAGGAAGTCCTGCTGCTCGTCGCGAACAAGTTGGGCGCCCATGCCCAGTCCGCCGTAGCCGGTGCCGAGGATGATGCAGTCGTAGATCTTCATGGTGGTGTGTCTCCTTGAGGTGTTGGTGTTTCGGATTAGTTCGCGCGAATGGCTTCAGCCAGAACCTGGAGGCCGTCACGCAGGGTGGACTCGTTGATGACCAGGGGCGGAAGGAGGCGGATGACGTTGCCGTCGAGGCCACAGGTGAGGATGAGCACGCCCTGCTCGCGGCAGGTCTTGGCTACCTTGGCGGTGAGGTCGGCGTTTGGCTGGTTGTTGTCATCGACCAGCTCGATGGCGATCATGGCGCCGCGGCCGCGGACCTCAGCAACGGCGGTGAGCTCGAGCAGCGGCTCCAGCTCTTCGCGGATGATGGCCTCGATTTCGCGAGCGCGGGAGTTGAGGTCCAGCTCCTCCATTTCCTCGAAGGCTGCCAGGGAAGCAGCGCAGGCCACCGGGTTACCGGCGTAGGTGCCTCCCAGGGAGCCCGGGTCCGGGGCATCCATGATTTCGGCACGGCCGGTCACAGCGGAGAGCGGCATGCCGCCGCCCACGCCCTTGGCGGTGGTGATGAGGTCTGGGATGATGCCCTCGTCTTCACAGGCGAACCAGGAGCCGGTGCGGCAGATGCCGGCCTGGATCTCATCGGCGATGAAGACAACGCCGTTGTCGGTGCACCATTCCTGCAGTGCCGGGAGGAAGCCCTTGGCCGGCTCAACGAAGCCGCCCTCGCCCTGAACCGGCTCGATGATGACGGCAGCCAACTCTTCGGTGCCGACGTACTGCTCGATGTAGCGCAGGGTGCGCGCTGCTGCCTGCTTGCCGTCGAGGCCGTCGCGCAGCGGGTAGGACATCGGCGCGCGGTAGATGTCAGCGGCCAGGGTGCCAAAGCCGGACTTGTACGGCTTGTTCTTGGCGGTCATGGTCATGGTCAGGTTGGTGCGGCCGTGGAAGGCACCGTCGAAAACCACGACGCGGTTCTTGCCTGTGTAGCGGCGAGCGATCTTGATGGCGTTCTCCACTGCCTCAGCACCGGTGGAGAAGAGGCAGGACTTCTTTTCGTGGGTGCCCGGGGTCAACTCGTTGAGCTTCTTGGCTACCTGGACAAAGCCCTCGTAAGGAGCGTTGAGGAAGCAGGTGTGGGTGAGGTGGCTGGCAGCTTCGGCGACGGCCTTGGCAACGCGCTGGTTGGAGGCACCGACGGAAGTCACGGCGATGCCGGATGCGAAGTCGACGATGGTGTTGCCGTCGACGTCGACAAGCACGCCACCGTCGCCGTCAGTGATGTAGGAGGGGTAGCCCGGGATGACGCCAGCGGCGACGTCTGCTTCACGGGCGGCATTCAGCTCCTGGCTGCGGGGGCCAGGGATTGCGGTGGAAACATTCCGCTCCTGAGGGAGGCGGTGCTTGAGATCCTGCATGCTGTCTGCTCCTTAATGCTCGGGATTTGTTATGACGTAGGTCATTCTGGCGGCTAAACTTCAGGAGGGCCACAGACGATCTGGTGAAAGAATGGTGAGAAATTGTCCACAGTGGATAAGGGGGTAGCGGCCGGGCTGGAAGAGGGGAGCGTGTCCCTCACGTGGTTGGCCAATCAACCCGATCTGGGGATAGAGATTCTGCACGATTGTCGGCGTTCCTTTTCCGTGATGCACCCGTGTGAACTGCGCGATCCGCGCGAATTTGTGGGATCCGGGGCCGTCATTTTGCTCACCGGCATGGCATTTGAAGGACAGCCTGAGGAACTGGCAGAGTACATCCGCAAGGTGTCCGTGGGTGGGGTAACGGGGGTGGGTTTCGGCGTTGGGCTGGCCTTTGCCGAGGTTCCTCCCGGAATGCTGGAGGCCGCTCGGGAATGCAATATTTCGCTCTTCACGGTGGCGCGGCGCGTCCCTTTCGTTTCGGTGCTCGCGCGTTTGCACGACGAATTGCAGCGCCAGCGCGAGGAAGGGTTGGAGCGTTTCATCGCCCAGCAGGGTGCGCTCAACGACGCCGCCGTGGCCGGCCTCGATGCCCTCGTGGACAAGACCAGTCGCCTCCTGGGCGCGCATTCCTGTCTCGTCGATAAAGACGGGCGCGTCTTTGCACAGTCGAGCTACCCGGGGCTGCCTCCGGTGGATTGGGCACCGGTGATCGCCGATACCCGAGCCCAGAACTTTTATGCCGCGCGCCGCGTGGGCGGGTGGAATGTCTTGGCCCAGCGCTTGGCCGACCACGGTGCGCGCTCCTTCGGGCTCTTGGCAGTGGCGCGTGATGGTTTCGGCGTGAACGAGCGCGCGCTACTCAAGCAGGCCGCGGGCCTAGCGGAGCTTAGCGTGAAGCGCCCACAAGAGCTGCGGCGCACACAGAATGAGCTCAACTCCATGGCTTTGGCCATTCAGCTGGGGTTGGACGAACCCGAAGATCCCATGCGGCGCATCTTCCACCTCGTGGGTGATGCGCAGGGGAGGGTGCGCCCGGTCTTGGTGAAATCCGAGGGGGAGCGGGCTCACCAGCGCTTCATCCAGGCCCTGGACGCCCGACTCCAAGACCACGGGCGTTTGCTCTTCGAGTACGCGCTGGATAAGTCCTCCAGCCTCCTGCTCTTTAGGGGAAGCCGAACGATGAAAAATCTGCAGGATTTGCTGCGCGATATTCGCGGGAGCAAGCGCATCGTCGTGGGCCAACCCATGCCGTGGGCCGAGCTGGGGGTGGGGATTGTCCACGAGCTGGAGTCTTTCGCTTTCGGGCTGCAGCCGGGGATGCTCGCGGGGCCGGAATCGCGCACCTTGAGCTGGACTAGGGACCCTCGGGTTAAAGGAGCGGCGCACAACCGCGCGAAGGAGACCTGGGGCAAGGTGCGTTCCTTTGACGCCGAGCACGGCACCGACTTGGCGGAAACACTGGAGGTTTACTTGCGCGCCGGCGGGCATGTAAGCCGCACCGCTGAGGAGCTGCATTCGCACCGCCACACCGTGCGCAAGCGCATCGCGGACTTGGAGGAATTATTGGAGGTGGACCTTAAGGATCCCCTCGTGGCGGCGGAACTTCTCATCCTGGGCGTGAGCGTTCCGGACTGAGATCTTAAGAATCAAGGCTGAGCAAGAGCAGCTCCGCGCGGGTGACGGGGTTGCCCAGGTCCACGCCGCAGAGTTGCTCGATCTTGTCCAAGCGGGCGCGCACGGTGTGGCGGTGAACGCCGAGCTCCGCGGCGGCGGTGGCCAAGTTGGCGTTGCCCACGAGGAAGGAACGCAGCGTGGCGCACAGCTCTGTGTTGTGCTGCGCATCGTGCTCGGTAAGAAGGCTGACCGTCGCCGCGCGCCGGGCAGCGAGGGCCTCGGGTACGCCGGGTTCTGCCAGCCAGGTAGGGGCAGCCGAATCGAAAACGGCCGCCGTGCCGAGGGGCAGGCTGCGCGCGTGGCTCTGGAGAGAGGACAAGAGCGCCGGTGTCAACGCCTGCCATTGGATGCGCTGCAGGATGGACGTTCGGAGGTAGCGGGTGTGTTTCCCGCACAAGTTCGTGTGCGCGGTGCCCGGGGGAAGCGCGATAAGCGCCGAATCGTGTTCCGGGCGGATGAGGCTGAGAGGCTCGGCTTTTCCAATCTCGCTTAATGCCCGCGCGAGGCGGGAGGGGGATGGTGCCGTGAGAAACAGAACATCCACGAGGTCGTGGCTATCGACCGTATGGAAGGCCGCCTGTAAGGCGGGGGAGTCAACCCCGGCCAGTTGGGCGTCAAGCGCTAACGCCCCGAGGATCGTGTGCGCAGTGGTGTCGGGATGATCTAAGAGCAGGCTGGCCAGGCCCGCGAGGTGCCGGATGAGCGCGCGGGAGTAGGAATCGAACTTCTCTGCACGCGTTACCGCGATGGCCCAGCGTCGTCCCGCCGAGCCGAAGATGCTGGTGATGGTTGCGCCTGTGCTTGTCGACGTCCCCGTTCCCCGCCCCGTCTGCTCCGCGGCCTCCACCGCGGCGTCGGCCGCACTGAGCTGGCCGCGATCGCTGCGGCTGACCACCGCTCCGGAGGAACTGGCCACCGCCACCGCGGCGCCGAGTTCTTTGCCGGCTTGCATGACGAGCGCCCCGATGCTCGTGGCCGCGGCCTGGTTGAGGCGCTCCTGCTGGCGGTGGAGTGCAAAGTGCGCGTTGTTGTCCAAGCGGGCCTGTTCTTGAGCCACGGCCGTGGTGATGGAGACGAATCGGGTGGCGCGTGGGACCTCAAAGAGGGTGAGATTGTGCTGGGAGCAGGCATGGATGAGCGCGGTGGGGACCTCGCTAAAGGCCAGCCCAGTGCCGAAGCCAATGCCCTGCACACCGGCCGCGGCCAGGGCCGCAACATAGCGTTCGAAGCCCTCCGGTTCTTCCCGGAAGGCAAGCCCCAACGTGAGCATGAGCGCGCCGGGAGAGGTGAATTCGCTGGGGTCCGCGAGCTCGGAGGCGTGGATGGTGTTGAACGTGGCGCTACCGGTGACGATGCTCCGCAGGTTTAATGAGCGCTGGTTGAGCAGCCAGCGGAAGGAAATCTCACGCATGGTGGACAGAGTACACAGCTATGGGGAGGAAATTTATACATCTCGTCCATAGTGTGCGGAGGGTGGTGGAGACCACACTAAGGGGCGCACTATTCATCCGAGCACAAAAGGAAGACCATGCAGGAACTTCAGTACCACATTGAGCAGTCTCGCCACCTGGGCCAGCAGGTCCCGGGCCCGAAGAGCGCCGCCCTGGATGAGCGCCGGAAGAACGCCCTCCCCGCGGGCATGGCGCCGTCGCTTCCGGGTTACGTAGTGGATGCCGATGGCGGCATTCTTGCCGATGCCGACGGCAACCGCTTCATCGACCTTGCCTCCGGCATCGCCGTGACCTCCGCTGGCGCTTCGAACCCGGCCGTCGTGGCCGCGGTCCAGGAGGCCGTGGCACACTTTACGCACACCTCCTTCACTATCTCCCCATACGAGTCCTACGTTGCCGTGGCAGAGAAGCTTAATGAGGTTACGCCGGGTGATCACCCGAAGAAGACCGCGCTCTTCAACTCCGGCGCTGAGGCTGTGGAAAACGCCGTGAAGATTGCCCGCAACTACACCGGCAAGCGCGGGGTCGTGGTCATGGACCGCGCTTTCCACGGCCGTACGAACCTGACCATGGCGATGACCGCCAAGCAATCGCCCTACAAGAACGGCTTCGGTCCCTTCGCCCCGGAGATCTACCGCGCGCCGATGTCCTACCCGCTGCGCGATGGTCTGAGTGGTGCCGAGGCAGCCAAGAAGACCATCACCATGATCGAGCAGGAAGTCGGCGCGACCAACCTGGCCTGCGTCGTTGCCGAGCCGATTCAGGGCGAGGGCGGATTCGTCGTCCCGGCTGAGGGCTACCTCGCAGCAATCCAGAAGTGGTGCAACGACAATGACGTGGTCTTCATCATCGACGAGATCCAGGCGGGCATGATGCGCACCGGTACCTGGTTCGCTTCCGACCACGAGGGCATCGTGCCGGACATGGTGACCATTGCGAAGGGCATTGCCTCCGGCATGCCGCTATCCGCAGTGACCGGCCGCGCGGAAATCATGGATACCCCGCAGCCTGGTGGCCTGGGCGGTACCTACACCGGTAACCCGGTGGCGTGCGCCGCTGCGCTGGCAACCTTTAAGGAGTTTGAGGAGAAGGACTTCGGTGCGCGCGCCCAGCACCTGGAGAAGGTCGCCCGCGAGGAGCTGGAGCCCATCCTGGGTGATGAGCGCGTCGCAGAGTTCCGCGGCCGCGGCGCCATGCTCGCACTCGAGTTCGTGACCGCTGAGGGCGAGCCGGACTCCGAGCTCGTGCACAAGATTGCTGACGGTGCCAAGGCCGAGGGCGTCCTGCTGCTGACCTGCGGCCTGGACCACAACGTCATTCGCTTCCTGCCTTCGCTGGCCATCCCGGAGGACTTGTGGCGTGAGGCGCTGCAGGTCGTCGTCAAGCAGTTCAACGAATACAAGTAAGGCGAATGCAGTTCTCACCCGGCGATGGCCGGGTGAGTTCACGTTTTAATAGCCATTTAGTAGTCATCGGAGAAGTCTTTGTCCAACAACATTACTGTGCCGCAGAAGGATGAATCCACGAAGGAATTCAAGCCCGCGCTGTCCTTCGTGCAGGGCATCGCCCTCATCTTCGGCACCAACATCGGCGCTGGAGTTCTCTCCATTCCTTATGCCGCTCGCAACGGTGGATTCCTCGCGCTCGTCATCGCCCTGCTCGTGGCTGGCACGCTCACGACCATTTCCATGTTGTACGTGGCGGAGTCCGCCATGCGCACCAAAGCCAAGCTGCAAGTCTCGGGACTGGCCGAGCATTACCTGGGGCAGTGGGGGCGGTGGCTGGTCTTCGTCGCCATCATCGTCAACGGTATCGGTGCGCTCATTGCCTATGCTGCCGGCTCCGGTGACTTGATCAACAACATTTTCGGCCTGCCGCCGCTTCTTGGCACGTTGATCTTCTTTGGGTTTGGCTCGTGGGTGATGTACCGCGGTCTGCATACCACGGGTGCCACCGAGGGCGCCATTACCGCCGGTATGGCCATCATCATCGCTGTCCTCTGTGGATGGACCATCCTGGGCCCAGGTATCAAGGTGGAAAACCTATTGGTTCTTCACCCCTTCTTCATCGTCCCGATTCTGAACCTGGCGGTGTTCTCATTCCTGGCGCAGTATGTGGTTCCGGAGCTGGTCCAAGGCATGGATCCGTCGAAGCCGCAGGAGACCGCGCGTGCGATCGTCGTTGGCATGGTCATCACGGGCTTTACCCTGGCGCTGGTGCCTTTTGCAGCCCTCGGCCTTCTCGGTATGGAAGTCACCGAAGTGGTGACCATTGCCTGGGGTGAGGCACTGGGCCCGGTTGCCTACTACTTGGCCAACATCTTTGCCTTAGCAGCCATGCTGACGTCATTCCTGGCGATTGGTTTCACCACCATGCGCAACGTCCTCGACATCTTCCACTGGGAAGGCGTGAAGGGGCAGCGCATCGTGGCCGTAGCGCTGACCGTTGTTCCGCCGCTGGTGATCTCGATTGCGGGCCTCGGAGGCTTCGTTGCGGCGCTGTCCTATGCGGGCGGCTTTGCGGGTGCCATCATGTCCGTCATCCCGGTGATGCTGCTGCACGCCTCCCGCAAGAAGGGCGACCGCGATCCCGGCTGGACCGTGGGCGGTCTTGCGCACCCGGCTATTCAGGCAACCATCATCGTGGTGTATTTCTTGGCTTTCATCTATTCGATCATTTCGATCGTCGGGCTGGTGCCGGCGGGTTGGGCTTAGTACAAGCGATTAGCCCTGAGAAAGG
>NZ_KV812513.1:261552-360565 GCF_001813425.1 Corynebacterium sp. HMSC056E09
CCGCCGCTCTTGTCGTTACCGGTAGATTTCGTTAGCTCTGCACAATCGGGGCGTACGTCCCCGAGGTTTCCCATAAGCGTTCAATACCGTGTTCACGTTTTCGTGCTTTGGATCAATCTTGTGCTGATGTGACTAGTTGAGAGTTTTTCGGCTCAGCGGTTGCCCTACTCTGCACGCGGCTTTCGCCTGGGGGATGTCCAGAACCGATGTTGCTATAGATGTGAGGATGGGAGCGCTTGAGCAGCTCGCCGCGAACAAAGCCAGCTACTCCACACAAGAGGATGATGGTTGGAATCACGAAAACCAAATACCACAGCTCGGCATCGCCAATGAGGTTCTCGAAGTTGGCCAAGATCAGCACGAACATTGTGCCGAACCCAATGATGGCGATAGTTGGCGCCACTTTTGTGACGAACACTGGGTAAAGCCCTTTGTGCTTCCTAAAATAGAAGTAAACCGAGACCGAAGTGGTTAGAAGCAAGAAGACGAGTCCGAAACCACCAGCGTTACTCATCCAAGAGAACACGATTGCTGATGGAAAGCTTTCGTCATATCCTGAGAGCTTTTGAGCAAGCAGTGCCGTGGCGATGGCAAACAAACCGAAGCAAGATTGGAAAAGCGATGCCGCAACAGGGGCACCATTTTCGCTAGTCGTGCCGAGGTTCTTCCAAATAACCTGTTCTCGCCCCAGCGCCATGAGGTAGCGGGAAATAGAATTGTGGAAGGCTGTAACGGCTGCGAAGAGGGAGGTGACCAAGAGAAGCTGAATTAGCGGAACGATGGACTCGTATCCCTGGCTGGCAATAAAGTTGAAGAACAGATCCGAACCAGATTCTTGCGCAGAATCAACTACCTGAGACTCTCCAGTGCTTTGGGCAATTGACCATGAAGAGAATCCATAAAAGCCGGAAATAATCAGAATTGATATAAGCGTCGCGTTTGGGATGGTTTTCTCCGGATTGATTGCCTCCTCAGAGTACATAGCACTGCTTTCAATTCCCATGAACCCGGCGATAGTGAACGCGAGGAGAGTTCCTGTGCCAGTTCCAATGAGCGCGGACGGAGATAAGGTGCCAATCGAGAGCCCATCTGCAGGGTTGCGGATTGCGAGAACACAGAAGAACACGATGGCACAAGACTCCAAGAAGAGAAGAACTCCTAGAATTCTCGAAGTGGCATCGGCAGATTTAATGCCTAGAAATGCCACTAGGCTTAAAGCTATGAGTGCCCACACCGCCCAGTGGATATAGGTGCCTACTATCGATTCAAATAAGCTAGATGCTGTGTATCCGAGAAGACAGTAAAGTGCGATCTGCATAGCAGTGTAAGAAACGATAGCCAGTGAAGAAGCTGCTAAACCGTGACTTTTCCCGAGGCCGGCGGAGACGTAGGAAAAGAATGCAGCAGTATTGGGTATCTCCTTGGCCATAGCGCAGAAGCCGACTGAAAAGAATGCCACGAGTGCTCCGCAAAGCAGGTAGCCGAGAGGAACTCCTGGCATTCCAGATGTGGCGTATGCTGCCGTTACTCCGGCGGAAACCACCGTTAAAGGTGCAGCTGCTGCAATTACTAGAAAGACAATGTTGTGCGTCTTGAGGGTACGAATCTTTTCGCTCATACGGCACCATCACTTGTAGCAGGGGAGAGACTTTCAAGCGCGGGGCTGTCTTCTTTGAAGTGAGCGGTATATGCCTTTCTTAGATACTCGATTTGTTCATCTGTGAACGTCTTTCGAATCTGTCCTTCCACGATTTCGGCGTATTCATCCTTGAAACCGGACTCTTCACCGGTCAGGCTTTCAAACACTGCAAGACCGCAGAAAGGAACGTAGTACTGGCAATAGCCGCCTTCTTGGACCACGACTAGATTTCCTTCAGAAAGGCTGTCTGCAGCAGCTGCAAGAGCCTGAGTCATGTTGTAGTAACCCGAGGTTGTTACCATCATGCGGCCTAGAGGGTCCATCATCGCGGCATCGTAGCCTGTACTAAGGATGATTAATTCTGGCTTGAATTCCTCGAGCGCTGGAATGACGATCTCATTAAGCGCGGTTTCATACACTAGGTCGCCACTTCCTGGAGGAAGGGGGATATTCAGGTTGAAATCCTTGCCTTTTCCGGAGCCTCGTTCTTCGACGAAACCACTGTCGACCGGGAAATTTCTATCTTGGTGGATGGATACTGTGAGAACACGGTTGTCTTCCCACCAGATGTCTTGGGTTCCGTTGCCATGGTGAACATCCCAATCTACGATTGCGACTCTTTCTAGACCGCGTTCCTCGAGAGCAAAAGACGCTGCAGCCGACGCGTTATTGAAAAGGCAGAAGCCTAAGCCACGGTTCCTCTCAGCATGGTGTCCCGGAGGATTAATCAAGGCATACCCACGGTCAACCTCTCCGTCTAGTACAGCTCGAGTCATTTCAATTGCGCCGCCAGCTGAGAGCTTCGCAATGTCTGCGCCTCCTTGTCCGAACGGTGATCCTCCATCTCCACAATCGCCACCTTTCGGTAGTTGAGACTGTTGGAGCATCGACTCGATGTGTTCTTTGGAGTGAATTCTTTCGAGTTGCTCCTTCGTCGCCGGCTTTGCCGAAAGATTGGTGAGGTGTTTGCGGAGCTGCGAGGCCTGCACTAATTCGTTTAGGCGTCGCTTTGGTTCCGGCGAAGAGAAGTGGCGGTTCACGGGTTGTAGGCCAAGGGCTGGGTTCGCCGGCGCATTGCCACCCGTGCCTGTGTCGTGCCATCCGTAGAGCGTGTCCCAGAGATAACCCACAGAGACTTTATCTTGCTTTTTGGTTGACATTTACAATCCTTCCTTTCGGCTGTGGTGTTGCAGACCATAGTACTTGTCGAGTGTGATTTGAGAGACTGTTTTCGCCTTAATTGCGGGGAAGGTTAATTTCTCTAAGGTGCCATTATGCTTTTTAATATTGGCAGTGGAGTCCGTTGTTTTTGAACTGCTGTTAGAGGTATTGGCTAATGGTGGTATAGCCATTTTGAATCGAATAAAGCTAACGGCTGCCTACCCCTTTGTGAGGGTGAATTGGTTGCGAGTTAGTCCATCTATCGTGCGTAAATATTTGTATACATGCAGGCTATCTCATGGAAGTGAAAGCTTTTGCAATGTTTTACTGGCGATATTTGCGGCAATATTGGCTCGCGGGAAGGATTGTTGGATTGTAATTTGTTATAGGAATTAATCCAACCTCGATGGATGCGTTCATTCCGTTTACGGGTGGACTCGTATTGAGTTTGATGAAACAGGTTTTACTTCAATTGGGGCGTACGAAAACCAAAAGGGTGTTGGATTATCCGTCGATAATCCAACACCCTTTTAGTGATCTATTTCGGGCTACTTCTCCACGTAGTAGAGCTGCTTGTTAACGAACTCATCCATGCCAAGCGGGCCGAGCTCGCGGCCAAAGCCGGAGCGCTTCACGCCACCGAATGGCATTTCTTCGCCTTCGCCAGCGGGGGTGTTCACGTTAGCCATGCCGCACTCGAGACGGCGGGAGACAGCGGCGGCGCGTTCGGGGTCCTGGGAGAACACGGTGCCGCCGAGGCCGTACTGGGTGTTATTAGCCAAATCGAGGGCTTCTTCGTCGCTGCTTACTTTGTAAACGGTCGCGACTGGGCCGAAGAACTCCTCGTAGTAGATATCGGAGCCAACCGGGATATCGGTGATGACAGCAGGGGAGACGTAAGCGCCTTCCGCAGAGAGCTCGCCACCAGCACGCAAGTTAGCACCGGCAGAAACGGCACGGTCCAGCTGGTCACGCAGCTTTTCAGCTGCCTCACGGGAGGACAGTGCAGAGTATGCGCCTTCGGGTTGGTTGTCCGGAGTGGACTTTACTGCAGCGTTGGCGAGGCGCTCGAGCTCAGCGACGAACTCGTCGTAGATGTCTTCCATGACAATCATGCGCTTGTTCGAGTTGCAGGCCTGGCCGGTGTTGTACATACGCGTGCCCCATGCCAGCTCCGCAGCTGCCTTGACGTCGTCAGTATCGAGCAGGACATACGGGTCAGAGCCGCCGAGCTCGAGAACAGCCTTCTTGAGGTTTTCGCCGGCCTGCGCGCCGATGATGGAGCCTGCGCGCTCAGAACCGGTAAGAGATACACCTTGGATGCGAGAGTCCGCGATGATGGTGGAAATCTGGTCGTGGGAAGCAAAGACGTTGTTGTACACGCCTTCAGGAACGCCAGCGTCATCCATGATCTTCTGAACGGCGAGGGCCGAGCGCGGACAGATTTCCGCATCCTTGAGAATGATGGTGTTGCCCAGCATCAGGTTGGGCGCCACGAAACGGGCGATCTGATAGTAGGGGAAATTCCACGGCATGATGCCGAGCAGTGGGCCGATAGGCAGGCGGCGGATGACTGCAGTGCCGTTGGAGGCAGTTGGGATCTCTTGGTCCTTGGTGAAGTCTGCGCCGTTATCGGCGTAGTACTTGATAATGGCGGAAGAGAACTCAGCTTCCTCGATGCCTTCGGAGTGGAACTTGCCCATCTCCTCGCCGGCGATCTGGGCTAGTTCTTCCTTGCGCTCCTCGAAGAGCTCGCTGACGCGGGTCATGATTTCTGCGCGCTCAGAGATGGGGCGTGCAGACCACTCTTTATAAGCCGCGGCAGATTTTGCCAGTGCTGCTTCGATCTCAGCGTCGGTAGCGGTATCGAAGGTTTCGACTACCTCATTGGTTACGGGGTTCTGTACGCGATAGGTGTTGGACATTGATTACTCCTTTTCTCGTGTGTAGTTAGACCAGCGGTTGCTGGTCGTCGTCGCGCGAGGAAATTCGCGTGAGGGTTTCGCCCTTGAAGAATCCTGGGTGGGCAAAGCGAGTGAACAGCATGATGAATACGCCGAGCCCTAAGACAGCGACGCTCAATATGAAGACCATGCCGATACCACCGATTTCAGACCCGGATCCGTAGGACGGATCCATGGAATCGAATGCAGTGATGAAGAACATCATGAGCAAGAATCCGCCGCCCACAGTGGGGAAGAGGAACTTGAACACGATGTTATGCATCGAGCTAAACAGTTCGGTTCGGAAGTACCAGATGCAGGCCACGGCCGTAATTCCATAGTAGAAACAGACCATGAGGCCCATCGTAGCGATGGTGTCCCATAGCGCGTTTTCCGAAATAAGGCGGGTTACCGCGTAGAACACGGCTGCTGCTGCAGCGGAAACAATGGTGGCCGTCGACGGTGTACGGAAGCGGGGGCTGATCTTTGCGAACACCGGCGGCAAAGCGCGGTAATAGCCCATAGCCAGCAAGGTGCGGGCGGGGCCCACC
This sequence comes from Corynebacterium sp. HMSC056E09, assembly GCF_001813425.1. Taxonomy (NCBI): domain Bacteria; kingdom Bacillati; phylum Actinomycetota; class Actinomycetes; order Mycobacteriales; family Corynebacteriaceae; genus Corynebacterium; species Corynebacterium sp. HMSC056E09. The sequence continues at coordinate 266,847 of NZ_KV812513.1, forward strand.
ATCGTGGACTGCAGGGAGGCGAAGGAAGAGGACAGAACCGCGATATAAATCAGGATCGAGGCCTTGCCCAAGACAGGCTCTGAAAGCGCCGCGAAAATCGATTCCTGATTCTCTGGATTACCAGCGCCCAGGCCTGTGTCACCTGTGCCGGCCCAAGTGATGACTGCCAGCGCGGTGAGGATATACAGCGCGATGATGATGAGCACGGTGATCGTAGCTGCACGACCCGGCGTCTTTTCGGGGTTTTTCGTTTCCTCGTTCATCGTGAGGGTTACGTCCCATCCCCAGAACATGAAGATGGACAGTGAGATGCCCGCAGCAATGAGGGAAAAGCTTCCGATGCCAACCGGGTTGAACCATTCGAGCGAAATCGGTGTGAAGTCGAATCCGCCGTTGTTATAGGCGTTGTGGATTGCGACGACGTCGAAAAGCACAATGGCAGCAATCTGAATCGCTACGAGTACATACTGCAGCTTTTGTGTTGAGTCGAGGCCGCGGTAAGAGATGTAGCCCGCGATAGCGATAAAGACGAAGGTAGTCGGGATATTGACCCACAGGTTCCGGGTCAGATCACTAATAGCCGGGTTGTTGAAGAGCTGACCAAGAAGTAGGTAGAAGAAGTCGACGGCCACCGCCGCCAGGTTTGATAGCACCAGAATCGTGGCGGTGATAAGCCCCCATCCTCCCATCCAGCCGGCCCACGGGCCGAAGGCCTTTGTAGCCCACGTGAAGGAAGTACCTGAATCAGGGACTGCGTTGTTGAGCTCGCGGTAGGCAAACGCTACAAGCAGCATGGGGATAAAGCCCAGCAACAGCACTGCCGGGACGTATTGACCCACAGCTGAAATCGTTGGGCCAATACCGGAGGTCAGCGTATAGGTAGGGGCGATGCAACTGACGCCAATGACTACTGCGCCAAGCAATCCGACGCGGCCCGTAGCTAGGCCTTTGTTCGACGCTGTCTCATTTACCGAGTGGGTGGTTGGCGTCGAAGGGGTCGTGGTGGTCATGTGTTGTCACCACCTTTCGATAGAAGATTGTTTTCTTTGCCGGCCTGCATATAGCCGGCGGGCACAACAACCATGGGGACTGGGATCAAGCGGAGCATTCGAGACGCTGTTGAGCCTAAGAAGAGGCGTCCAGGAACGGCCATGCGGGAGGAACCGACAACGGCGATTTCCCCGTCTTGCCAGTTCAGCTTTTCCAACGCAGTGCTGACATCCTTGCCAGACGCCACCTCGGTGGTGGCGTGCCCGGCGTCAAGCATGTGTTGAGCGGAGTCAGCCAGTTTTCGGTTGGCATAAGCATTGAGCGCACTGGGCACGTCGGTTCCGAGCCCATGCATGTCAGACTCACCGCTTAGGACGAGCGAAACGAGCCGCAAGGGAATCTCACGGCGACGCGCACGATCAAGGCCGATCGCAATGACGTCGGAGGTGCCACGACGAGGACCGAAGAAGGTTGTGACTCGAGTGATAGGGCCTGGGTAGGAGTATCCGCGTGGTGCAAGCGCGACAGGAACGGGGGCAGAGTGCAAGAGCGCATTGACCGCGGAACCCATCTGGAAACGTCCGAAGAGGCCGCCCTTCCGGGCGCCAACGACGAGCAAGTCAGCACCAAGGGTCTCCGCAGTTTCGCAGAGCGCGGCAGCTTCGGAATCTCCCGTCACGATGCGTGCGGTTGCAGTGATTTCTTCAGGAACCTCCGCGAGAGCCTCCTCCAGCCATCCAGCGATTTGTTCCTCCACAATGGAGTCATAGCCACGGTCGTGCGGGTAAACGCCCGAGAAGGAGCTATGCGCGGGGGCTACCATAACGAGTTCGAGGTGCACGTTGCGCTCTTTTGCGAGAGCAATTCCTAAGCGCAACGCGTCTTTGCCGAAATCGGTAGCGACGTAGCCCACGAGGATGCAACCACTAGTGCTGCGGCGAGGGAAACTTGCGGGAGCCATGTTTAAGCCTTCGCTGCTTGCTCTGCGATAGCCAGTGCGGCGGTCTCGCCCTGGCGTACTGCGCCGTCGACGTGCTGGTAACCTTCCGCAGCGATGTCGGAGCATGCGTAGTAGATGGGGCCGGTCGGCTGATTCTGGAGGTGCCCCCAGCGCGAGAGTCCACCGAGATCATAGGAGGTAGCGTAGGCACCACGCGTCCACTCTTCGGCTGCCATGTCAGACAAGTAGAAAGCGATGGGCTCTTTGGTCTTTGGGCCAAGGTAATCTGCCATGGCGTCGAGAATGCGTTCTTTGCGCTCTTCAGCCGGCAGGTGCCACATCTCCTCTGCATAAACGTCGGAGACAAAGCCCACGAGGGTGCCGTAGGTGTCTTCCTTATCTGCGGTCGATTCGGCAAAATTCTTGCCGTAATTGGTGTTGTCGTAAACCTCCTGAACGAGGCGACCGCCACCAAAGCCGGTGCCGGAGAGTCCTTCTTCGCGCCAGAACGGGGTGTCGTAGATGGCATGGACCTTGATAACCAGTCCCATGGAGATGTGCTGGTGCGCAATCTGCTGGTCGCGCGGCATCGGCGGGACGAAGGAGATGCGGTTGTACAGGTTTGGCGGAACAGCAAGGACAGCGAAACGGGCCTTTACAGTGACCTTCTCCGAAATGGCGGTAACATTTCCGGCTTCGCCATTGCCGGCGACACCATTGCGAACATCTGCCTTGATGTTGTTGAGTTCGTCCGCGGTAGATGCATCCGGCTCCGCCCAGTGAAGCTCGCGCACAGGAGTGCCGAGGTGGACATCGTCGCCCAAGCCCTTGGCAAGAGTTAAGGAAACGGACTGCATACCGCCGACGACGCGCTTATCCAGGATGAAGTCCTCATCGACAAGGTTGCTGAAGGAGCCTGCGGAGCAAGCCATGAGCACTGCTTGAAGAGTGGAGAACGTGTAGGAGGGCTTGGTCAGCATGCCGGACGCCACATAAATCGAAACGTTGTCGATGGCCTCAGTGTCGTCGGAAAGCTCCTCAAGCCAAGAGCGGAAAGAGACGGAGTCTAGCTCTTTGGCGCGCGGGTGGGACCAAGGGTTTGCGGGGTCCATTTCCGCTGCGAGTTCATCCATGATCTTGATGAGACGGTCCATCTCAGCAATGGTCTTCTCATCGGCTGGGAATACAGTGCCTTCGTACTCGTGGCGGGTGCCATCAGGGGAGACGTAGATCGACTTGCCCTCGCGGTAGCGGGAGAAAGTTTCGAGGCCGAGTTCATCAACGAGCTCGATGAGGCGGGTCTGGTCGGGGGAGATCCACTGGCCTCCGAGCTCTACGAAGTGCTCGACTCCCTGTGCATCCTTGACCTTGCCGTTCCAGGTACGGCCGCCGACGCGCTCGCGAGCTTCGAGGACGGCTACGCTCAGGCCCTTCTTCTTTAGGGTATGTGCGGCCATGAGGCCAGCGGGGCCAGCGCCGATAACGACGACATCGCGCTCGATAACGGGATTGTCTGGATTGACGAGTGAAGTCATGAAGGTGTCTCCGTTCCTATGGGACGATGAAGGGGCAGGTGTGGCAAAATGAACATCATTCATTTTGTGTCTCGTATCACTGTACAGAAGGAACGTAACGTGAGACAAGGTTTTGAAGCTGGGAATTCACATCGGTCTAAAGGTCGTCCCCATAAAGCGCTGGTTACGCGCGAAAAAATCGCTAAGGCTGCGCTCACCATTGTGGGGGAAGAAGGATATGAAAAACTCACAATGGCGCGCATTGCCCGCCGTCTAAACGTGGGAACCAGCGCGTTGTACAACCACCTTTCGGGGAAAGATGACTTGCTCGCGCTGATCGAAGATGCAGTCATGGAGCAAGTGGAATGCAGTTCCTTGTATGCCGCATTGGAGGCCACCCCGACACTCTCACCCCGCGATGCACTCATACGTTGGGCAACGTCCTACCGCGATGTCTGTGCACGGCATGTTCCGCTCGTGCGGATTATTGCGTTGACACCTATTTCTGGAGCACCTCGTACGGTTGAAATGTACGAGGTGCTAGCCCGAGTTTTGAAGCTGACTGGTCTTCCAAGCTCGGCCATCATGCCACGCATCGTGGCGTTGGAATCTTTCATTTATGGCAGTGCTTACGACGTCCACGCCCCCGAAGACATCTTTGACCTTCCGGTGGATAGTGAGGCGCGCGCACCGGCACTGGCCGATGCGCGCGGTGCTTTTTCACCGGACGCCTCCATGACAGAGAGTCAGGATCAGAGGAATCCCTACGCCGACGAGCCGTTCCGCTTAGGCCTTGAAGCCCTCCTGTCAGATCTCCCCGACGAGAAGAATAGCTAGCTCCTCCAAGGCTCAATGCCCGCGCGCCTCCAGGCCTCCAAGAACTGGGTGGTCTCGGCCTCATCGGTGATGGACACGCGCACGCCTTCGTCGAGGTAGCGGCGGATGACCACGCCTTCATCGAGCATCTTCGTTTCCACCTCCGCGGCATCCGCGCGCGGCAGCCAGACGAAGTTGCCGTAGGACTTCTCAGCACCCAGCTCCGCGCAGACGCGGTCGCGCTGTGCTTTGGTGATCTCGACGGCGTCGGCAAGCTCGTCGTGGCGCTTGAGCACCTCCACGGCGGCGGTTTCCGCCATGGCTGTCACCGTCAGCGGCAGGGAGAGCAGCCGCAACGCGTTGATGATCTCTTCGCCTGCCACCGCGTAGCCCACGCGCATGCCGGCCAATCCCCACGCCTTGGAGAAGGTGCGCACGCCGAGCAGGTTGGGGTAGCGCTGGTATTCCTCCACTGAATCCGGGGTATCGGGGGCGTCGTTGTATTCCCAATAGGCTTCATCCAACAGCACGACGACATCCTTGGGCACCCGGTCCATGAAGGCGCGGAATTCACCGCGGGTAATCACGGTGCCCGTCGGGTTATTGGGGTTGCACAGGATGATGAGCTTGGTCTTCTCCGTTAGCGCCTCGAGTACTGCTTCCAGATCGACGCGGTAATCCTCCGTGAGTGGGACCAGAACCGGCTCCGCGCCGGCCATGCGCACGTAGAGGGGATAGGCCTCAAAGCTGCGCCAGGGCACGATGACCTCATCGCCTGTATGGCAGGACGCCAAGATGGTGGCCTGCAGGATGGGCGTGGAGCCCGCGGAGACGAAGATATTATCCGCTGGCACGCCCAAGTAGTTGCACAGTGCATTGGTGAGCTCCAGGCTGCCGGGCTGTTGGTAGCGGTTGGTGGTGCGGGCGGCGTCGGCAACCGCGGCGATGATGTCCTCAGCTGGCGGGAAGGGGACCTCATTGGATGAGAGCTTGAGCGCGTTGGGGAAGTCCTTGCCCACCTTGTACTCGGGGAAGCTCGAGAGATCATTGCGAAGCATAATCACGTCCTTTCTAAATCATGTCCCAGATGGTCACGGCCATAATCAGCAGGCCCATGCCGAAGACGAAGTAGTTCCACGGGTCATTGCGGAAGTGCTTGTACACGTCCAACTTCTTGAACATGTACACCGGAACCAGGTAAACGATGAACGCCACGAAGACACCGGAGACCACGGAAATCATGGAAATAATGGAGGGGTTGAAGATCGCCACGAGCGTGGTGCACACGAAGGCGATGACATAAATGATGTTGAGCAGCGTGCGGTGCGAGACCTTCTCCGCCAGCTTCGGCGCGGCGTTCTTCAGCAGGTACTCCGTGCCTTCTTCTGTGCCGAGCATGTGGCCGAAGTAAGAGGAGACGATGGCGCAGATGACCACGATGGGCGCCATGTAGGCCATGAACGGCGTGCCGGTGACGTTGGCGAAGTAGGAGAGCACCGGGATGTTTTGCTCGAGGGCCTCATTCATGCCGTCGGCGCCGAGCGCGAGGACACAGGACCACACGAAGAACATGGTGAAGACCACGAGCAGGATGGAGGTGTAGAACTCCGTGCGGGAGACGCGCTTTTCGGTCTTCTCGCCGTACTGCGGCTGCATGTCGAGGGCGAATTGCGACAGCGCTGCCATGTGGGAGAAGGAGAAGACCAGCACCGGCAGGATGAGGAAAATACCCTTGAAAATGCCGCCGTAGCCATCCGAGCCGTCATCAAAGTGAAGGAAGCTCTCCAAGTCCCAACGCGGGATGAGGTAAATGGAGGTGACGGCCAGCGCAATAATCAGCGGGTACACCAGCACCTGGGCCAGCCAAATCATGGGCTTGCGGCCGATGGCGAAGGCACCGGTCATGACGCCGACGCAGAGCATGGCCAGTAGCCACCGGTCGAGCGAAGGCCCGCCCAGCTGGTTGACGATGAAGCTATCCACCGCGTTAGTGATGGAGACACCGTAAATCAGGACCGTGGAAAAGACCGTGATCCAATACAGCACCGCGAAGACGATTCCTTGGCCCTTGCCCAGGTACTGCGAGACCAGCTCGAGGATGTCCTTGCCGTGGTCCTCTTTGGGGGCGCCCGCGACGATGCGCGCGTAGGTGCGGTGGGAGAAAAACACCAGCGGGAAGATGAAGATCGTGGCGAAGACCAGCGGCCAGAACCCGAAACCACCGGCGTTGAGCGGCAGGAAGAGGATGCCGGCACCCACGGCGGTACCGAAGAGCGTAATGATCCACGATGCGGTGGAGGCGGCGGGGCGCTGCTTGGCGACGACCCCATCGCCCACAATGTGTTCGCCCTCCTTCAGCTCAGTGGTGGGTGGCGTGGTCGTTGGGGGAGTGTGGGTAGAGCTCATGATGAGCCTCCTTTAGTTGGTGGGCGGAATAGGCAGGGAATGCTCTTGGTCGGTGATGACGTTGATCAGTGCCGGTACCCCGTCGTTGGCGATGGCGTGCAAAGCGCGGGCCACGGCCTCCGGTGCTTGTGCGTCATCGGTGACGAGCTCGCCGTGGGCACCGAAGCCGCGGGCTACCGCCGCGAAATCCGGGTTCACCAGCTGCGTGCCGGATACGCGGTCGGGGAAGTGCTTCTTCTGGTGGTCGCGGATGGTTCCGAACTCGCCATTGGACATCACGATGATGAGGAAAGGCGCGCCGTATTGCAGCGCGGTGGCCAGCTCCTGGCCGTTCATGAGGTATTCGCCATCGCCAGCAATGGTGACCACGGTGCGCTCCGGGAACTGCAGCTTGGTGGACACAGCGGCCGGGATGGAGTAGCCCATCGAGCCGTTGCGCACGCTGAACTGGGAGGGGTAGACCGTCGAGCGCAAGAACTGTTGGGCCCAGATGCAGTGGTTGCCGGCGCCAAAGGTGTAGATCGAGTCCTTGGGCAACTGCTCGTGGAGCGCTGCGAGGATGGCCTCCATGTGGGCGGTGCCCTCTTTGCCCGGGCGGTAGTCCGCCGGCTCGGGAAGGGTGGCGAAGCCGAGGTGGTTCGCGTGCGCGGAATCAAACCACTCGCCGCGCTGTTCCGTGCCCTCGACGGTTAGGCGGTCCAGCGTGTTAGCGAAGGCCACAGGGCTTGCCACGATGTGTTCTAGCAGCGCCACCGAGTGGCCGCGCAGGCTGGTATCGGGGTTGATGGCGATGTTGCGTGCCTGCGGTGACTGGCGCAAGGTATAGCCGTCGGTAGGAACATCACCGAGAACGGCACCAACTTCGATGACGAGGGAGGCGGCTTCCAAAAGTTGCGCCGCGCGGGGGTCACGGCCGTAGCCGAGCCAGCCGGCGTTGGCGGGGGAGTCGAAAGGCACGCGGTCGGCCGCGCGGAAGTCTTGAATGATTGGGATACGGTGCTCTTCGGCGAAGCGAGTGATCTTCTCCGCGGTCTCTGGGGTCCAGCGCGGACCGCCGGCAAAAATGAGTGGACGTTCTGCGCGGCTCAGTTCGCGGGAGAGGAGGTCCAGGTGATCGTCGGAAAGCGCGCCTTCTGCAACCGGGATGGGCGGGTGGATGGTGTCGGTGAACTCCTGGTGGAGAACATCCTCCGGCAACCCCACGATGACGGGGCCGGGGCGGCCCTGCTGGGCTTGGAAGAATGCTTCGGCCACGACGCGAGAGGCGCGCTCCGGATCATCGAGGACGAAGACCTGCTTGGCCTGGGTTCCGAACCAGGCTTTGGGGTCGAATTCCTGGAAGGATTCGCGGTCGCGGTCCGAGGTGGGGATGAGGCCGACGAAGAGGACGAGCGGGGTAGCGTCCTGCCAAGCGGTGTGGATGCCGACGTAGGCGTTGGCCGCGCCGGGCCCGCGGGTGACCATGGCTACGCCGGGCTGGCCGGTGGCTTTGCCGTGGGCTTCGGCCATGTAGGTGGCGCCGCCTTCGTGGCGGCAGACGATGGCTTCGACGGGGGAATCGTAGAGTCCGTCCAACACGGGAAGGAAGCTTTCGCCGGGTACGAGGAATGCGCGGGGCACATCGTGTGCTGCAAGGGATGCGGCAATGGCGGCGCCGACATGTGACATGGAGAACCTCCTTGACTTCGTTGTGGTAGTGGTCTCATTATTCTTTGGTGATGTCATGTTGTCTAATGCTGCTAAAGCTCTAAAGCCATGCATATAGGGCATGGGGTCTGGTAAAAGTAGGGGAATGGACATGGTGAAAGCCAAATATTTCCTCGCGGTGGCTGAGGTCGGGACGGTGACCGCTGCCGCCTCACGCCTCGGAATTACCCAGCCGGCGCTGAGCCGCCAACTCCGGCGCTTTGAAAAGGAGCTGGACCTTGAGCTCTTCGTGCGGGCTGGATCTGCGCTTGTGCTGAGCGACGCAGCGCATGCCCTCATTCCCACCTGCCGCCGCCTCCTCGCTGCATCCGCGCGCGCCGGGCAGGCGGTGGAGGCGCTTCGGGCTGGCAGAATTCCGGCGCTGCGCGTGGCGGCCACGCCGACGACGATGTCGACGCTTCTCGCTCCGTTTATAGAGGCCGCCGGCTCGTCGATTCCTCTGCTTACCACGACTCCGGTCTCGCACTACGACGTCTTTGATGCGCTGGAAGGAACCGCCGACGTGGTGATTGCTACCATCCCGCCGGGCAATGACGTGGCTTCCTTGCCGCTGGGCACGATTCCGGTGCGCGCCTGGGTGCCGCCAACGCACCCGCTGGCGCTCGAGTGTGCGGGTTCGACAAGCGTGGAGGTCGAGCGCTTGCTGCAGGAAAATGTGGCGTTGCCCTCGCGGCGCAGCGTGTCCCGCGGGGTGGTGGATTCCTTCGTGGGCACGGCTGGCTATGCCCTGGGCTCGCACGTGGAGTGCGATGATACGGCGACGTTATGCGCCTTGGCGCGTGCCGGGCGAGCCGTAGCATTAATGACGGAGCTGCAGCCGGCGCGGCTGGTGGGTTTTGATGTCGTTGATGGCGAGCGCGCTCTGGGCGGTGTGCCGCTGGTGGCGGCGTGGTCCCCGGGCCACTTCGCGGGGCAGGAAATTGCGCAGATTGCTCGGCGGTTCCGCAGTTTTATTGAGGGGTCGCTTCGCTAGGGTCTGCTTAGTTTGCAGTGGGCATAACTGTCGTTGTTGCCAAAGATCAGGCCAGATCTTGAATCAGAGGCTATAACTTTGGCAGAACGGGCAGTTGCTCGGCATGTGGCGGGGCGCCATGTTAGCGTGGAGGCCAAACTTTCCGGGGGGGAATGACATGAACCATGGCGTTGTGCGCGGCCTATCTAAAGGCGCGCTTGCAACTCGCGTGAGCCGTGGGGAGATTGCGAGAATCGCCAAGGGAATCTACGTCTGGGGCAGGCCCGAGCCTTTAGAGCTTTTGAAGCTGTTGCAGGAGCACCGTCCATACCTTAAGGCGACAGGCACAACGGCAGCCCAGGTCCTCCTTGGCGAGCCTGTCACTTTTCCACTGAGGCTTGCTAGTGCAGAGAGGATGCCGACATCGACCTTTTATGTGCACTCGCGGGTGAGCGTCACTAGTTTTGTCACTTTGTCGGGGATCCGGATTCTTAATCCTCTTGTCGCTATGAAGTCCGTTAGTCCTGATTTGGGGATTCGCGTCTTCGAATCTATCTATTCTTCGAAGGTGGGGCGTGCTCGCTTGGACAGCCACCGCGAAGCACTCAATGTCATCCCTGTTGCAAGCCAACGGATGCTGGAGCAAGCCGCCCTGTTCACGGATTCCGGTGCGGAGGTCAAGGTGGCCAAGGGGCTGAAAAGGCGCGGAATCAAAGTTGAGTGCAACGTTGTTATCGGCCACTACACTTGGGACATCGTGCTCCCAGAGCTCAAGGTTGCGGTAGAAATCAACGGGATGAAATTCCATTCCCAGCGAGAGGCATGGCTGCGAGACCATTGGAAGAACAACGAGGGTGCGCTGATTGGGTGGCTCACGTTGCGCTACACAGGTCATTGCGTGGCACATCATCTGGACTATGTCATCGACCAGATAGCCAATGCCAGGAATCCGGACTTTGAGAAGCGCTACTTCAAATTCATCGGCTTCTGGCATGAGGGAGTGTTGCCACCCAAGCCAAAGCCCTGGGAGTACAGCGAGCACTTGGGGTATCTGCCACCGGACCCGCCTGAGCCGCCCGACGTCCCGCAGCCGCCCGACTGCCCTAGTTGACAAAGTTATTGACAGATCTTGGGTCGGAGGCGAGAACTTTGGCAGAACGGGCAGTGTGGAGCGTGGTCCTGGCAGTAGGCCGCGGACGCTAGGCAGCAACCAGCCCCTCAACAATGAGCGCCACAGCCGCGCTGATGGCCACGATGATGACGATGCGGTTGAGCACCGTGGCGTTGATGAATCGGTTGAGGTATCCGGCGGCGATGAGGCCGACGATGGCTACCGGAAGGTAGGCCGCGGCCGTGGTGAGCTGCAGGCTGGTGATTTGCCCGCTTAAGGCCAAGATCGCCAGCGAGATGGCGCAGCCAATGATGAACGTGCCCGACAGGGTGCCGCGTATGCGGGCGGGGTCGTAACCCTTCATGACTAACGCCATGGGTGGACCACCGATGGAGGTCGACGTGCCCAGGAACCCCGAGGCAACGCCCGCCACCGCGATGTTGGTGGTGGTTCGCTTCGGCGACCAGCCGAGGCTGGACAAGGTCATGGCAAAGATGACGGCGCAGCCGATGAAAAGGGAGAGCCCGCGGTGGGAGAGGGAGGCAATGGCCCACGCGCCGAGCAGGGAGCCGGGTATTCGCGCGATGGAGGAAATCGCCACGATGTCCCACGACACCGCTGAGCGTGACTTGAGCATTGTCGTGGTTGAAATGACGAAGGCCAGCAGGAGGATAAGCGTGGGAACAAGCTCCGGCTTAATCAGCGCCAAGATTGGGGTGGCGATGGTGCCCAGGCCGAATCCGATGGTGCCCTGGCAGATTGTGCCCACAAGGATGAGTAGGCCGATGAAGACGTAGAGCCAGCTGAACATCGGTCTACTATCTCACGACAGGCTTCAAGTGCGGACAGTGACCTTCTCGTTGGCCGCGATTTCCTCCAAGCGGTCCGCCGAGCACAATCCGGACACGATGACGGCCGAGCCACCCGCAGCCAGTGGCTCTAACACAGCACGTTGGAAGGAAGCGGTGTCGCTCCACCCAGGAGACAACACGCGCTCAGCGCCCAAATCCGTGGGGAAAAGCTCCGGAAGCGGAGTGGTGGAACCATAGAAGTGATCGCCATAAAAGCGCACCGTGGGGCCGAAGTCGATGGTGCCGAGAGGCAACTCGCCGCCGCTTTCAACCACGCCGCGGCCAAAAGGATCCTGCGTGACCAGCACCGTGTCGACCAGTGGGGTAGAAGCCGAGCCGGCGGTGGCCTCGAGGTAGGCCTCCGGGGAGGTGAAAACTACGGCGAGATCATCGGCGTGCGGCTCTGGGGCAGCCGCACCATCCGTAATGTCAAAGGGGATGCCCGCGGCTAGTGCCCCAAGCGCAATGACGGCAGACTGCCACGACACCGGAAGGTCGATGAGGATGCGGGCATCGGTGCCGGGCTCAAGGTCGAGCTCTTCCAATAGCATGTTGGCAATCTTGGAGGTCCAGTTCTCCAGCGTCTGCGCCGAGAAGTCCATGCGGGTGCCGTCAGCTTCGTTGTAGACGCTGAGGCGGGGAGCGGAGGCATCGGCGGACAAGAGATGCTGAAGGAGTTCCATGTCCGCCCATCGTAGGTGGCGGGCGCTCAGCCCGCCACGACGCTCTTAATTCACGCAGCGCGGGCCGTCGCCGCCGGCGTCGATTTCCGGTGCCACCTCGGCGGTACCGAAGTCATCGCCCGGAGTACCCACCTGCTGGGTGTCGCCGCCTTCGCTCGTCTCGGCGGTAGCCTCCTCTTCTTGCGCGGAGTCGTCCTTCGGACCGGAGTAGTCATCGGTAGCCACCACGATGAAGGTATCCGGCTCGAGCTCCTCGTTGGCCGTGACCGGCAGGCCACCGAGCTGCTCAGCCAAGGCCTGGGCGCGCTCATCGTTGGCATCCGCGGCCACAATCTGGGACTCGGTATACAGGCCCGACTGCGCATTGGCGGTGCGCTCAACGGTGTAGCCCACGTTCTTCAACCACGCGCCGATTCCGCCGGCCATGCCGTCGACGGTGCCGGCGTTCAGGACGTGGAGGTTGAGGTCCTCGGCCACGGGCTTTTCGCCGTCTTCGCCTTCCTGGTCGGTTGGGGCATCCTCAGACTTCTTTTCTTCCTCAGCCTTCTCTTGGGACTTGGCCAGATCATCCATGAAGCGGTGGACCTCCGCGGTATCGATGGTCACCACCGATTCGCCATAGTCACCCACGCCGGTAATGGAGGTCACCGGGATCGTCGTAAACGTCACGTTGCCGCCGGCCAGTCCGGCCAGCTGGGTGACGAATCCCATGATGTCCCAGCCATCATCGATGACAACGGAGCGCTCCACGGCATCGGCGATCTTGTTGAGCTTGCCCGGGGACGTCAGCGTTCCCGAATCCAAAACCTTCGAGGTCAGCGAGGCCATGTAGGCCTGCTGGCGCACGATGCGGTCGAGGTCGCCGCGCGGCAGGTCGTAGCGCTGGCGCACGAAGGACAAGCCCTCGGAGCCCTTGAGGGTCTGGCGCCCCTTCGGGAACTTCGCCCCGGACATCGGATCATCCACATCATTGTTGAGGCAGACGTCGACGCCCCCGACGGCGTCGGTAAGCAGCACGAAGCCCAAGAGCCCCACCTCAGCGTAGTGATCAACGCTGACATCCGTGAGCGTGCGCACCATCGAGATGAGACCAGCACGGCCGGCCTCCGTGCTCTCCTTCTCCATCTCCTTCTCCGTGTGAGGAGGCTTTTTACCTGCTGCCTCAGCTTCAGCGTTCTCCTGCTGGAGCTCCTCCATCTTGGCGGACTTGTGGAGTGCGAAGACAGCGTTGATCTTGGTGTTTCCGAACTCGCTGTCGTGGACATAGGTATCGCGCGGGATGGACACCGCAGTCGCGCGCGAGCCGTCGTTCGGAATACGGATCACCATGATGGTGTCCGTGTTTTCCTCTCCTTCGTCCACGCCGGCATGCAGATCTGCCAGCTCCTGTTCTGAAAGCGGATTCCCCTTGGCATCGGTGCGGGAGTCCTTGCCTACGAGCAAGATGTCGACCGCGCCATCGAGACTGCTGTCCTTGAAACCGCCCTGGTTGCCCAGCGCCAGGTTCGACGCAGAGGAGATGTCATTTCCCAGCTTGCCCACGGTGAAGTAACCCACGCCGGAGACCACGAGGACGACGGCGGACAAGAAAGCGACGATGGCTTTCACCGGCGTCGATCCTCGTTGGGCGGTGGGCGCGGACTGCGAGGGCGCGGCCTGGATATGGCGGGCGGCGCGCGGGGAGTTCGGGGAAGTCACGGGACTAGTTTAGGTGAGCTCGCTGCAAAAACGTGAAGCAGTGTCGCGGGCGCGTGCGCGCGTTGGCGTTGGGTACGCTCAGATTCATCGTGAAGAATTTACAGAAACCCCTGGCCGTGGTCACCGTGACCTTTTCTCCCGGCCGTTACCTCAGCGACTTCTTGGCATCGCTGCGCTTGGCGACGTCCCGCCCTACCCTCACCATCCTTGCCGACAACGGCTCGACCGACGGGGTGCCAGAAGCCGCCGCGCGGGAACACGTGGACGTGGAATTCCTCGATACCGGCGGCAACATCGGCTACGGCGCGGGGATGAACGCCGGCGCGCGCTTTGTGCGTGCGCGTGGGGTCGATGACGAATTTTTCCTCATCGCCAACCCGGACGTGACCTTTAGCGAAGGCTCCCTGGATGAGCTGATTGCGTGCGCGCGCCGCCACCCGGATGCCGCGGCGGTGGGGCCGCGCATCGTGGAGCCGGATGGCAGTAACTATCCTTCGGCGCGCGCAGTGCCCACGTTGCTCACGGGAATTGGCCATGCGCTGTTCGGAACGATCTGGCCCTCCAACCCGTGGTCGCGCGCCTACCGCGATGACGCCGACATGGACAGCGAGCGCCCCGCCGGCTGGCTATCCGGCTCCTGTCTGCTGGTGCGCTGGGAGTCTTTTGAACAGATTGGCGGCTTTGATGAGCGCTACTTCATGTATTTGGAGGATGTGGACTTAGGTGACCGCTTCGTCCGCGCCGGCTGGCGCAATATCTTCTGCCCCACGGCGGTGATTACCCACGCCAAAGGCCATTCGACGCAGGCGCACCGCGGCGCAATGCTGCGCGCGCACCATGATTCGGCCTATCGCTTCCAGGCGGACAGGCACCCGCACTGGTACCAAGCGCCCCTGCGCGTGGCCTTGTGGCTGGGGCTGCGAGTACGTGGGCTGGTATTAAGCGCGTGCCGCGACGGCTCCTGAGCTAGGTGCGCCTATACACTAACGGTGGCTTATCTGAAAAGAGATTAAGGAACGATATGACTGAATCAGCACCCCAGTGGGGATCGACGGCCGATGCCGTCATTCTGGTGGGAGGTCGCGGCACTCGCCTGCGCCCGCTGACGATTGGCACACCGAAGCCGATGCTGTCCACGGCCAACTACCCATTCCTTCAGCACCTCCTCGCCCGCATCAAGGACGCGGGGATTGAGCACGTGGTGCTCTCCACCTCGTATAAGGCGGAGGTTTTTGAGGAGTACTTCGGGGACGGCTCAGATCTGGGTCTGGAGATCGAGTACGTCGTGGAGGAAACCGCGCTGGGTACGGGCGGCGGTATCCGCAATGTCTACGACAAGCTGCGCCAGGATACGGTCATGGTGTTCAACGGTGACGTTTTGTCCGGTATGGACCTCAACGGCATCCTCGATACTCACCACTCGAAGGATGCCGACGTGACGATGCACCTGCTCAACGTTGCTGATCCCCGCGCGTTTGGCTGCGTCCCGACGGATTCCAACGGGCGGGTGACCGCTTTCTTGGAGAAGACCGAGGATCCGCCGACGAACCAGATTAACGCTGGCTGCTACGTGTTTAAGAAGGATGTTATTGCGACCATCCCGGAGGGCCGTGTGGTTTCCGTGGAGCGCGAGACCTTCCCGCAGCTGCTGGAGTCCGGCCGCCTAGTGGTTGGGCACGTGGACAACTCCTATTGGCGCGACATGGGCCGCCCGGATGATTTCGTCCGCGGTTCTTCCGATCTGGTGCGCGGCATTGCGCATTCACCGTTGCTGGTGGGCCGCACGGGCGAGTCCGTGGTGGATGAGTCCGCGGGTATTGCCGGTGGCGTGCTGTTGCTGTCGGGTACGGCTGTGGGCCGCGGGTCTGTCATTGGGGCGGGTTCGCGTTTGGACGGCACGGTGGTCTTCGACGGCGTGACCATTGAGCCGGGTGCCATCATTAACAACTCGATCATTGCTTCGGGTGCGCACATCGGTGCCAACGCGCATATTGATGGCTGCGTTATTGGTGAAGGCGCCACCATTGGCGCGCGCTGCGAACTGCAGGGCGGCATGCGCGTCTTCCCGGGTGTGAGCATTCCGGACGCTGGCGTGCGTTTCAGCTCCGACGCCTAAGCGCTGCGCCGTAAAAGGAGGAAAAGCACCGAGGAGGACGGAACCTTCTCGGTGCTTTCCGTATCTTTTGGGCGTGACGCATGGTTTTCATGGTGCGAATGAGATCCATGTGTTTTGCCCAACTGGGTGGCGACACGCCGAAGCAACCTTAGAATTGTTCACAGGGTTGGGGGTGGCCACTACATGTAGTACCCCCGATGATTGCCCCCTAGATAGGTAATCTGTGACGGATGTGAAAGTTGAGGATGCTGTACAGCGTTTTCGCTGGAGCCGCCGAAAAATCTCCCGCGACAGGTTGACGATATTTAGTGATTCGGTGTGAAATGACATCAGTGTAATCAACGGCACGGCGGGCACGGCACCGAAAAATCTTTTCGGTGTAGGGTCGGTGCCATCGAATCAAGAGAGAAACGACCTCGGAGAAAGGAAGCGGCGTGGACAATACAACGAATAACAGCGCTATTCTCCGTGGCGGTGCTGCTGCAGAGATGTCGCTCGATGAACTCTTTGGTGCCGTCGAGCAGGAGTGGCAAGACCAGGCGCTGTGCGCCCAGACGGATCCAGAAGCATTCTTCCCGGAGAAGGGAGGGTCTACCCGCGAGGCCAAGCGCATCTGCCAGGCCTGCGCGGTGCGTGATGAATGCCTCGAGTATGCCTTGGAGCATGACGAGCGCTTCGGTATCTGGGGCGGGCTTTCGGACCGTGAGCGTCGCCGCCTCAAGCGTGAGATTGGTTAGAGCTCAAAGCAGCTACTAACCAGCACCAGTACTCCCCCTCACTGCACAGTCCTATGTCATTCGGCTCGGGTCTCGGCGGTGAGGGGGAGTAGTGGTTTTAGGGCAGGGTCGCTCCGCACCCCTAGCCTTTACCAAGTAAAACGCGGATCGATATCACCGGGATCGACGTTGAGGTAATTGGCCACCAGAGCGGTTAGCACCGTGGACAGTAGCTCTTCACGCTCCTGCGCGGAGTGCACGCGCTCCTCCACGGGCATGCGGAAAATGACTAGCCGGGCGCGCGTGGGCTGCCCATCGGAATCCACGCCCGCCGGGACAATGCGCCCGAGCGGAACGGGGCCATCCGCGATGATTTCATCCGGCAACACAGTCATATCAGCTGAGAGGCGCATGCGGGGCACGGTATCAACGGCGAGATCGAGCCCGGTGAGCTGCTCGGCAAAGGCATTGTGAATGGGGGAGTAGGCCTCGAGTACGGCCATGTCGAAGCGCTCGGCGCTGCTGCGGTAGCGCGGCGTATTCTGCGGCAACAGCGGCCCGCGGGCACCACGGCCATGGCGGTGGCGGGCCGGGCGAATATGCGGGCGGGGCGTGGTCATGCGGCTTAGTCTAAGCCGCTTCGAGGCGGGCTCGCGGCGAGACGCGCCGCGCTGAACTATCTAAATCTCAAGTTAGGGTTTAGACTTGGGCCCGTGAATAGCTCTCGCCATTGCTCCCGCCCCGGCTGCGGCCGTCCCGCCGTGGCGACGTTGACCTACGCCTATGCGCAGCAAACCGCCGTCGTGGGCCCGCTCTCCGAAGAAACCGATCCCCATGCCTGGGATCTGTGCGAAAAACACAGCGCACGAATTACCGCCCCGCAAGGATGGGAAATGGTGCGCGTTGACCGCATCGAGCTTGATGAGGATGATGACCTTACAGCTCTCGCCGAGGCCGTCCGTGAGGCCGGGCGCGTGACCACTGGCTTGGTGGATGATTCCACTGCTGGTTCCGGCGCCGATCCCATTGACTATTCCGCTACTTTCGACGGCGCGGATCCGCGGAATTCGAACCACCCTGTGTTCCGAACCCGCCGCGTCCACGATGCCCGCCAGCGCCGCCGAGCTCACCTGACGGTGGTTCCGGACGCCGACTAGTTCGTCGCACGCGGATTACCGCGACTGACGGGGGTATGCTTGTGGGTTATGCGAACTCGTGAACAGCTCAATGCAGTGATCAAGGCCTATGACGTCCGTGGCGTCGTGGGTGAGGACATCGACGAAACCCTCGTGCGCGATACTGGCGCGGCCTACGCCGCCATCCTCCGCGGGGAAGGGGAGACCACCGTGGCAGTAGGCCACGACATGCGTCCGTCCTCCCCGCAGCTGGCAGCCGCCTTTGCTGAGGGCGCTGCCGCGCAGGGCCTTGATG
Source organism: Corynebacterium sp. HMSC056E09 (assembly GCF_001813425.1). NCBI lineage: Bacteria > Bacillati > Actinomycetota > Actinomycetes > Mycobacteriales > Corynebacteriaceae > Corynebacterium > Corynebacterium sp. HMSC056E09. The sequence goes on from NZ_KV812513.1 coordinate 284,778, forward strand.
TTATCCAGCTCGGCCTCACGTCCACCGATGAGCTGTACTTTGCCGCCGGCCACCTCAATTGCGCGGGCGCTATGTTCACCGCCTCCCACAACCCGGCTAAGTACAACGGCATCAAGCTCTGCCGCGCGGGCGCTGTTCCGGTGGGGCAGGAGACGGGGCTGGAGCAGATCAAGGACATGCTGATCGACGGCACCCCGGCCTTCGACGGTGAGCCGGGCACCGTCACTGAGCGTGAGGTTCTTCCGGACTACGCGGCATTCCTTCGCGGCCTGGTGCCGCTGGAGAACTCCCGCCCATTGGTCGTGGCTGTCGACGCCGCGAATGGCATGGGTGGCCACACCGTCCCGGCGGTCTTTGAGGGCCTGCCTTTCGACGTTCGGGATCTCTACTTTGAGCTCGACGGCACCTTCCCCAACCACGAGGCTAACCCGCTGGATCCGAAGAACTTGGTGGACCTGCAGAAGTTCACCGTCGAACAGAAGGCGGATATCGGCCTTGCTTTCGACGGCGATGCGGATCGCTGCTTCGTGGTGGATGAGAAGGGCCAGCCGGTGTCCCCGTCCGCCATCTGTGCGTTGGTCGCGGAGCGCTACCTGGATAAGTTCCCTGGTGCCACCGTCATCCATAACCTGATTACGTCCAAGACCGTTCCGGAGCTCATCGCGGAGAAGGGCGGCAAGGCCGTGCGTACCCGCGTGGGTCACTCCTTCATCAAGGCCCAGATGGCCAAGGAGAAGGCGGTCTTTGGTGGCGAGCACTCCGCGCACTACTACTTCCAGGAGTTCTGGAATGCGGACTCCGGCATGCTCGCTGCCATGCACGTGCTGGCTGCTCTGGGTGAGCAGGACAAGCCGCTGAGCGAGCTCATGGCGCAGTACTCGCGCTACGAGGCCTCGGGTGAAATCAACTCCACTGTGGAGGACCAGAAGGCTACGACGCAGCGCGTGCTCGATGAGTTGGCGGACAAGATTGAGTCCGTCGACGAACTCGATGGCGTGACCGTAGAGCTGAAGGGCACCGACGCGTGGTTCAACGTCCGCGCCTCCAACACTGAGCCGCTGCTGCGCCTCAACGTTGAGGCCAAGACTGCCGACGAGGTGCAGGCCATCGTCGACGAGGTCCTCGGCATCATCCGCGCCTAGAAAACCGCCGCCGCCCCTCCAGCTGAAGGCATGAACATGACAAGCGAAGGAGCCTCCGTGCGTGACATCGAAAGTCTCATTGCCGTCGACGAACCGGCCTGGCCCCACCTGCAGAAGCCGCTGGCCGAATCTGATGCAGTCGTGCTGCCCATTGACTCAGAGCGAGGGCGGCGCTCGCTGTGGGAGCTGCAGGTTACCGCCGCGTCGACGATGGGAGCTGTCGCTTTGCACACCGGCGGCATTGTCGTCGACCACGGCTGGATACGTTTGTACGGCGGCGGCAGCGAACACTTGCCGAGCATTGCCGAAGCCAACGGGTTGGGAGGCGACATGTCGGCGCCGCCCGGCGAGCTGATTGTCGGGCACGATGTCCTCGGCGGCCTATTCGCCATCGACGGCGGTGCGCTGGGTGTTGCGCCCGGCGAGGTCTGCTATTTCGGGCCGGACACCCTCACATGGGACAGGCTTGGTGGCGGCTACTCGGCTTTCCTTCTTGCTGCGCTGGGTGGTGGCCTCGATGTGGTCTTTGAGGGGCTGCGCTGGCCGGGCTGGCAGGACGATGTGGCGTCCTTGGCGCTCACGCAGGGCATTTTCCTGTACCCGCCGCCCTCCTCTGTCGAGGGCAGCGACGTGAGCAAGGCGACGAAGGCGGTCGTCAGCATCCAGGAACTGCTGGGCACCAAGTAGCACTGCACCGCCTAGGAGTGGCCACGGGTCAGCTCAATTTACTCAAACTGCTTTCACCGCACGCGCAACCTTGAGTGGTGAGCTATGAAATATCTAGTTTGTTCCACCCAGCGGTGGAGTGGTTGGGGCAGACATCCAGGTGGAGAGTTCTTGGATGACACTTGCGGCGTCGTTCTTATCGCACCAGTAGTGGTGCAGAGCATCGCCGAGGCGCATTTCTACGCGGTAGTTGTTGCTGTCTGGGCTGAAGTAACACTGGATGTAATGCTCAATTTTGGTGTTGTCACTGATGATCAGGAAATCCCGCGGATCGGTTCCCACATTGAGGTTCGCTAGTGACCAAGCATTTGTAGTGATGTAATCAATCCAGTAAGGAATGCTGCGGAGACTAGCCCAAGGCGCTTGGTACTCCATCGTCTCGGTGGTGAAGTTTGAGTTTTCATCACCAAATGTCCACACCAACTGCTCGTTCTCGAGGACGGTGAGCGTTGCGAAGTAGGAAAGCACGGGGCTGACGGATAGGAGTAACTGGGCGATGTGGTCGTCGAAATCGCTGATGGCAAGGCAATTTGATCCGGTGAGCTCCACAGCTATGTTGTGTGGCGCTAATACTTTGGTGAGGTATTGGTAGAGCTGCAGAGCTTGTTGCGAGAAGTGGTTTTCTGCCTGGCTAGCGGAGATCACGAGGTTGTAGATCTCATCTGGCGCGGCTGGAGTGGTTGGGAGGTGGATGATTACTCGTTCTGTGCTCATTGTTGCTCCGTCGCTGGTGCCATTGTTGGTTGTAGAGTAACTCAGTTTTCCCATGCGGGAATAGTATTCCTCCCACTCCTCTAGAGTCGGTTCTCGGTTTGTGACGAGGAAATATCGGGCATTTCTTGGTGAAGCTGAAGACATGGCAACGTCGAGGCCGTTTTCTTCAAGGAATTCGAGAAGGCGCTGTTCGTTCATATCTTGAGCTTTTACTGGAAAGTCGGGAGCCATTGAATCTTCGGTGGTCTTTTTCCCGAGCCAATGTTGGGAGTAGGAACGCGTCATCGCATCTAGCTGATTCGAGTAAGTAATGAGTACCCATTGCTGGGAAACCTCGGTCTTCGTAATCGCCATCCCTAGGGGCGGATGTTCGAGTTCTTCATGGACGTGAATGAGGAGCTGGAAAAGGCGATCTGACTCGTCGAGCGAATAGCTCACCGCGGTTACTCCGTTTTGTTCTTGGAAGATCCAGACTCGATCGAGATTTGATAGTGGCTTAGTGGGTTTGTCAATTTCAACGAAGTTGAGAAAAAGCGGATCAAAGTTGCTCTTGACTGTGGCGATGGTGGATTCAAGGTCTTGCCAGAAAAACGCTGTGGGCTGGTTATATGCAATCTCGAAAGTCAAATCTTATCTGCCTTGGATGAGGGTGGGCTCCATTCTAAGGACGCGTGCGCCACCATCGTAATGATTGGCTGCACGGGCCTCCCGAAACGCACAGCGGGCGCAGGGAGAAGCGTGTGTGCTTCCTCCCCGCGCCCGCTGTGTTTGTCTTAGACATGCACGGTTAGGTGCTCGGCGCGTGCGCCTTAGTCACGCGAGTGGGTGACCATCTCTTCCCACTCGACGAACTTCTTACGCTCGCGGCCCTCGGCCTCACCCAGTGCGCGCTCGGCGGCGTCGAGCTTCTTCCAGCCCTCCCAGGTCAGGTGCTCCAAGCCCTTGGACTTGAAGAGTTCCACGATGTCCTCCTCGCGGGAGTGGGAGAGGTTGCCCGCATCGGCGTCGGCAAGCAGCATGCCGATGGTCTCCGTGGCATCGGACTTGGTGTTGCCGATGAGCCCCACCGGGCCGCGCTTGATCCAGCCGGTGGTGTAGAGGCCCGGCACGACGTCACCGTCGAGGTCGACAACGTGGCCGCCGTCGTTGTTGATGACGTTCTTCTGCTTGTTGAAGGGAACGCCCTCGATGGCATCGGAGCGGTACCCCACGGCCAGGTAGACGGCTTGTGCCGGCCACTCGGTGAACTTGCCGGTGCCGGTGACGGAGCCATCGCCGTTGAGGGCGGTGCGCTCGGTCTTCACCGCCGTGACCTTGCCGTTCTCACCGATGAACTCGACAGGCTGCTCGAAGAGGTGAATCTGCAGGGTGTGCGGGGCATCCTTGGGCTCACGGATGGCGTAGCCTTCTAGAGTCTGGCACACCAGATCGCAGGACTTGGCCTCTTCGCGGGCCTTGAGGGAGGCCTCGTCGTAGTCGATGTCCTCCGGGTCCACCACCACGTTGATGGTGGGGGAGTGGTCGAGCTCCTTGAGCTCCAGCGGCGTGAACTTAGCCTGTGCCGGACCGCGGCGGCCGAAGACGCGCACGGTGGTGGCCTGATTCTTGGCCAGGGACTCGTAGACGTTATCGGGGATCTCGGTGGCTTCCTTAAGCTCATCGCCGGTCTTGGCCAGGATGCGGGCCACGTCGAGGCCCACGTTGCCCACGCCGATCACGGCGACGTCGGTGGCGGACAGGTCCCAGGAGCGCTCGAAGCGCGGGTTTCCGTCGTAGAAGCCGACGAACTCGCCGGCGCCGTGGACGCCCTCGAGATCGGAGCCCGGGATCTGCATGCCCCGGTCACCAACGGCGCCGGTGGCGAAGACGACGGCGTCGTAGTACTCCTCAAGCTCGGAGACGGTGACATCGCGGCCCACAGTGATGTTGGACAGAAGGCGGATCTGTTCGGTGTCGAGCACTCGGTGCAGGGAGTTAATGATTCCCTTAATGCGCGGGTGGTCCGGAGCCACTCCGTAGCGGATGAGCCCGAAGGGGGCTGGCATCTGCTCGATGAGATCGATCTGAACGTTGCCGCCGGTCTTCTTCACCAGGATGTCGGAGGCGTAGATGCCGGCTGGGCCGGCGCCGATGACGGCTACTTTCAGGGGCTGCTGGGTCATGATGGCCTTTCGGAATGTTGTAGTAACTAACGAAAGCTTAGGTCTAAACAAGCGTGGGTTTCATTGAACCGGCTTGTCTGCTGTAGGGCAACTGGGCCTAATTACATTCGGAGAACATTGTGGCATAAACCCAGCGTGCTTTGCATATTCGGGCGAAAATAAAAAAGACTGCTTTGTCTGTTTTGGCTAGACCGGTAGGTTTTCAGTAACCGACGAAAGGCAGCAGATTATGACCACCGCCACACAGCGAAAGCCACGCACGAAAAAACCGGAAGGCCAGTGGAAGATCGACGGCACCGCCCCGCTTAACGCTGACGAGGAGATCAAGCAGGCCGACGACGCTTTAGCCGTGCGCCAGCGCGTCATCGATGTCTACTCGAAGCAGGGCTTCTCCTCCATCCCCGCCGAGGATCTTGCCCCGCGTTTTAAGTGGTTGGGCCTGTATACCCAGCGCAACCAGAACCTGGGCGGTGAGATGACCTCCAAGCTCACCAACGCCGAGCTGCAGGATGAATACTTCATGATGCGCGTGCGCTTCGACGGGGGCCGCGCGGATCCCGCCAAGCTGCGCGCGGTAGGCGAGATTAGCCGCGATTATGCCCGTTCCACCGCGGACTTTACGGACCGCCAGAACATTCAGCTGCACTGGATTCAGATTGAAGATGTCCCCGCTATTTGGGAGAAACTGCGCTCCGTCGGCTTGGATACCTTGCTGGGCTGCGGCGACGTGCCCCGCGTCATCCTTGGCTCACCGGTAGCGGGTGTGGCGGCCGACGAGATTATCGACGCCACCCCGGCCATCGAGGAGATTAAGAACAACTATCTCCCGCGCGAGGAGTTTCACAACCTCCCGCGCAAGTTTAAGACCGCCATTTCTGGTAACTCCCGGCAGGACGTGACGCACGAAATCCAGGACATCGCTTTTGTTGGCACCGAGCACCCCGAGTACGGGCCGGGCTTCGATTGCTTCGTGGGCGGAGGCCTGTCCACCAACCCGATGCTCTCGCAATCCCTTGGCGCGTGGATCCCGCTTGAGCGCGTCCCTGAGGTGTGGGCCGGTGTTGCGCGCATCTTCCGCGACTATGGCTTCCGCCGAAACCGCAACCGCGCGCGCCTGAAATTCTTGGTGGCGCAGTGGGGCATTGAGAAGTTCCGCAGGGTCCTAGAAGAGGAGTATCTGGACGCGCCGCTTCTCGACGGCCTCCCGCTCCCCATCGCCCCCGGTAACCGCGACCACCTCGGCGTGCACCGCCAGCGGGACGGCAAGTTCTACGTGGGTGTCAAGCCCACTGTGGGGCATGCCACCGGCGAGCAGCTCATCGCCATCGCCGACGTGGCCGAGAAATTCGGAATCAACCGCATCCGTACCACCCCGATGAAGGAGCTTCTCTTCCTCGACGTCGCGGAAGAGGATATCCCCGCCCTGTCCCGCGCTTTGGATGAGACGGGCTTGTACTCCCAGCCCTCGGAGTTCCGCCGCGGCGTCATCTCCTGCACCGGCCTGGAATTTTGTAAGCTCGCCCACGTGACCACCAAGGCCCGCGCCATCGAGCTTGTCGACATCCTGGAAGATACCCTTGGCGACCTCGATGTGCCGCTGTCCATCGCCCTCAACGGCTGCCCCAATGCCTGCGCGCGCTCGCAGGTATCTGACATCGGGCTTAAAGGACAGATCGTGACCGATGCTGATGGCAATCGCGTCGAAGGATTCCAGGTCCACCTCGGCGGTGCCCTCGGCCTATCCCCGGACTGGGGGCGCAAGCTGCGCGGGCACAAGGTGGTGGCCGATGAAGTGCCCGACTACGTCATCCGCTTGGTCAATAAATATAAGGAGCAGCGCGAAGACGGCGAGCAGTTCCGCCACTGGGTGCTGCGCGCGGACGAGGAGGACTTGCAATGAATTTCCGCCGCAAGCCCAACCCCAACCGCAACCATCCCGCCTACTGCCCCTATTGCGCTGGGACCAACCTGTTCCCCGATGAAGAAGATGACTTCGCATGGAAGTGCGAAGAGTGCCTCCGCATCTTTTCCGTACGCTTCCACGGCCAAGACGATGCCCCGGTAGCGCCCGCGCCGGCGGTGTCCTCAACGGAGGCTTTGCAGCGCTCCCTCGCTCGCCGCGGCCACTCCACCGCCACCGCCTAGGAAAAAGGACACCGCCCAGCCATGACAGCCCCGAATTCCACCACCGCACTGCTGACCCTCTCGCACGGCTCGCGCCATCCCGCGGCCGCAGCGAGCGTGGCGGCCCTGACCCGCGCTGCCGGCGAGCTTGCCGGTGCGCCAGCCACCGCCGCGCACCTCGAGTTCAACGATCCTCCCCTCGAAGAGGCCGCGCGCAACCTTGCTGAACAAGGCGTGCGCGAGGCGGTTGTTGTGCCCTTGCTTTTTACAGAGGGCTACCACCAGCGCGTCGACGTTCCCGCCGCACTGGCCCAGGCCTCCGCGGCTTCCGGAGTCACCCTCCACCAAGCACGTGGCCTCGGCACTGGTGAGGACATGGCCAGGCTGCTCGCGCAGCAGGTGCCGGAAGGAACGGATACCGTCGTGGTGTACTCCGTCGGTTCCTCCGATGAGCGTGCTAATGCTGCGGTAGCTGACCTAGCAAGGCGCGTGGGCGAGCTCACCGGCTGCGCGGCGGAGGTCTCTTTTGCTACGCGCGGCGAGCGCCGGCCCGTGGGGCCGGAGGGGAGCCAGGAGGTCGTAGTGCCGCTCTTCGTGAGTCCCGGCTTGCTCTTGGATCGCCTCGAAGGGGATTCTAGGCATACCAGTGAGCAGCCCAGGCGTGTGCTCCCTCCGCTAGGGGAGGCCCTCGCCGGCATTGTGTCCCATCGCTATGCGGAGGTGGCCCATGCGTAGCCTCATCCTCATCGCGCTGGCGGGTGCTGCCGCGCAGCTTGTCGACGGCGGCATCGGCATGGGCTTTGGCGTAACTTCCACGACCATCCTGCTGCTGGCTGGTCTGGGGCCGGCAACAGCCTCTGCGGTAGTGCACACCTCGGAGCTCGGCACCACCCTGGTCTCCGGAATCAGCCACTGGCGCTTCGGCAACGTGCACTGGCCCACCGTGCTCAAGCTCGGTGTGCCGGGAGGCCTGTCTGCCTTCATCGGGGCGACGGTTCTGTCCAACCTCTCACTGGAAGCAGCCGCGCCCGTAACCTCCGCCATCCTCATCGCCTTGGGCATCAACCTGGTCTGGCGCTTTTCGCGAACGCGCAGCGCCGCACCGCGAGAATCCCGGCCGCATTCGACTCCTTTCCTCGCCGGCCTCGGCGTGGTGGGAGGCTTCGTCGACGCCTCGGGTGGCGGCGGATGGGGCCCGATTTCCACCTCGACACTGTTGGCGGTCGGCCGCGAACAACCGCGGCGCATTGTCGGCACCGTCAACACCGCAGAATTCCTTGTTACCTTTGGCGCGACGGCAGGCTTCATCGTTGGCCTCTGGGAAGAAATCGTGGCCAACGCTGCCGCGGTCGTGGCCCTGCTTATCGGCGGGGCGATCACTGCGCCGGTTGCGGCGTGGCTCATTTCCCGCATCAATCCCACGCTCCTCGGTGGATTCGTCGGAACGGCCATCGTGGTGCTCAACATCCCCAAAGCTCTGGGGTGGGCCCTGCAGCACCCGCAGACCCTCATCGTGCAGTCCATCGCGTTCGTTCTGGGCGTGGCGGTGACCGTGTGGGGAAATGCCCGCCGTGCGCGCCGCGCTGGCGGCAAGGAAAACGAGCGCAGCGGTTCCAACACCGCGCCCCAGCGGGGCGGCAACCGCGTTGTCGAAACCACGGAGCCGACCGGACGCGATGGCTTTCCTGCCGGCACTCCTGCGGAGGAATCAGAACCCGTCGGAGTGAGCTCGCCGCGATCCTAGGAACGTGCCGTATTGGCGTTGACTAGAGTCCGGCGACCTTGCCGATAACAATGACCGCTGGTGGAGCCACCGAGTTTTCCTCCATTGTGGGTCCTAGTTCGGCGAGCTCGCAGTGGAAGGCCCGCTCACCATCGAGGGAGCCCTCCTGGATGATGTGCACGGGGGTGTGGGGTGAGAGGGAGGCGTCGATCAGCGCGGTGGCAATGGCCGCCGCGTTCTTCACGCCCATGATGACCGAAAGCGTGGCCCCAGACCGCGCGAGTGCTGCCCAATCCACCAAGGACTTGGGGTGGCCTGGCGGCAGGTGCCCGGAGACCACCGTGAAGGCATGGACGACGCCACGGTGAGTCACCGGCGTTCCTGCCAGCGCGGGGACGGCCACCGCCGAGGTCACTCCGGGGATGACCTCCACCGGGAGACCCGCGGCGGTAAGTGCGGTGAGCTCTTCGAAGCCGCGACCAAATACATAAGGATCGCCGCCCTTCAGACGCACCACGCGGCGGCCTGCCAGGGCGTGCTCGATGAGGACCTCGTTGATGCGCTCCTGGGCCACTTGGGCGCGGTAGGGGATCTTGGAGACGTCGATAAGCTCCTTGGCGTCAACATCACACAGCTTATCCAGCTGGGCAGTGGGGCCGAGGTGATCAGCCACGATGACCTCGGCTTCCTGCAGCGCCCGCATGCCGCGCACGGTGATGAGATCCCACGCGCCAGGGCCGCCGCCGACAAGGACTACCGGATGAATGCTCATGGCCACTCATCCTAGCTATGCTCGGGCCTATGACTTCCTATGACCCCGAATCCGTGAGCTTCTTTGACATCGCCCACGAAGGCGCGCAAGCTCGCGTGGTGGCCGCCGCCGTACCGGAGCTGGCTCGCGTGCTGGGTGGGCTGCGCCCGCGCAGCATCGTCGTCCTTGCCGCTGACCAGGTTTCCCGCGCCGCTGCCCACGTCGCCGTGGGCCTAGCCGAGCCCGCTGAGGTTCCCATCATGGTCAGCGAATCGCTGCCGCTCTTTACCGGTGCCCTCGACGTCGTGGTGGTGGCGGGGGATAGCCCATGGGCAGAGCGCGCGCTGCACGACGCCGCGCGCCGAGGGGCGACGACGATTCTGCTGAATGAAATCGAGGATGCTCCTGAGGACACCGTCGTCATCGACACCCTTCCCACGGCCGAAGGGATTTCACCGGTGCGCGCCATCACGGCCGTGCATGCGGTGAGCGCGGTGTTAAGCGAAGACCCGGTGTTGGTCTCCCGCCGGTTGGAGGACGTTGCCGATGCCGTGGACCGTGAGCTGGAAGCGCTGTCACCGCAGCGCGATTCCACGACGAACCCCGGGCGCGCGTTGCGTGAATTTGTGGAAGGCGGACGAATCATCCACAGCTGTGGACCCGATCCCTATGCGTTCTCGGAGGAGCGCACGCGGGTGCACCTCGACGCTCTCGTTGCCCGCATGGCGGGCACGCTGTGGGCAGTCCATGGGCTAGGCGGGACCGTCGTCGACGCGGAAGGCTTAGGGCCGATTCTGCAGACAAATCCGACGGACATCTTCTATGACCCGTTTGAATCGGAAGAGCCTTTGGTACCCTTGAAAATTGTTTTATGGGGACAGGAAGAGGCGAACCTTCCCCACTCGTTCGCAGCGGCGAGCGCCGATACCTCCTGTGGGGAATTGGCCCGCGCGCTGCAGTTGATTACGCGCAGTTATGCCGCGACCGCCTACGACGTGAAATAGAGGAAGTCAATGAAGTTGCTCACCAGTGCTGCCCGCAATTACTCGTGGGGCTCGCGCACGCTGATTCCGACGCTGCTCGGCGAGCCCGAGGCTCAAAGCCCGGTTGCTGAGCTGTGGTTTGGTGCGCACCCGGCGGATCCCTCAACGATTGAGGGAGAAAAGCTGGATGAGATCATCGCGGCGGATCCGCAAGGCCAGCTGGGGCAGCGGGTGGCTGACAAGTATGGCGCCGGCCTTCCCTTCTTGCTGAAGATTCTGGCGGCTGCAGAGCCGCTGTCGCTGCAGGCGCACCCTTCGAAGCGGCAGGCCGAGGAAGGTTTCGCCCGCGAGAACGCGGCGGGAATCGACCTCACGGCGTCAAACCGCAACTACAAGGATGACAACCACAAGCCAGAGCTCATCGTGGCGCTCACGGAGTTCTACGCCATGGCGGGTTTCCGTCCGCTAGCGCAGACCCGCAGCCTCTTTGCGGCCTTGGACTGCGAAGAACTGGCTCACTACGAGGGCATGCTCGACACCGATCCTGCCGCTGAAGGCGACAGCCTCCGCGCGCTGTTTACCACGTGGATTACGATCCCGGGTGCCAAGCGCAAGGAGCTGATCAGCGCGGTGGTAGCGGCGGGCGAGCGCCTGCGCGGCAACCAGGCGGGCGAGCCGTGGATGGCCACCGTGATGGCAACCGTGGCCAAGCTCAACGAGCAATATCCGGGGGATATCGGCGTGTTGGGCGCGTTGCTGCTCAATCACATCGTCCTGCAGCCGGGGGAGGCGATTTACCTTGACGCTGGGCAGCTGCATGCCTATGTCTCTGGCCTGGGTGTAGAGATCATGGCTAACTCCGATAACGTGCTGCGCGGTGGCCTGACCCCGAAGTTTGTTGACGTCCCCGAGCTGGTTAAAGTCCTCACCTACCAGGCGGCAGAAGATCCGCGCGTGGACCTGAAAGACGCAGCCGAGACAGGAGGCATAAAGGGTGCAGAGGCATGGTCCTACCCAGTGCCGATTGAGGAGTTCCTGCTGGATCGCGTCGAGCTTTCTGGTGAGGAGAGCGTCGAGGTCGACAGCGATGGCCCCATGATTGTGTTGTGCACCTCCGGCTCGGTGGCATTGAGCAATGCCGAGGCAGAAAACGTCAGCCTTGGCGCGGGTCACGCGGCGTGGATTCCCGCTAGCGACCCGGCCGCCATCGTTCGTTCCACCGGTGGCGAAGACGCCGAGGTGTTTATCGCCCGCGTTTAGTCGGCGGCCGTTTAGTTAACGGCGCGGGTATTAGGCGGACTGCGTCAATGCTGATGCGGCGGTAGTTTCGCCGTTGTCGGCTAAATGAGCAGCGGTGGGGGTCGCTGCGGAAGGCTCTGCCGCCGCGGGAGCATCATCCGTCGGCGCGGCGGGAGTCGGGGCGGCCTCGTTGGTGCGGTAAGCCGCGGATTCGCGCTCCACTGCTTCCACTACATCGGCGCCTTGTACCTCGCCGCCCTGTGGAGCGACATCGATAGGCTCGCCCTGTTGCGCTTTCGGCTCCGCATCAGGCGCGGGCGCGTTCTGAGTGAACCCGGCGGGGTGCGGGATGAAGGAGCCAAGCGGTTCAGGAACTCCAGTGTTCTGCGAGGGCGTAGGTTCCTTGGGTTGCGGCTGCTCAGCGGGCTGGCTGCCGTCCTGGTCCTCCACTGGGCCCTCTTGCGGCACGGCGGTCTGAGATTCCGGCGTGGCCGACGGCTGAGTGGGCTCGGAGCTTTGCTGAGGAGTACCCGGAATCGGTGTTTCGGAGGCCGGAGTAGAGCCGTCCGTTGGCGGCACGGCAGGGGCCATGCTGACCGGCGCCTGCGGGTACGGATTGTTCGGAGTTGCCTGCGGCTGCTGGTTCTGCAGTGAGGAAACATTGTCTGGGCGGTAGACGGCCGTGGGGCCAACCGGCTCCGTGCGGTTCACCACGGCATTCGGCGCCAGGTAGGGATCCTCTGCCGGCGCGGCGACATTAGTTTTCGATTGCTTCGACTGCGTGGACGTCGGGGTAGCCGTGGTCGTATAGGAATGCGTTGTCGAGGGAGCGGAAGATGCGGTGCTCGACACAGCGGTGGCAGCGGAGGGCTTAGACACGACGGATTCGGGCGCGCTGATGCGCCACACTGCGACGCCTACGGCGACGGCACAGAGGAGGCCGGCCGCGACAAAGACCAAGATGCGGCGTGAACTGCTCGTCATGCGGGGCGCTCTCCTTCCTGCACAAAAGCCTGCGTAAATGTCACAAGTCGGTAACAACGATAACACGAATCTGGAGATAGTAAATGGCCTGGGCAAAATTCCCCGTTCAGGCGTGGTATAGGGCAGTGGGTGAAATGCAACATATGGAGGAGGGCAGGAGGAGGGGCAGTCGGAAGACGGCACGGAGCGATGTGACCGTAATAAAACCGCGCTCTTGACCGAAGCCTTGCATGAGGGCATCTAAAGAATGGTAGAAATTGGATTAGATACCGGCTGCGCGGAGCGCCCGCCCGCGAAGCTGCACCGGCCCACCGTGGATACAGGAACGCGGATAAAAACACAGACCCCTAATTCACTTAAGGATGAAGGAGAAAGCAATGAGCTCATGGGATGAGGACATCTTCGCCGACGAGGTCAACGTCGACTTCCTGGATGAACTGGCAGACCTCGAGGATGAAGAAATCGTTGCCGCGGTAGATGATGCCTGCGCGCTTGCGGTCTCGGGCGAAGAACAGACTGAAGAGGAGCAGCGTAACGCCTTGGCGGCGGCCACGATAGCCGCGATCTGGGCAGGCGCCCCGTTCAGCGCCGGAGAAGTCGTCGAAGACTATCCCTTCATCCGGGATCTCGCCGGATCCGGCAGTGAAAACCTCAACGAGCATGCCCTGGAGTTGCTCGAAGAGGTGGAGGAAGACTACGACCTCGAGCCCTTTATTGAGGCCCTGTCCTAACGGCAGCGCTAGGTACACGCTAGACATAACAGCATGCTGATCAGTATTGAAGGAATCGATGGCGCGGGTAAAAACACCATTACCCAGCGCCTGCGGGAAGAACTAGCCTGCGATGTCGAAGTCTTGAGCTTTCCCCGCTACGAAGAGTCCATCCATGCGCAGCTCGCGCAGGAAGCCCTGTATGGGCGTATGGGAGATCTGACCGATTCGGCCTATGGAATGGCTACACTTTTCGCGTTGGATCGGCGCGGTGCCAAGGAACAGCTCCTTGCCGCCGCTGAGTCCACGGATAGCCTGCTCATCTTGGATCGATATGTGGCGTCCAACGCCGCGTATTCCGCCGCGCGGGTCGGCGGTGAGCTCATCGTCGATTGGATCTATGAGCTCGAGTTTGAACGCTTCGGCCTGCCGGTGCCGCAGCTGCAGATCTTTTTGGATACCGACGTCGCCCTTGCCGGTCAGCGTGCCGTGGCCCGTGCAGCAGAGGATGAAGGGCGCAATCGCGACCGCTATGAGCGCGATGCCGCGTTGCAGTCACGCACGGCGGCCGCCTACCGTCGCCTAGCAGATCAGCAGTGGGCAGGGCGGTGGATCGCCACCGCGGATGCCGATATGATTATCCAAGCTGTCAAGGAGCTTGTAGGAGAACAATAAAGTGGCACCGAAAATCTTGGTCGTGGATGATGACCCGGCAATCGCCGAAATGCTCACCATCGTGCTCGAGGCAGAAGGACTGGAGCCTATTGCCGTTAACGATGGAAATGAGGCGATCCCGGCCTTCCGCGAGCATGACCCGGATCTGATCCTGTTGGATCTCATGCTTCCGGGCATGAATGGCGTGGATATTTGCCGCGCCATTCGTACTGAGTCCTCGGTGCCCATCGTCATGCTGACGGCGAAGACAGACACCGTTGATGTGGTTCTCGGCCTCGAATCGGGGGCGGATGATTACATCACCAAGCCCTTCAAACCGAAGGAGCTCATCGCTCGTATCCGCGCGCGCCTGCGTCGAATCGATGGAGGCACGGGAGAAATTATTGAGGTGGGGGACCTGCTTATCGACGTCCCCGAGCACACCGTTACCCGCAAGGGCGGCGAGGAGATCTCGCTGACTCCGCTGGAGTTCGACCTTCTTCTGGAGATGGCGCGCAAGCCCGGCCAGGTGCATACTCGCGAGGCGCTGCTTGAATCTGTCTGGGGTTACCGCCACGCGTCCGATACGCGCCTTGTCAACGTGCACGTCCAGCGCCTGCGCGCGAAGATTGAGCACGACCCCGAGGATCCACACATCGTCCTCACCGTGCGCGGCGTGGGGTATAAGACCGGGAAAACCGCCGAGTAAAGGACTGCCGCTATTTTTGGTTGGTTAAGGCGAGTCCGGGATGGCGTCGTCGAGCGCTGGCGCACCTCCCTGCAGACACGTGTCCTGGGCATGATGTTGGTGGCCTCCACGGTGGTCATGATCATCCTGGCCTACGCGCTGGTGTCGGTGCTGACGCAGCAGCTGGTGAGCCAGAAGGAGGACACGGCGCTACAGGAGCTCGATCGCGCCCGCGTGGCCGTGGAACAGCAGATCGATGCCACCGGTACGGCAAACTCAACGCAGGTGCGCATCAATTCTGCACGCGCCGCCTTGGGCCAATTATCGGCGCAACAACCCGACGCCCAGGCCGTGTATGAACCGGTCATCGTCGTGGAGAATTCCGACGGCACGGCCACGACGTCCCCGGAGGGCTACCGCATCCCCGACGGGATGCGCGAGCTCGTTGGCCGGGGCCAAGTCGTGCAGCAATACGCCACGGTGGACCAGCAATCGGGAGCAACCTACAACGCGCTGATGGTGGGCACGCCCATTGAAAGCGACATCCCGAATACCCAGGTCTACCTCGTATTGTCAATGGAATCTGAGGAATCCACGATGGCGCTCATGCGTGGTTTGCTCTCGGCTGCCGGAGTGGTGGTGGTTGTCCTCCTCGTTGGCATCGCCTGGCTGGCCACCCAGCAGGTGATCGTCCCGATTCGCTCCGCCTCCCGCATTGCGCAGCGCTTTGCTGCCGGCCACCTGCGTGAGCGCATGGTGGTCAACTCAGACGATGAAATGGGCCGCCTCGCCTCCTCCTTTAACGACATGGCAGATAAGCTGTCTAAGCAGATCACCCAACTGGAGGAGTATGGCGATCTCCAGCGGCAGTTCACTTCTGACGTGTCCCACGAGCTGCGCACGCCATTGACAACGGTGCGCATGGCGGCGGATGTCATCGCGGAAGATGCGGATGAATTCAACCCTTACACCAAGCGCTCGGCGGAGCTGCTCATCAAGGAGCTGGATCGCTTCGAGGACTTGCTCGCGGACCTGTTGGAGATCTCTCGCCACGATGCCGGCGTGGCTGACCTCTCCACGGCCTCCATCGACATTCGCTCCTGCGTGGACTCCGCGCTGAGCCAAGTGGAGCACCTCGCCTCGGAGCTCGGAGTGGAGGTCGTCGTTCATGTGCCGGAGGAACCCGTCGCCGTGGAATGCGATTCGCGTCGCGTCGAGCGCATCCTGCGCAACCTGCTCGCGAACGCCATCGACCACTCTGAGGGCAATCCCATCATCGTGGACGTCGGCGCGACTGAGGACGCCGTCGGCATCGCCGTCACCGACTCCGGTGTGGGGCTCAAGGAAGGCCAAGAAGAGCTGGTGTTCAACCGCTTCTGGCGCGCGGATTCTTCGCGCAAGCGCCATTCTGGTGGAACCGGCTTGGGCCTTGCCATCGCTCGCGAGGATGCCGTGCTCCATGGGGGCACGCTCGACGCCATCGGCTACTACGGTATAGGCTCGCGCTTCCGATTGATCCTTCCACGCACCCCGGGGCAGCAGGTGGAGTCCGAGCCCATTGCTCTGGAAGAGCCGGGGGCACCGAAGCCCATAGAAGCAGAGGAACAATCCGCTCTTGAGCTGAGCGCTGATCCGGAGGCTCCTGCGGTTAAAGCAGAAACGGACAACGGGATTGTGTGGCCCTCCGAGCGTGAGGCCCGCGCCGTGGAGCCGCCTTTTAACCAAGACAGCGTGTCCGACTTCGAGGAGGAGGCTCAGCGATGATTCCAGCCCGCCGCCCGCTCGCAGTACTCAGTTGCGTCGCACTCACCGCTCTCGTTGGTTGTTCGACGTTGCCACATAACACCGATCCGCAGGTGATTAGTACCTTCGAACCGCATGACCGGGCCGACGATGCCGTCGTCGAGCCGCGCGCCGATAGCGAACCTGACTTGCTTGTCCGTGACTTCTATTCGGCCGTGGCGATTCCCACCGGAAACTACGCTGCCGCACGCACCTTCCTTTCCTCTGAGATAGCCAATTCTTGGGACCCTACTGACACCGTTCTCGTGGTGGACTCCATCGATCTGGTGACCTCGAACATGGAGGACGGTGCCCTGGAGTATTCGGTGCGCGGCAATATCATCGGCCGTCTGGCCAACGGCGGGGCCTATGTCCCCGATAACTCGCGTCTTGAGGCGACCGTTCGGCTGCGCCAATTCAATGGGCAATGGCGCATTACGGATCTGCCTACCGGTGCCGTGATTGAGCGCACCGAATTGCGCAATCGCTATCGCCCGCAGTCGCTGTACTTTTTCGATACGACTCAACGCCTGCTTGTGGCGGATCGTCGCTGGCTTTATTCGGGAAAGGATTCGATTGCCTCGGAGCTGGTCACGCTGTTGCTGCAGGGACCATCCTCCGATATCGCGCCGGCAACTTCCAGCCTGATCCCCAAGGACGCCACCTTTTTGGGAATCAATGATGGAGTCTATGAGTTCAGCGGCATGGCTTCGATGACTCAGGAGGAGCGCCTTAAGTTCGCCGCCCAGCTGGTGTGGACCCTCAACAACGCCGAGATCACGAACTCCGTCCGCGCCACCATCGATGGCAGCCCGCTTGTGGATGGCATGGAGGAGATGACCATTGATGATTTCGCGGAGTTTAACCCCGAGGTAGCCGCCCAATCGGTGCCCAAGCTTTATGCAGTCAACGATGGTTCGCTGCTTGAGGTTAAGGGTGAAGGCAGCGCCGAGGTGCCGGGCATGGCCGGGCAGATTCATGACATTCAGTCCGCCGATATCTCCGATGAGGGGATGGTGGCCGCCGTGCGCAAGCGCTCCGAGAAGGAGTCGCAGCTAACGATGGGCGAGCTGGGCCACGAGCTCGAGAATTCGATCAAGGGCGAGACTTTGGCCCGCCCCACTTTTGAGGTGGGCGGCCAGGTGGCGTGGACCGTCGTCGACGGCAAACACGTGGTCCGCGTGACGCGTTCTCCGGCCACCGGAGAGCTGAGCACCGCCGAGGTTGACACCTCTGCGTTGGAGAACGTGGAGGGAGAGATTTCGGTCATCCGTCTGTCACTCACGGGAGCGCGTATAGCCATGATTATCGACGGCAGCGTGTACACCGGTGTGGTTGCCCGCGCGACGTCGGGAGAGCGCCGCATTGTCAACGTCCACCAGGTGGGCCCGGAGCTGACCGGTTCGGCGCTGTCGGTGGAGTGGCAGACGGACGGCTCCCTGCTCGTGGGTACCTCCGCTTCGAATTCTCCGGTGTGGCGCATCGAGCAGGATGGTTCTTCGGCAACAACACTGCCTACCGGAAACATCACCGCGCCCGTGGTGGCGGTGGCGTCCTCACCGTCGACGCACTACGTCACCGATGCGCACGCCCTGTTGCAGCTTCCTGCGGGCGGGTCCGAGCGCTCCTATTGGCGTGAGGTCGAAGGTCTGCAGGGCGTGCGCTCCTCACCCATCATCGCGCGCTAGAGTCGCGCTAGAGTGGGGCGCATGCCGAAAAACCGGGGGATAGGGGAGGCCGCCGCCGCATTTCTGGAGCTGTTCCTGCCGCGCCCGTGCGCGGGGTGTGGCGGTGAGACCACTGCAGGCGGGGTGCTGTGCACGGCCTGCCAGGAACACCTTCGACAGGTGCCACGCCGCGTGGAACGTCCGCAGCCTCTAGGTTTTCCGGCCTGGGCCCTTGGCCCCTATTCCGATACTCGCCGTGGGGTCATCATCGCAATGAAGGAGCGCGGGCACCAGGCGGTGCGAGCTCACCTCGGTGCGGTGTTGGCTGCCGGAATCGAGTACCTGCGCGCACGCGGCGATATTCCGGAGACCGCGCTGCTCGTGCCGGCGCCCACACGCGCGTCGTCGGCCCGCCAGCGCGGTGGTGATCCCGTCGCTGCGCTGTGCCAGGCGGCGTCCGCCCGGCTTCCGGGCTGGGACGTGGTCAATGCCTTGAGCACGGCCGAAGGTAGTGCGGACCAGTCGCAGCTCGGCGCGGTGGAACGCGCCGACAATATGCGCAGGGCAGTGCTCTTGCGGCCTTGTGCCCGCGAGCTGGTGGGACGCAGTGTGCTGCTTGTCGACGACGTCATCACGACCGGAGCAACTCTTCGCGCCAGCGCCGCTCGCGTGTGGGCCATCGGGGGTGACGTGGCCGGTGCGATTGTGCTGGCAGATGCGTAGGGAGGGGCGTCGCCAAGCATGCGCAGAGGGGGCCACTGACCGGGTTGGTTATGACCAGTGGTAGCATGAGGGGTGTCACAGGGAAGCGGGCATCAAGCCCCTCATCACAGGGCTGTGAGCGTCCGCAGAATGTGCAGTCATTCAGTCCCCACGAGAATAGGGAGGCATTTAATGTCCCAGCAGACCAACGCTCAGGTCACCATCACCGGCCGCAACGTGGAGGTTCCGGAGCACTTCCAGGATCGCGTCACTGAAAAGCTGGCCAAGATCGAGCGTCTTGATCCGACCCTGACGTTCTTCCACGTGGAGCTGCAGCACGAGCCGAACCCGCGCCGCGAGTCCGAGGCTGAGCGCCTGCAGATCACCGCCACCGGTAAGGGCCACATCGCACGCGCCGAGGCCAAGGAAGATTCCTTCTACGCGGCGCTCGAAACCGCCCTGGGCAAGATGGAGCGCTCCCTGCGCAAGGTCAAGGTACGTCGCGAGAACGTGAAGTCCGGCCACCGCGCTCAGAAGGGTACTGGTGAGATTGCTGCTGAGCTGGTCGCAGAGGCTGAAGCAGCCAAGCCGGCCAAGGAAGAGCGCTACATCGACCCCTACGCAGAGACCGTCGAGGACGTTCGCCCGGGCCAGGTTGTGCGCTTCAAGGAGCACCCAGCTACCCCGATGTCTGTTGATGATGCACTCAGCGAGATGGAGCTGGTTGGTCACGACTTCTACCTCTTCATCAACGAAGAGAACAACAAGCCTTCCGTGGTCTACCGCCGCCACGCATTCGACTACGGTCTCATCTCCCTGACGGATGCTGATGCTTAAGGCCTAAGCCTTCAAGGGCCTAGCGCCCCAACCCACAGGCTCCCTGCCCCGCAGCGCACGCGCGCAGCAGGGCAGGGAGCCTTCTTATGCCTCTATTAACATCTATTAATCCCTGTCTGCTGAGCTTTGCGTGGGGAGGAGGCCGCAAGAGGGGCGCGGGGCAGTGGCCGGATTCGCACTTTGGGTTGGGTGGCGAATCATTACAGAAAAGCTAGTGAGTACAATGGCGACGAGTTAACTTATTTGTCGCGACAAGAAGGATTATCTAGACGTGTTTGGACTTTCCAAGCTGCTCCGTGCCGGTGAGGGACGCACCGTCAAGCGCCTGGCTAAAATTGCAGATGATGTTATTGCCCTAGAAGATAAATTCGCGGCGCTGTCGGATGATGAGCTAAAGGCTAAGACCGACGAGTTTAAGAAGCGCCTGGCGGACGGCGAGAAGATGAATGACATTCTTCTCGAAGCCTTTGCCACCGTGCGTGAGGCAGCCTGGCGAGTGCTCGACCAGAAGCACTACAAGGTGCAGATCATGGGCGGTGCAGCCCTGCACTTCGGCAACGTCGCCGAGATGCGCACCGGTGAGGGCAAGACCCTGACCTCCTTGCTGCCGGCCTACCTCAATGCGCTGGAGGGCAAGGGCGTGCACATCGTGACGGTCAACGATTACCTGGCCAAGCGTGACGCCGAGATGATGGGCCGTGTCCACCGCTGGCTGGGGCTTACCGTGGGCGTCATCCTTTCTGAGATGCGCCCTGCGGATCGCAAGGAAGCATATGCGTGCGATATTACGTACGGCACCAACAACGAGCTGGGCTTTGACTACCTCCGCGACAACATGGTCCGCTCGCTCAATGACACGGTCCAGCGCGGCCATAATTTCTGCATCGTGGATGAGGTTGACTCCATCCTTATCGATGAGGCCCGTACCCCGCTCATCATTTCCGGTCCGGTTGACGGCTCCTCCCAGTTCTACGGCGTCTTCTCCCAGCTGGCGCCGAAGATGCGCGAAGGCATCCACTACGAGGTGGACCACAAGAAGCGCACCATCGGTGTGCTGGAGGAAGGCGTGGAATTCGTTGAGGACCAGCTGGGCATTGAGAACCTCTACGCCCCAGAGCATTCCCAGCTGGTGTCCTACCTCAACAACGCCCTGAAGGCCAAGGAGCTTTTCACCCGTGATAAGGACTACATCGTCCGCAACGGCGAGGTTCTCATCGTGGATAGCTTCACCGGTCGCGTGCTTGCTGGCCGTCGCTATAACGAGGGCATGCACCAGGCCATTGAGGCTAAGGAAGATGTGGAGATTAAGAACGAGAACCAGACTCTGGCCACCGTTACGCTCCAGAACTACTTCCGCCTGTACGAGAAGATTTCCGGCATGACCGGTACCGCAGAGACCGAGGCAGCCGAGCTGCACTCCATCTATGGTCTGGATGTGGTTCCGATTCCGACGAACAAGCCGAACCAACGTATCGACCACTCCGACCGTATCTACAAGACCCAAGAGGCGAAGTTCGCCGCGGTGGTTGATGACATTGAGGAACACGTCGCCGAAGGCCAGCCGGTGCTGGTGGGTACAACCTCGGTGGAGCGCTCCGAATACCTCTCCCAGTTGTTGAGCAAGCGCGGGATCAAGCACTCGGTGCTTAACGCCAAGCACCACGAGGAAGAGGGCCAGATCGTCGCCCGTGCCGGTCGCCCCGGCACCGTTACCGTAGCCACCAACATGGCTGGCCGTGGTACCGATATCGTGCTCGGCGGTAACCCCGAGGTCATCCTGGATGAAAAGCTGCGCGATCGCGGCCTCGATCCCTTCGAAGATGAAGAGAAGTACCAGGAGGCCTGGGACGCCGAAATCGATCGCGAAAAGGAACACTCCAAGAAGCTGGGTGACCAGGTCCGCGAGGCCGGCGGACTGTACGTGCTGGGCACCGAGCGTCACGAGTCGCGTCGTATTGATAACCAGCTGCGCGGCCGTACCGGACGCCAGGGTGACCCGGGCGAGACCCGCTTCTACCTGTCCATGCGTGATGAGCTCATGGTGCGCTTCGTGGGCCAGTCCATGGAGAACATGATGAACCGCCTCAATGTGCCGGATGACGTGCCAATTGAGGCCAAGATGGTGTCCAACTCTATTAAGGGCGCACAGGCGCAGGTCGAGAACCAGAACTTTGAGATGCGTAAGAACGTGCTCAAGTACGACGAGGTGCTGAACGAACAGCGCAAGGTGGTTTACGCTACCCGCCACGACATCCTTGAGGCCAGCGACATCAAGGACAACATCCGCGAGATGATCGACGACACCGTGTCTGCCTACGTGGCGGGTGCTACGGCCACCGGCTATGTGGAGGACTGGAACCTCGACGAGCTGTGGAATGCCTTGGAGTCCCTGTATGGGCCGACCAAGACGCATGAGGAGCTTGTCGACGGTACCGAGTACGGCTCCGCCGGCGAAATCTCCGCCGAGCAGCTGCGCGATGCACTGGTGGCTGATGCCAACTCCGAGTACGACAAACTTGAAGAGTCCGTCAGCGGCATCGGCGGCGAGAGCCAGATGCGCAATGCAGAACGCATGATCATCTTGCCGATCATTGATCAGAAGTGGCGTGAGCACCTCTATGAGATGGACTACCTCAAGGAGGGCATTGGACTGCGTGCAATGGCACAACGTGATCCTCTGGTGGAATACCAGAAGGAGGGCGGCGACATGTTCAACGCCATGAACGAAGCTGTGAAGGAAGAAACTGTGCGCCAGCTGTTTATGTTGCGTAAACAGTTCAAGGCTCAGGAAGAGGCGAACGCCGCGGACGAGGCGGAAGCCTAGTAAATGCCAACATCACAGCGTTATTGAGCGCTGAGGTGCAGCGAGGCGCCGTGTGGGAAGTGCTCCCCGCGGCGTCTTTTTTATTGGAGGCACTTAGGTATATACTGGCAAATTAGTAATTATTATTCTTCGGAGGTTGAGTGAGTATGCGCCGCTTGTCTGTGCGAGTAGGTCTATCCGTGTTCGCATCTGCCACCCTGCTGGGTGGCGGCGCGGCTGCATCTGCTGTGGAGCTTGCTCCCGAAGAACACTGCCAGCTCTCTTCTGTCTTGAGCTCGCAGGGAGATGAATCCGCCAAGGACACGGTACTCAGCTCCCAGGACATTGTTCCCACCGAGTGTGGCGCAGTGGCCACGCCGGAAAGTGCGGAAGAATCCACCAAGAAATCACCGGTAGTGGGGGCCACGATGTTCGGCGGTATCAGTTTGGCTTTGGTGAGTGCTTCCGCTGCATTCGCGGGCATCGACTGGACGCCAATCTTGATCAAGCTGGGGTCGCTTTTCTAAACTTCCGGCTCCCCATTGCCGTGGGGATGCATGCCGACTGAAAGCAACCGGAAGGAACTCAGGTGCCGTCCAACGGCGGCGCCGGTAAAGGCGCGTCGCGTCGATCCCATCAGCACCGAGCCGAAGAACTCGCCATTCGAGCGCGCATGCAAGCTACGCAGCGCCATCCCTCCGCGCCACTCCGAAGACGCCTGGGCCTTCCGCCAAGCACGGACATGGTTTGCAATTTCCGGTGCAAAACGTGGGTTGTTGAGATGACTCAAAGGCCGCAGCGCGGCGGCAACTTCTAGAACTATGACTACAAGCCCGTGGATCTCTTTCCGCGTAGCGAGGTCACCCGCAGTAGGTTGACGCTCGTAGCGGATACGTTGTGGGGCGACATACAGCTGCAAATGGCTCATGCCAGGGATGGGGGTGTACATGGGGATCGCGTCCTCTTCCGCGATAAGCGGGGCGGAGGAGTGCACGAAGGCTAGGTTCGGGGCGGGCGCGGTGAAGGAAGGTGGACGCACGTTCATTGTGCCACGGTAGGCCTATATGCGGCTAGAGCACTGCAGTGCATAAGCCGGTGAGAGCGGGCAGGCGGTATGTTCGCTATACTTTCGGACGATAAACACAGTTCAATGCGAAGGGTAGATAATATGCGTGGACTCATCGTCGATTTTGTAGGCGTTCTTGACGGCACCGAAGAAGACGTCAAGCGCTGGCGGGATCTGTTCGCCGCCGCGAAATCAAACGGAGTTGCCACCGCAATCCTTTCCAACGATCCGGGCGGCCCGGGCGCTGAGCACATTCGTGAGTGGGAATACCGCGGCATCGTTGATGCCGTTGTGCTTTCTGGTGAGGTCGGCGCTGAGAAGCCGGAGCGCGCTGCTTTCCAAGCCGCAGCGGATGCCATTGATCTGCCGATTAATGACTGTGTCATGGTGGATGACTCCATCGTTAACGTACGTGCGGCGGTGGAAAACGGCATGGTCGGCATGCTCTACACCGTCTTCGACCGCACGAGCGTAGAGGTTCAGGCAGTCTTCGACATTGAAGGTGAGTTCTAAGTGTCGAAGGATGTGCGCGTCTTCCTGCCGGCAACCTTTTCCATGTTGGCTGAGCTCGAGGAAACCGGCCAGCTTACTGCCCGCAGCGGCTGGGGTTTTGCGCTAACCCCCGCGCTGCGCGAGTTCTACACCGAGGGTGACGAGGAAGAGATCGAATACTCCGCTTTCCTCGAAGCATCTATGGCTTCGCTGAGGCTCTTGGCTATCGGTGATGAGGAGAAGTTTCCGCACCGCCGAGTCGTCATTTCCGTCGACGTGGACGAGTCCGTGGTGACCCCGAAGCCGGACATGGGGGAACCGGTCGTGGCGCTGGATCCCGCGACCATCACGAAGGACAATCTTCAGGCCATCCACGTGGACATCGAAGAGTCCGAAGCCACTACTGCCAAGGCTATCGACGCCATCGATAACGCCGACCTTGGTGACGAAGATGCTGAGCTCGCCGTCGGTGATGCCCTGGATAATTTCATGGCCTTCTATGACCCGACCGAATTGCCTATCCTCGTGGAGCTTCTCTAAGCATTTTCTGGGCTTTCATCGCCGTGGGCTCATGCATGGTGCTAATCTGAGCCTTTATTGTCGTCGCCAGAAAAGGAGCACCACCATGAAGGCAACTCGCTTTGCTAGCCTTGTCACCGCTGCGGCCCTGAGCACCGCATCTCTCGTCTCAGCGCCAGCTGCCGGAGCTGAGGAAGCAGTAGCGCCGACAGTGCAGACTAACCAGACCGCGCAGGGGAGCTCTCTTCAAGGAACTGCTAACAACAAACCGGACCCCAGCAATCCGGACCCCGACATGGCCGTGATGCCTAAGACTCCGTGGCTGCGAATTCTTGAGGGTTCCTCGCAGGGGCCGGCAGGCGTTATTATCGCCATCCTTTTCGGCATCGTGAGCATCGGTCTGGCCGCGTACAAGGAGTTCGGTGATTACCTGCCCAAGCTGGGCTAAATGCTGATAGCCTGCAGGGGTAATAGTCAGCCTGATCGAAAGGTCCCCTCAGCATGTCTTCCTCTCGTCTTCGCCGGGTAGTTGCCGTCTCTACCGTGTCTGTTGCTGTCCTAGCCAGCGGTGTCGTTGCCCCCACGGCCGGAGCCGTGACCACTTCCATCAAGGATGAAAAGTGCACCATTACCTTGAGCGAGGAGGAGGCGAGCGATCTTAAGAATGCGGAGTCGAAGGACAACGATGTCGATAGCAGCCTGCTGAAGGATGGCCTTAAGATTCTTCCCAAGGACGCCGAAAAGCGTGCACGTGACGTGGAGAATCAGTCGGAAGAGCTCTACCGTGCCCTAGCTGGCTATGAGGTAGATGCTGAACTCGGTGGTGAGGAATCCGCCAAGCGCGCCAAGAACAACATTGCGGTGGCGGAGACCTTCCGCAAGATTGCACCCGACTACGTTAAAGCTCTCAACGCCTGTGCGAAGAAAGAAGAGCTCAATAAGGAACAAGAAGGCGGTGGCAACACCTCCTCCAACATTGACACGGGCGGCGCTGTCATCCTCGGGGTTTCCGGTGGCTTGGCCGTGATCCTCATGGCTCTTCGCGCGGCAGGCCCCTACCTGAAGACCGTCCTGCCGCCGCAGCTGACGGCAATGCTCCCGATCTAAAGCCTCGGTGCCTTAAGAACGCGCAAGCCCCTTCCTATAGGAAGCTTCGGGCTTAAGGCCCTATAGGCCTTAAGCCCAGTCAACATTGGTGCGCAGGGACGCCAGCAGGGTGCGCACTGCATCGCGACGGCGCGCAGAAGCCGTGCCCTCTTCGATGCGTAGGTCGAGCCCGCATTCGGGGTCCGCGGGTGGCCCGGCATGCGTGCAGCCACGCGGGCAGTCCTCGATGGCTTCGGCAAGATCGTCGAAGACCTCAATAACGTTTTCCGCGTCAATGTGGGCTAAGCCGAAGGAGCGGATGCCGGGGGTGTCAATGATCCAGCCGCCGTGTGGTGTGCTTCCTTCAGCGGGCAAACGCAACGCTACCGACTGCGTCGACGTGTGCCGGCCCTTGCCCACGGCGGAAACCTCGCCGGTCTCCCGGTTGGCATCCGGAACAAGCCGGTTCACCAGGGTGGACTTTCCCACGCCCGAGTGGCCGATGAGGGCGGTGACGTGGCCGTCGATTGCCGCACAGACTTGCTCTAGCCCGTCGTCGACGCCAGCCTCCACCACGGTGACATCCAGATCCGCAAACTCCTGTGCAAACGGGGTGGGATCAGTGAGGTCTGTCTTCGTCAGACACAGCACCGGCTGGATATTTCCGGCAAAGGCAGCGATCAAAGCACGCTCCACGAACCCGGAGCGCGGCGGCGGATCGGCCACGGCGCTCACGATGAGTAGGCGGTCGGCGTTTGCTACCACGATGCGCTCATAAGGGTCGGTGTCATCTGCGGTGCGCCGGAGGACGGAGCGGCGCTCCTCGAGCTTCACGATGCGTGCGAGGGTGTCTTTCTTACCCGAGGTATCGCCTACGACGCCGACCCGATCACCAACCTCGACCGGAGTGCGGCCCATTTCGCGGGCGCGCATAGCGGTAACCACGGGGCCGTCGTTATCAAGCGCGACACCCCAGCGCCCGCGGTCTTTGGTGATGACCATGCCAAACTTGGCATCCTTGTGCTTCGGGCGGTCCTTCGTGCGCGGTCGCGACCCCTTTCCGGGCCGGATGCGGACGTCGGATTCGTCGTAGCTACTTGCGCGCCTAGCCACGGATCATGGCCTCCCACATATCAGCAAAGCCAGGCAGAGTCTTGGACGTGGTGTCAATATCCTCGACCTGGACGCCGTCAACGGCCAACCCGATAATGGCTCCGGCTGTCGCCATGCGGTGATCCGCATAGGAATGCCATACCCCGCCGTGGAGTGGGGCAGGGGTGATGCGGAGGCCGTCGTCAAGTTCGGTGACGTTGCCACCAAGGGCGTTGATCTCCGCAGCGAGAGCCGCCAGGCGGTCCGTCTCGTGGCCACGCAGGTGTGCGATGCCAGTCAGCGTCGACGGGGTGGAAGCTAGCGCGCAGAGCGCAGCCACAGTGGGGGTGAGCTCACCGATATCGCCCATGTCGAGATCGATGCCGCGCAGGCTGCGCAAGCCTTCCTGCGGGCCGGTCACCTTTAGGTAAGACTCTTCGCCGGGAGCCTGGGGGACATACTCGACCTTCGCGCCCATCTGCTCCAGGATGCCTCGGAAGGCATCACCCGGCTGGTGGGTTTCCTCCGGCCAGTTCGGAATGCTCACGCTGCCGCCAGAGACGGCGGCAGCGGCAAGGAACGGAGTGGCGTTGGAAAGATCCGGTTCAATGCGCCACTCGCGGCCTTCAATCTCACCATGGCGCACGTCCCAGGTGTCCTCGCCCACCTCGACGTGGACACCGGCTTCGCGCAGCATACCGACGGTCATCAGGATGTGTGGCTGGGAGGGCACTGTGCCGCCTTCGTGGCGCACGATCAGTCCATTGCGGTAGTGTGCGCCGGCTAGGAGCAGACCGGAGACGAACTGGGAGGAGGCGGACGCATCGATGGTGACCTCGCCGCCCTCCGGAACGCCGTGGGGGGTGATGGTCAGCGGCAGGCTGTCGCCCACAATGTCCACGCCCAGCTCACGCAGAGCCGCGGTCATCGTGGACATGGGGCGATTGCGGGCATAAGGGTCACCGTCGATGACAACGGGGCCATCCGCTAGCGCTGCCACCGGTGGTAAAAAGCGCATAATTGTGCCGGCTAGGCCGCAATCTACCTTCGCTCCATGCAGCTTTCCGGGAGTCACATGAAGATGCGAGCCTTGTTCGGAGATACCCACGCCCATGGCCTGCAAGGCCTCCTTCATCAGGTTGGTATCGCGGGAGACCAGCGGGTGATAGACGATAGACGGGGAGTCAGCCAGCGCAGCAAGGATGAGGGCGCGGTTGGTCATCGATTTTGACCCGGGGAGGTTTTGCGCCCAGGACAATGGCCCAGACGGTTGGGGTGCGCTCCAGAATTCAGACATGTAGTCCATAATAAAGGGCATGTGCGGAAGATTTGTTCTGTTCACCGAGTCCCTACTGGAACAAGTAGGCGCGTGGGAGTCCATCACGGAGGTCCACGCACCGGAAGGTCTGCCACCGGCGCGGTATAACATCGCCCCAACCCAGACCATCGCCATCGTCCGAGTTGAGGAGCATACCGCTCGCGTGGAACCTGCGCGTTGGGGGCTTATTCCGCACTGGAAGAAAGATCTGGACGGCCCGCCGCTATTCAATGCACGCGCGGAGACCGTGGCGAAGAAACCCTCCTTCCGCGATGCCTTCAAGGCACAGCGCTGCGTCATCCCGCTGGACGGCTATTACGAGTGGAAGGCTGGGGAGGACAAGAAATCCAAGAAGCAGCCTTATTACGTCACCGGCCCTGATGGCCTGCTGTGGGCAGCAGGGCTATGGGCCACGGGCATGGATAGGCTGTCGGCCACGATGGTGACCACGGTTGCCACGGAGGAGATGGCATGGCTGCACCACCGGCTGCCCAAGTTTTTGACCACGGAGGAAATCGCGCCCTGGCTGGCGGGGGAGGCGCTTCTGGAGCCGAGCACCGTGCGGGGCTTTCAGGCACGCCCCGCGGACCCGGCGGTGGGCAATGTGTGCAACGACTACGCAGAGCTTATCGACGAACCACCGTCGACCACCTTGTTCTAACTCGCCCGGCGACCGGCTAACGCCGGTGGAATCTGCCAGACATGTGGTTGGATACTGGTATGGACAGAAGGCATATTGTCGACCGATTGTCGGATGCTCGCATGCAACCGTTTTTGGATGAGTGTGGCGGGAACTGTAAGCGCGCGCTGGCGTTATATGGATGGCATGCAGAGTTATCGTCTGCTGTTAAAGATGTTTTGGCGTTAACAGAAATCTTTCTGAGAAACGCAATTGACAAGGAATTGCTTGCTTGGAACGCCCGTAATAATGGTCCTCAAAGCTGGCTACTTGATCCGCCTCCTCGCCCCTTGCGTTCGATTGTCGGCTCCCAGAGGGAAAGGGCGATTAAGCGTGCACAAGCAGCGGTAGATTGCCGTCCTTCATCTCATCCTCGTCACGGTTGTGCTATCACTCATGATGATGTGCTTTCCCATACGACTTTCGGTCTTTGGCGTACGCTACTACCGAATCATCACCCTAATGCTAATCATGCTGCACCCGAGAATGTAGGACGACAAGTTTTATGGAATCAGGCTATTAAGTCTGCGTTCCCTAACGTGACCGACCCCGACGGATCGATTACGTATTGGAACGTATCGCACTGTAACGATTTGCGTAATAAAGTCGCTCACATGGACAGTCTTCTGAATGTGAACGTGATTGTCGAATCGCGGAGAGCGTTTGAATTGATTGATTCGATGGATCATCAAATTGCAACGTGGGTGTCGTCCCGAAGCCAGGTATCAAAGGTATTTAATAAGCGTCCTGGTCAATAAAAAAGAGCCATCTGGCGCATACGTCCAGAAGACCCTTTTTAGTCATAGCAAGGGACCATGTCCTTGCTTTCTGACTCTGACTATAGGTGGCACGTCCCCGTGATGTCAAGATTTTTGACTAGTACGGCTATTCCACCGCCGTAAACGTCCAAAAAGCCACTAGACATCACAGTTCTAGCGCGTGAGGTTTAGGCGGCGAGCACGTCAGCGAAGGAAAGGTCGAGTACACGAGGGAGATCCTCCGGGTTCATCTCGATGTCGAGTCCCCGTTTGCCGCCGGAGAAAAAGATGGTGTCGAAAAGCAGTGCCGTTTCATCAACCACTGTCGGGAGGATGTGCTTGTGTCCCAGCGGGGAGATGCCGCCGGGGATGTAGCCGGAGGATTTGGAGGCGTCGGCAGGCGCGGCCATCGTGGCCTTAGAAGCGCCGAAGGCAGCGGCGGCCTTCTTGAGGCTGAGCTGGTAGGTAACCGGAAGGACGCACACGGCGAGCTGGCGCTTGGGGCCTTTGCCGGCGCTCAGGTCGATGACGAGGGTTTTGAAGATGCGCTCAGGCTCGACGTCGAGCGCCGCCGCGGCCGCGTCGCCGAAGTGCTCGCGGCCACCGTCGAAGGTGGAGACACTGTGGTCGATTCCTGCCTCTTCGAGGATTTTGAGAGCGGGGGTAGCGGCGTGCGGGGTCTTCTTGGCCATAGAATCCACCCTAGTCCGGAGCGCTAGGATGGTGAGCATGGCCACCGAAACGACGAGCGAGACGCTTCAGAAACAGCGATTGTTTGAGGAGCAAGCCTTGCCCTTGCTGGACCAACTGTACGGCGGAGCGATGCGCCTAACGCGCAACCCCCAGGATGCAGAGGATCTCATCCAGGAGACCTACCTCAAGGCCTATAGCAACTTTGATTCCTTCAAACAGGGGACGAATCTCAAGGCCTGGCTGTATCGCATCATGACGAATACCTACATCAACTCCTACCGGAAGGCCAAGCGCCGTCCGCTGGAATCCTCAGCGGATGAGCTGAGCGACTTTCAGCTGTATACCACGGCCGGGCATGACTCCACGGGCTTGGAATCGGCGGAGGTCGAGGCCCTCAAGCAGATGCCGGATTCGGAGATTTCCGAGGCCATGAATGACCTACCGGAGGACTACCGCATGGTGGTGTACTACGCGGATGTAGTGGGCCTGGCCTATAAGGAAATCGCGGATGTGATGGGTACACCGTTGGGAACGGTGATGAGCCGCCTCCACCGCGGAAGAAAACTGCTTCGCGAGGCGTTGAAGGACGTAGCACGAGAAAAAGGCATTGGTCGCAACCACCCAGAGATGGAGGAGAAGTAATGGAACGCGCAACAGGACGCAATTGCGGTGCGTGTAACTCTCCGGAGGTTGAAGCGCTCTTTAGGGAGCTGTTCGATGAATCGACGAGCTACGCGCGAGCTATGGCAATCCGCGAGCATCTTGCGCAGTGCGATGCCTGCCAGCAACGCCTTGAGAGCGAGGAAGTAGTTCGGGCACTCGTACGCAAGTGCTGTGGGGGACAGGCCGCGCCGCAGTCGCTGCGCCAGCGCATTAGCGTGCAGATTACGAGGACTGAAATTACCTGGGGATAAGCAAAGGACTCGTTCCCGCCCACGGTGGTGGGGTGAGGAACGAGCCCTGAATGCTGACGTTATGCGTTAGGACGCTTGCCGCGGTTAGCGGACTTCTTGCGGCGATCCTTGCGCTTACGGCCACGCTTGCTCATCGCGTACTCCTTCTGTTAAGGGTAAATGAACTTATTCAACTGTAGCGGCAGGGTATGCCTGGGTGTTAATCGGGGGTGTGTCTGTTTAGGCAGATACGCGGGCACGGCCGCGGCTGCGGTTGCGGCGCTTGATAGCGCGGCGCTCCTCCTCAGAAAGGCCGCCCCACACGCCGGCATCCTGGCCGGACTCGAGGGCCCACTTGAGGCAGGAAGAGGCAACTGGGCAGCGGTTGCAGACCAGCTTGGCCTTAGCGATCTGGGTGAGTGCGGGGCCGGAGTTACCGACAGGGAAGAAGAGCTCCGGGTCCTCGTCGCGGCAAACGGCTTCGTGGCGCCAATCCATGATTGAAATCTCCTAACAAATTTTTGACAGCAGTGGGCGAAGTAGGCGCACCAAGGGCAGTCCACGGTGGTGAACTGAACTGAGTGCTACTGGGTGTAAGTGGACTGGTCTGCGGTCAGTGGGGCCCTGTCTCGAGTTAGGGCCAGCGTCGACGCCGCCGTGGTTCACTTTCTGTTAACTCGAAGGATTCTCCGGGTTAAGAACTGATTTAACAGCTCGTTGTTTTTGCTACCTGAGAATAATGACACGTTTACTCAAAGTCCGCTAGGGGTAAAGGGAGAAAAGTGTCCAACGTCACTAAATAAATTCTTCCAATTTGCACTTTTCTAATGGGTGGGCGGCTGTAAGAAACCTGTCAGTAGCGTCTCTACCTGCGGCGACGGGGAGATTGGGGTGAGTGTGGTGACCTGGATCGCGTCAAATCCAGATCCTCCTCGCTGCCCCCGAAAACACAGCAGGAGGAAAGCCGAAGCTGAGTACAGGACGTGCGAGTACCGCGGCGGCCGAATTGGCAGAGGGTGAAGCTTTGGCGTGGAGACTGCCTAAACCATGGGGCAGGGAAGTAGACTAAACGCCCGTGAATAAGAAGAAGAACCAGCCCTCAACGACACCTGACCGAGCTGCCGGAAACCGTGCACCGCGTACGGTGATGGCGGCTGCCGGCATCGCCGTGGTCCAATCCATCGCGGTTATCATTTTCGGCATCTTCCTCATCGTCCGTGAGGTTGCTGGAGCTGAGAACGGCTCCATGGTGTCCGATTCCGGCGCATCGAGCTTCGTGGGCCTGGGCACTGCCATCTTCATCTTTATCGTGTTCGGCTTTGTCATCGTCGGCTCGTGGGCCTTCGTCAAAGGCAAACGCTGGGGCCGCGGAGCCATCGTGCTGGTGGAATTCATCCTGGGCGCCATGGCTTTTCAGATGTTTAACGGCGGCTCAGCGCTGCTAGGCATCGTGACCTTGGCAAGCGCCGGGCTCGTCCTATACCTGCTTATGGCGCGGCCCGAGACGGCGCAGTGGGCTGAAAGCCACTTTTAGTAGGGCATGTCTAGGCGGCGGTGAGCGCCACAGCGGTGTCGCCGCGCTGCTCAACGATGACCGTGCCCGCTAGCGTTAGCGAAATCGGGCCGGAATAGCCGTCACGGTCAACGGGGATGGTCTTCTCGGTTTTCCCGGTAGACCAGTTCACCACGTCGATCCCCTCCTCAGTGGGGACGAGTAGGCGTTCGTCGACCGCGACGCCGGTTCCCACCGCTTGCTCGAGAATGTGATCCACCTTGAGCTCTGTAGGGGTAAAGAGATAAAGACGCTCGCCGTCGAACCACGACATGTGGTGCGGCAGATCCGCAATCGCGGGCGCAAAGGGGGACGCGGCGTTGGTGATGGACTTCGAAGGCTCAACGTCCGTGGAAGACAGTGTTTCACCTTCAAAGCTATAAGAGACGATGCGCGGTGAATCGCCGGGGAGGAAGACCGCGGCTGCCTCTTGGCCGTAGGCGATGAGGCGCGCACCAGGATCCTCAATTTCGATGTCCTTTGTAATTTCCGGAGAACGGGAATCCTCAGGAGTGGCATTTTGGATGCGCAGCCACGTGGAGTCTGGGGAATCTGGGCAGGTTTCGGTGATACCCAGTGTTTCGGTGCGGGTCAGCGCTGAGGTGATGGCGCAGTCCTCGTGGGGCTGGAGGTTTGGCTCCTGTTTGGCGTCGACATCACCGTACTCAACCGAGCGCACAAGATCCGAGCGCCAGAGCTCTACGCGCTCTGCGGAAACGGTGCCCACGCGGTCATTCGACATGATGGGGACCACCTCCTCGGAATTGCGGGCGCTGCGGGTATCGGAGTATTGGCCGGTGGCGGCATCGATCGCCACTACATCGCCGCAACCATTGCCTGCGTCATAGGAAGCCACAATTTTGTTCCACGCTGTGGTGAGCGAACACAGGTCGGCATCGCGGCGTTGATAGGTCCACACTTCGTCGCCGGAGGCGTTCGAAGCGCTGAGCATATCGCCGTCATGGGTGATTAACAGGCCGCTGGAGGATACCGCGCGAGCCTGTCCCGGCACGAGAGTGTTGGGAAGGCTGAAGGCTTCGGTGAGGGAGCTCGGGATGGCATCGAGAAGCGCCGGTTCATCGCCGGACGCGGCGTCCACCGCCGGGGTGAGCTCCGCCTTATGAATGGGTGCGGTGATGACCGCGCCGCCGATGGCGATGGCGCAGACCGCACTGATCGCGCCCACGGCAATCCAGTCCGCCTTCGTGGAGCGCAGGATGGGAGCCTTCTTCGACGAGTCGACCTTTGCCCGGGCCTTATCCAGCTGGGATTCCTGGGTGTGCTCGGTGCTCATCGGTGCCCTCCTTGACGGGGATTGCGTTTGCGGGAACGGGTGCGGCGAGAGGCGCGGGCGGAAGCCGCCGAGGAACGCGAGGAGCCTCCACGCGGCGATTCCCCGCGCGAGCCCGAACGCTTCGCTGCGCCCAGCACCTTGGTGGGCGGACCAACGGTGTCAGAAACACCCTCGGGAATATCGAGCGCTTGCGCAAGCTCAGGAGAGGTGCTGAACCACTGTGGCGGCTCGGGCTGGTCCAGAGAA
Source organism: Corynebacterium sp. HMSC056E09 (assembly GCF_001813425.1). Lineage (NCBI taxonomy): Bacteria > Bacillati > Actinomycetota > Actinomycetes > Mycobacteriales > Corynebacteriaceae > Corynebacterium > Corynebacterium sp. HMSC056E09. The sequence goes on from NZ_KV812513.1 coordinate 318,857, forward strand.
AGCTCATCGTTGATAATCTGCCATTTGCTCAGCTCATCGAAGCCGACGAGCGTTACCGCCGTGCCGGTGTGGCCAGCGCGGCCGGTGCGGCCAATGCGGTGGACAAAGGTCATGGGGTCATCCGGCACCTGATAGTTGATGACATGGGTGACATCATCGACGTCGATGCCGCGAGCGGCGACATCCGTGGCCACGAGTATTTCCACGGTGCCTTCGCGGAAGGCGGAGAGCGAGCGCTCGCGAGCCTTTTGATCCAAATCGCCGTGGACCGCGCCCACGCTAAAGCCGCGCTGCGCTAGCTCGTCTGCGACGGCGGCTGCCGAGCGCTTGGTGCGCGTGAAAATGATGGTGCGCCCGCGGCCTTCTGCCTGCAGGATCTTTCCCAAGACCGCGATTTTGTCCATGCGGTGTGCCTGGAAGGTGACCTTGCGCGTGGAGGAATGGGTCTGTTGGGCGTCGCCGGACTCGGCGCGAATGTGGACCGGCTTGGTGAGGAAGGTGCGGGCCAACGTCACGATGGGCCCGGGCATGGTGGCGGAAAAGAGCATGGTCTGGTGCGGGTTGCCGTGCAGGAGGGAGAGAATCTTCTCAATATCCGGCAGGAAGCCCAAGTCCAGCATCTCATCGGCCTCATCCAGAACCAGAACGCTGACCTGGTCGAAGGACAGGTGCTTCTTCTGGCAGAGATCGAGCAGGCGGCCCGGAGTGCCCACGACGACGTCCGCGCCCCTCTTGATCTGTGTGATCTGCTCTTCATAGGGACGTCCGCCGCACAGGGTGACGACGCTGAGCGGAAGATTAGCGGCAGCAACCTTGAGGTCCCCGCTGACCTGGATGGCCAGCTCACGGGTCGGCGCGATGACCAGTGCACGGGGAGTGCCGTCGAGCTCCGGGATGTCGGCGTCATCGAAAACGCGATCCAGCAACGGCACGCCGAAACCATAGGTCTTGCCCATGCCGGTGCGCGCTTGGCCAATGAGGTCGTGGCCATTCAGGGCGATGGGCAGGGTGAGCTCTTGGATGGCGAAGGTGTGCGTAATCCCGTTCTCAGCGAGGGCATCACAGATCTCTACGGCGACGCCGAGCTCGGCAAAGGTAGGGGATTCGCGGGAATCGCGGGATGATTTCGGGGCAAGCACACCTTGATAGTAGAGGACGTGGCTATAGTGGGGCCATTAGAGCGCCGGGGGCGCAGGCCTCATGGCACGGACTAAAGAACACGATTTAAGGGAGTAGACACCACATGGACATCAAATTTGGCTTCGCCGATACCGCCCGCGAACTGGTCATTCACGCGGATGGTGAGCGAGAAGAGCTGACCCAGACCATCAACAACGCCTTGGGGGAGAACTCCACTCTCGAATTGAAGGACACCAAGGGCCGCACCTATATCGTGCGGACCGAGCGTGTGGTCTACGTGGAAATCGGCACCGTGCGCGCCCACACCGTTGGATTCGCAGGCTAAGTACGCGCTCGCTGCCTCAGCGGGTAGCCTAAATGGCCATGGATAATCCCGCGGAACTTAAGCAGCGCCCACAGTTCGTCTCGGCGGTGGAGCGTTTCGCTCGCGAGTACGGCTGGTGGCGAGTGGTGGCGATCCCCGTCATGGTCGTCATCACGGTGTGGGTGCTGGTTGATGTTTTTCGTTCCCCAGCCCAGGATGCGGAGGTGTCGGCGGCAGGGGAGACGTCGGCAAGCACTGCGGCTGCTGACGCACCCTCCCCCAAGGGGCCTGATCCCGCCAATGCCAGTGCAGTTGCCGCGGCCAAGGATGGCTTGCCCGCCGGCGGTGCCTTCACGGAGCAAGGTGATGAAACCTACCGCGATGCCGGCCCTTCTACTATGCACGCGGGCAAGGGCGGAAAACAGACCATCCGGTTCTCAGTCGAAATCGAAAATGGTGTGGACACCTCCGCCTATGGCGGCGATAGGGCCGTCGTAGCGCTGGTCGACGCCACCCTGGCCGATCCCCGCGGGTGGACCGCCAACGGCGACTTTGAGTTCATCCACGTCAAGGCTGATGACAATCCCGATACGCACATCCGCCTCACCTCGCTGGGGACTACGGCGAAGTTGTGCGGCGCGCAGTTGGAATCAGAAACCTCGTGCCACACCACTATTACCGGGGAGTCCACGGTGAACCTCAACGAGTCTCGCTGGGTCCGGGGCGCTGCACCATTTGAGGGGGATGTGGGCAATTACCGCCAGTACTTGATCAACCACGAGTTTGGCCACGCCATCGGATTCGCCGCGCACCAGCCCTGCGGCGGCGCCGGTAAACTCGCACCGGTCATGATGCAGCAGACGCTGAGCTTGAACAACGCGCAGCTCTTTGAGAAAGAGCCAAACGAGATCTATCCGGATGAGGATGTCACCTGTGAGCCGAACCCCTGGCCCTATCCGACTCCCGCAAGTTCCGATCACACCAAACCCGAGTAAATCGGCCCGAAGCTAAAAGGACTGTTTCCCCAATGCCATTGCCTCCTGAGCCCGTTCTTGCAGCCTTTAACGCTGAGTTCCATCCCCGCAGAACGCAGGGAGAGCTCGTGGGGCCTGCCTGGGATAACGGGATTCGCGTCGGGGATATTGTCTTTGCCGAAGCTCGCGCGTGGACCAGCTGGTCCGCCAAGGTGCGCGAGAAGCTCAGTCTGCCGGGAGCGCGCATTGCCCGCCCGGTGCTGACGGCGGATGGGCGCTACACGGCTGCCGGGTGGAAGGCCACGCAGTTCGTGGAGGGGCAGTTGCGCGGGCGCATTGATGAGACTGCCCAGTTGGCGCTGCGGCTCGATGAGGCCCTAGCGCTGGCGCCATTGCCCACGCTGGATAGGCGCGAAGATGTTTTTGCGCGGGCGGAGAGGGCTGCCTGGGAGGAGAGCGGTGAGGCCTATTCCGATACTGAGCTTGCAGGGCTTCCGCTGGTCACCGCGCACGTGGATGTCCTGGGGACCACGGTGTTCTCCGGGGCTAACCCGCCGGCGCTGACTGATATTGTGCCTTCCGCGGCCCCGCGCCCGGTGGGCTGGTCCGCCGCGGTGGTCATGGTGGATGGCCTCATTGCAGGGGCGGTGGACGATGAGATTTGTGCTCGCTTTGCGTCAGTGCCCGGTATACAGCAGTTGCTCTTGCGTGCTGTGGCGTACCGCCGTTACGTCAATATCCTGCACCCGCGGTCAAAGGCGACCGTGCGTTCGAACATCGAAAGGGTAGAAGCGGCCCTCGTGTCCGCAACATCTGACAGACTGTAGGGCGTGAAGTACAGCAGCGAATCCCCCACACGTACCGGCGTCACGCTTCCCCCCTCGCCGGATGTCCGCCTTATTCCCCGAAGACGTCGTGCCGCCTCGCGCACGTGGGACGTGCCATTGCCACAACAGGGCACGTGGCGAGTCCTGGGAGCGGCGGGGTCGGGAGTATCGAGCCTGCTTATCGACGTTGTCTTGGCACAACTGAACGCCGGCGCCGATGCCTCCGGCATCCTTGTCGTTGCCCCGTCCAAGGAATCCGGCTCGTTGCTGCGCCGCGAGTTAGCTGAGAACCTCGATGACTACGCCGCGCAGACCTCGATGGTGCGCTCGGTACACTCTCTGGCTTTCGCCCTCCTGCGCCAAGGCAGCGAGGAAGAGCTGCGCCTCATTACCGGTGCTGAGCAGGATGCGGTGATCCGTGAATTGCTCCAGGGGCATGCTGCCGATGGCAGGGGCGCGTGGCCGGAGGAGATGCGCCCATCCCTTGAGTACGTGGGGTTTGCGCGCCAACTGCGTGACCTGTTGCTGCGCTCCATCGAACGCGGCCTGGGGCCTTCAGATTTGGAGGAGTTGGGACAGCGCTACTCCCGGCCCATGTGGGCGGCCGCGGGCGAGTTCCTGCGCGAATATGAGCGCACCCAGGCGCTGGCGGGTTCGCATTCCTATTCCGCTGCAGAGCTGGTTAGCCAGGTTCTTTTGCGCCCGGAGCTGCTGCGTGAGCATCCATGGCACACCATCGTGGTCGATGATGCCCAGTTGCTGGACCCGACCTCAGGGCAATTGATTGCTGAGCTGGCGAAGACCGCTCGCCTCACAGTGATTGGTGGTGACCCCGACCAAGCGGTCTTTGCCTTCCGCGGTGCCAACTCGGAATTCCTCACCACTTGGGAGGCAGAGAACGAGCTGCGTCTGAGCTCTACGCACCGCACGCCTTCCCCGGCGTGCGTCAGCGTTGTGGATTCCCGCGGTACTTTGCGTGATGTATTGGCTAATACGGTTCGCCGCCGCCACCTCGAAGACGGGGTGCAATGGCGCGATATCGCGGTGATAGTGCGCTCCACCGGGGATATTGGTCCCGCCCGTCGCACACTGCTTAGCGCTGGCGTGCCGGTACATATCAATCCCACGGACGTCGTGCTTGCTGAGCAGCGCTTGGTCAAAGCAGTGCTCCTGGCGTTGCGCGCCTTGGAGAATGAACTCGATCCTGCAGAGCTCGAGGACCTGATTACTGGGCCTGTCGGTGGAGCTGACCCGGTAACATTGCGCCGACTCATCCGCGGCCTGCGCCGTTGGAAGCCGGAACAGCGCGGAATGGAATCGCTGCGTGAGCTGCTGGACGGTGAGTTGCCGGACTTCAACAACCTCCTCACGGAGCGCGAAGAAGCGATTCTGGCGCGCATTCGCGGGGTGCTGTCTGCTGGGCGCGCGGCCCTGCGTGCGGGAGCTGCCGTTGAGGAAGTCCTCTGGGAGGTGTGGCAGGCCACCGGTTTGGACACGCGCCTGCAGGCAGCGGCTCTGCGCGGTGGTGCCGCGGGCTCCCAGGCAGACCGCGACCTGGATGCGATGATGGCGCTGTTCGACGCTGCCGGTGATTACGCCGAGCGCCGTCCGGCGGCATCGTTGGAATCCTTCATCTTGCACATCACGGAGCAGGAGCTGCCTACCGGCGTGCGCGACCGCCGCGCGGCCTTGCCCGATGCTGTAGAGATCCTCACTGCGCACGGCGCGGTGGGGCGCGAGTGGGACACCGTCATTGTGGCGGGCGTTCAAGAGGGCACATGGCCCTCGGTGGGGGAGACCGGCTCCCTCTTTGGACAAGAAGACCTCATTGATCTCATCGACCGCGACATTACGCCCGGCACACCGGTGAGCCACGTGTCCGGGCGCTTAGCGGAGGAGCGCCGCCTCTTCCACGTGGCTACCACCCGCCACTTGAGCCGCCTGCTCATCGTGGCGGTGGATTCGCCGGAGGGCGATGTGGTGGAGGAACCCTCCCGCTTCATCGACGAATTCCTTTCTGCACGCGGAGTCGATGTTCCCGGGGCACAAGCGCGCCGGGAGGCCGGCCAGCGCTTGGCGCGCCAGGCCTGGCCGCGGGAGTTGGGCCTCGAGGTTCCGGATCCGAGCCCGGTCACACTGCACAGCGGTTCACGTGGCGATGAGGAAGTGGATCCCCTCGATGTCTCGGTGTTGTCAGTGCCTTCCTTCGTGGCGCAGCTACGCCGCTGCGCTACCGATCCGGAAACCGGAGAGGCGGAGCGCTCCCAAGCAGTACGGCAGTTGGCACGCTTGGCAAAGGCTGGGGTCCCAGGGGCGCATCCCGATCACTGGTGGGCCGCGCGCGGCGTGGCCTCCGAGCTTCCGCTGCGTGGTTCGAGCACAGTATCGCCGTCTCGGGTCGATGCCCTGCTCACGTGCCCGCTCAACGCCGTGTTGGGGCAGCTGGTGGAAGATGATTCCTCGAACATCAACCTCGTGCGGGGCAACCTGGCGCATGCCTTCTTGGAGGCTTTAGGCCGCGGCGCGGCCGCAGAGCCTGCGAAGCGGCTGGTGCTCGATGCTTTCGACTCGCTTGTGGAAGGCCCAGCGTGGCACCGGGAAGCTGAACGCGCGGACTTTGAACGCCTCATCGACCGCACCCATGGCTGGGTGCTCTCGAGTTCAGTCTCGCTCGAGCCCGTGGGTGTCGAGGTCCCCGTCACCGTGGATATTGGCCCCGAAGTCACCATCCGTGGGTTCATCGACCGGCTGGCAAAAGCCGGCGAGGACTACGTTGTGGTGGATCTCAAGACGGGGACAAAAGTCCCGTCGGCGACCAGCGCTCAGGACAATACTCAGCTCATGACGTATCAATTGGCGCTAGCACACGGCCAGCTCGTCGGGGCTGCAGCAGAACCAGGTAGCGAATCCCATGACGTGTCCATCCGGACCGGTGATGGCCTGCCGCGCGGCGGTGGTGTTCTGGTGTTCCCGCGGTCGAGCGCTGCCTCCGTGCCCACCCGAGAACAAGCCACCAAGCCCCCAGAAGAGCTTGCGGAATTTGCACAAATGCTGCCCGCGCTCGTGGCTGAGCTGCGCGGACCGGATCTGACCGCGCGCGAAAACGCCGATTGTGATCGCTGCCCGATCCGCTCTATTTGCCCCGTGATGAATGAAGGAGGTCTGGTGACCAATGCCTAAGAATCCGGCTCAACACTTCAGCCCTGAGGAGCTTGCTGCCGCGCTGGGCAAGCCTTTTCCTCCCACCCCGGAACAGGCCGCTGTTATCGATGGCCCGCTCGGTCCGAAACTCGTCGTGGCCGGCGCCGGCGCTGGTAAGACGGAAACGATGGCCTCACGCGTGGTCTCACTCGTGGCAAACGGTCTGGTGCGGCCGGAGCAGGTCCTCGGCCTCACCTTTACCCGCAAGGCGGCCCAGCAACTGGAGCAGCGCATCCGCCGCCAGCTGTTGACGCTGCGATCTTCTGGAATCCTTGCCCCGGGCAGCCCGGCGGCTGAGGCGGTAGAGAATATCGCCCCCAACGTGTCCACGTATGACTCCTATGCAGGCGATCTCGTCCGCGAGTATGGCTTGCTCATGCCGGTGGAGCCGAATGCCCGCATCATCACGGAGGCGGAACGCTACGCCATCGCTCATGAGGTGGTCAGCAACTACACGGGCTCGCTGAGCACCGATAATGCGGTGGCCACGGTGACCGCGACCTTGCTCAAGCTCGCGGAAACGATGGACGGGGAGCTCAAAGATCCGCAGGATCTCTATGAGCACGAGGATATCTTCCGAAAGACCGCTGAGGATCTAGAAAAGAGCAAGCGGACTAAAGGCGAGTTCGGCAAAGACTTGCAGAAGTACTTGGATACCCAGCGCTTGCGCTTGGAGTACCTGCCCTTGGTGGAAGCTCTCAAGAAAGAGCAAGCGGAGCGCGGAGTGATCACTTTCGGTGAGCAGATGTCCATCGCCGCCACCCTGGCCAAAAACTTCCCGCTTTTGGGTGAGAAACAAAGCGCGCGCTACCGCGTCATCATGTTGGATGAGTACCAGGACACCTCTCACGCGCAGCGCATCCTATTGCGCTCCCTCTTTGGTGGCGAGCGCGAGGGACTATCCGTTACTGCGGTCGGTGACCCCATGCAGTCCATCTATGGCTGGCGTGGCGCGACGGCCGAAAACCTGGAGGCTTTTGTCACGGACTTTCCGCAGCCTGATGGCACCCCGGCGCCGAAGGATCAGCTCACCACCTCTTGGCGCAACCCTTCGACGGTGCTGGGGCTGGCCAATGACGTGGCTTCGGAGCTCTTCTCCTCAAGCCCCGGCGAGCGCCCCGTCGATGAGCTGTCGCCCAAGCCCACGGCACCGGCCGGCACGGTTGAGCTGGGTTACTTCACATCTGAGGACGAGGAGCGCGCCTTCATCGCTGAGCACCTTCGTCAGCTCTATGAGTCCACGCCGGAAGGCGAGGATTTCAGCGCCGCCGTGCTCGTGCGCACCAATAGGCAATCGCCTTTGATCGCCGCCGCCTTGGATGAGGCTGGCGTGCCCAATGAGATCTTCGGCCTGGGTGGCCTGCTCTGGCAGCCAGAGATCCAAGACCTCGTGGCGGTGGCTACGCTCTTGGTGCGTCCACAGGACAGCGCGGCGGCACTGCGTGTGCTGACCGGTCCGATGTGCGGCTTGGGCATCGCCGATATCCAGGCGCTGCATTCGCGTCAGCGCAACCTCGCAGGCGCCACCGAGGGCCGCACGCGGTGGGAGGGCGGTGATCCTTTGGAGCACCTGGCTATCCAGGTCGAAGAGATCACTGCGGAGGGCCCGGACCAGGTGCTGGGGCTTGCCGACGCCCTCGCAGACCTCGGCGAACGCGATCGCTACAGCGCCGAAGGATTGGAACGCATGGAGGAGGTTTCCTCCAAGCTGCGTCACTTGCGCACCTATTCCCTGGGGAAGTCGTTGAATGACATCATCGCCGACATTGAGCTACTCTTCGGCCTGCGCACCGAAGTCCTCGCTTCCGGTAAGGCTGGTGGGACTACGCACCTCGACGCCTTCGCTGACTTCGTCGCGGGCTTCCACGGGGATGGCCTGGCGGGCCTCTTGGACTACCTTGAGCTGGCGAAGGAGAAGGAAGATGGACTCGAGCTGGGAGAGGTCCCGCTCGTGCGCAACCGCGTGCAGATCATGACGGTGCACAAGGCCAAGGGCTTGGAATGGGAGCACGTCTGCGTGGCACATGCGGATTCCTCGAGCTACAAGGCACAGGCGGAAACCTTCCTGACCAAGATCGAGAAGGCCCCGGGCGATGATGACGTCATCGATGTCCCCGAGGATGCGGTGACACGCACCGACTTCGACAAGGCGTGCACAGCATTCAAAGAACAAAACCGCGAGTTCCAAGCAGAGGAAGCGGCGCGTCTTTTCTACGTGGCCATGACCCGCACGGAGTCCACGTTGACGGTGACGGGCTCCGGCACCAACAGGATGAAGGGTAAGAACAAGAAGGGACCCTATTCCTACCTGCAGTTGCTGGCGGATAAGCACCCAGATCTGGTGGTCCATTGGGAGGTCCCCGAGGTTCCGGAAGAAGAAGCGGAAGGCGCGGTTGCAGAGGCGTCTTTCCCCTCGCTGACCCCGCAAGCGGAAGCGCTGAAAGCAGCAGACGCGGTGCGCGCGGCGATGGAGGACTTACCGTCGCTGCGTGATGGCGAAGTCTTTGGGCTCTGGGAGCAGGAGGCGAGTGCGCTCATCGAAGAACACAAGGCCCTTCAAGCCCCCGTGGTCGATGTTGAACTGCCTGGCGAGCTGACGGCCTCCGACATGGTGGCTATGTCGGCGGATCCCACCCAATTCGCGCGCCGCCAGCGTCGCCCCATTCCCTTCAAGCCCAATTCCTATGCCAAGCGCGGCACAGCTTTCCACGCCTGGCTGGAGGATCGTTTCGGTTCCCCAGCCTTGCTGGGGGAGGACGAGCTGCCAGGCTCGCACGACGAACCGGACCATGACTTGGAATCCCTCAAGGAGTCTTTCCTGGCCTCCGAGTGGGCACAGCGCACTCCCGCTTATGTCGAGGCACCCTTCGAGATCACCATTGGGGACTCGGTTGTCCGCGGCCGCATGGACGCGGTGTTCCAGCAGCCGGATGGCTCCTGGCTCATCGTGGACTGGAAGACCGGCCGCCGCCCGCAGGGCGCCGCATTGGCTTCGGCGCAGATTCAGCTGGCTGTCTACGCAGAAGCATGGCGGCGCATCCACGGTGTGGAGACCGTCCGCGCGGCGTTCTTCTACGTGCATGAGAATTATCTCTTGGAGCCGGATGACTTGCCCACCGGAGCACGGTTGGCTGAGCTTTTAAGCTCCGCAGTTTCCACGCCACCGGGGTTGAGTCTAAGGTAGTCTCACGAGGAAATCCGCACTGTCTAGGGAGGTTGGCACTTCGTGCCCAAGCACTTAGGTAAACGCTTTACATCGCGTTTCTTGTCGCAGGTTGAGCTGACCTCGCAGCCAGATCATGCGCTGATCGACGTCATCACGATTCCGCGCACGCAGAGCACCAGCCCGTGGAAACAGCTGGCAAGCCGCGTTATTTGGGCCATGGGGCTGTTGGTCTTCGTCACCATCGTCGTCTTTTTCGACGGCGATGGCTACAGCGAAGACCTGTCCTTCCTCGATGCCGCCTATTATTCAGCGGTGTCGTTGACCACTGTGGGCTACGGCGATATCGTCCCTGTGACCCCCACGGCGCGCTTTATCAACCTCGTTATTGTTACTCCGGCCCGCCTGCTCTTCCTTGTTTTGTTGGTCGGTGCTACCTTGTCGGTTCTGACGGATCGAGCCCGTCGCACGTTTGAAATCCAGAATTGGAGAAAGCAATTGCGTAACCACACCGTCGTCATCGGCTATGGCACCAAGGGCGCCGGTGCGGTCGCCGCGCTTATCGCCGATGACGTCCCAGCCTCCCAAATCGTGGTCGTAGACAATAACCGTGCGGCCCTAGCCAGCGCCGAGCACCATGGCCTTGTCACCATCTATGGCTCCGGAACCAAACAGGATGTCCTGCGCATCGCCGGCGCGCAGCACGCCTCCTCCGTGGTGGTGACGCCGTCCACGGACGATACCGCGGTGCTGTGCACGTTGTCTGTGCGCGAGCTCAATCCGAAGGCCAAGGTTGTCGCGTCTGTGCGCGAATCCGAAAACCGCCACCTTCTCCTGCAGTCCGGTGCCGACTCGGTGGTCACCTCCGCGGAAACGGCCGGCCGCCTCCTGGGCCTCGCCACCGTGACGCCAACGGTGGTGGAGATGATGGAGGACCTCCTCTCTCCGAATGAGGGCTTCTCCGTGGCCGAGCGCGCTGTACGCGAATTCGAGGTGGGCTCCAACCCGCGCCACCTCGCGGACATTGTCCTGGCCGTCCTGCGTAATAACGAGCTGCACCGCGTCGACACGGCAGATGCCTACGCGCTCAAGCCCGGTGACCGCCTGCTCTACATCAAGCACGAGATGCAGCAAGCCGCGGAAGATACCGATGAAGATGAGGACGAAGGCAACTAATGTTCCTGCCCGTCACCGAAGCCGGCCGCGTTCCGGTAACGCCACGAGGGCAACCTGTTTACCTGGCTGAGCCGGCGGGGGATATCGTGGTGACAGCCGGGGCCATCCATGCTTTCCTCATGGACACTGAGTCCGCCGAACGGCTCGGGACATTGCGCGATGCCACCTTCTTCAACGGCCAGCGCGATATTCTCAAAGCGCTGCACCTGATTCGTAACCGTCGTGAAGCGCGCTTTGATCCGCGCACTGGGCGTGAGCTGTCCTATCCTGCCCCGGGGGCTGTGGGCCACGATGGCGAGCGCCTCGTTTTCCCGCGCCTCGATCCGGCCGTCATCGGCATCATCCGCCACCCGGAAACGGACCGTATTCTTCTGGCTCGCAACCGGCACCGTTCAGGGTTCTTTTCGCTCATTGCCGGTTATGTTGATCCCGGCGAGACCCTCGAAGAGGCCATGGTCCGCGAGGCTTTGGAAGAAACCGGTCGCCGCGTTGAATCAGTTACCTACTGGGGCTCGCAACCCTGGCCACCGAGCGGTTCGCTGATGGTGGGCTTTTCCGCGGTCACGGAGGATGTCCGGCCCGTGTGCGATACTGACGGAGAGCTCGCGGAAGTGCGGTGGGTGTCCCGCGCTGAACTGCCAGAACTGACCATTGCCCGCAAGGGCTCAATTGCACACACGATGATTATGGAGTGGTTCCACGGTGATGAGACCGGATCTGTCCCTGCTCGATGAAGACCAGCGGGCCGCAGCCACGGCGCCGCGCGGTCCGGTCTGCATCCTCGCGGGTGCCGGTACGGGCAAAACGCGCACGATTACCTATCGCATCGCCCACATGGTGGACCAGGGCTTCGTCAACCCACAACGCGTTCTGGCCGTCACGTTTACTACTCGTGCCGCAAGCGAAATGCGTGAGCGTCTCAATCACATGGGCGTCGGGGGAGTGCAGGCCCAAACCTTTCACGCCGCGGCGCGCCGTCAGCTGAAGTACTTTTGGCCGCAGGTTGCGGGGGATCTGCCTTGGCAGCTCATCGACAACAAGTTCAGCCTCGTGGGGCGCGCGGTGCGCTCACTCGGATTGGACAACAACAAGGACACCATCCGTGACTTCCTGGGGGAAATCGAGTGGGCAAAGTCCTCGCTGATCAGCCCCGAGGGCTATCCCGGAATCATCGAATCCACGGACCGCGAGGCACCGGGGGACCCGGCCAAGGTGGCGGAGGTCTTCCGCCGCTATGAGGACATGAAGGCCACCCCGGATCTCATGTACCTCGATTTCGATGATTTGCTCATGCATATCGCCGGTGCCATCGAGAACGTTCCTTCGGTGGCTGAGGTATTCCGTGAGCAGTACCGCACCTTCGTGGTGGATGAGTACCAGGACGTCACGCCGCTGCAGCAGCGAGTATTGGAGGCGTGGTTGGGGGAGCGCGATGACCTGACGGTTGTGGGCGATGCTAACCAGACCATCTACTCCTTCAACGGGGCTTCTCCGGAGTACTTGCTGAATTTTTCCCGCACTTACCCGCAGGCCACTGTGGTGAAGCTGCAGCGAGACTACCGCTCCACCCCGCAGGTGACGGACTTGGCCAACGAAGTTATCTCGAAGGCTTCGGGCCGCGCTGCGGGAACCCGTCTGGAGCTGCAGGGTATGCGCGAGCCAGGGCCCGAGCCCACGTTTAAGGCCTATGAGTCTGAGGAGATTGAGGCCAAGGAGGTCGCGGGCCAGGTTCTGACCTTGCTCAACCAGGGAGTTAAGGCCTCGGAGATTGCGATCCTCTACCGCATCAACGCGCAGTCGGAGCAGTTTGAGCAGGCGCTTGCCGACGCCGGAGTGGTCTACCAGGTCCGCGGCGGCGAAGGCTTCTTCCGCCGCCCAGAGATCTTGGAGGCCATCCGCGTGCTCATCGCCGCCACGCGCCGCGATGATCTGCCGAACGATCCGGTGGCCGTGGCGCGCGCGGCCTTCGTGGAGCTGGGACTGTCCGCCACGGAGCCGCAGGGCGCGCAGGCCCGTGAGCGCTGGCAGTCGCTCACCGCACTGGTGGATCTCATCGCACAAATCGTGGAGGACAACGAGGGCATCGATCTTCCCGGCGTGCTCGGTGAGCTGCACCGCCGTTCCGAAAATAAGCACAACCCCACGATGGAGGGCGTCACCTTGGCCACCATCCACGCAGCCAAGGGCTTGGAGTGGGATGCGGTCTTCCTCGTGGGCCTCACCGAAAAACTGTTGCCCATCAACCACGCCATCAAGGCCGGCGATGAGCACGTGGAGGAGGAGCGCCGGCTGTTTTATGTCGGCATTACTCGTGCGCGCGAGCACCTAGCTTTGTCGTGGGCTCTGGCAAAGACCACCGGCTCGCGGGCTTCGCGTGAGCGCACTCGTTTCTTGGATGGCGTGGTGCCAGGAATCGAAGAAAGCCAGTCCTCCAACCGCCGCTATCGCCCGCGCCGCTGCCGGGTGTGCTCGGGCCAGCTCAGCAGCCCAGCGGAAAAGGTCTTAGGCCGCCACGAGTGGTGTGAATACGAGGGCGATGAGGATGTCTTCAACGCACTGCGCGCGTGGCGCGCGTCCGTGGCGAAGGACTCTCAGGTACCTGCTTATGTCGTGTTCTCTGACGCTACCCTGCAAGCGATCTCGGAGGCGCTTCCCACAAACGAAGCGGAGCTGCTCGATATCTCCGGGGTAGGCCCTTCCAAGCTGGAGCGCTATGGCGCGGAGGTGCTGCAGATCATCGCGTCTGCCCGCGCTTAAACACCGGCGCAGTACGCGCAGCGCGGGTGTTCAATGAGCAGGCGGCGTTGCTCCATGCCGTAGAGGTCTATCTCCGTGAGCTCACCAGCTAGCGGTTTACCGCCGGGTGCCCCGGGTGGGGCGGGTCTTCCCAAGAGCCGGCGAATGGTCACCACCGCATGCATCACTATCGCCGTGCGCACGATGGGATCACCCGGTGGCTCTACCGCTGCGGCGCGGTGAGCCACCTCGTGCCACTGCTCGTCAGCTTCGATGCGGTGCAGGTGCGCGCACATCGGACAGGGACCGGCTCCAGCTACGCGGACCGGTCCGATGATGCCGCGGGCATCGAGCATGGACACTGGCAGCCAGGTCGCCGGGGAATTGCTCAGTGCTTGTGCCCATTCCGTGGCGCCATCCAACATATCGACGGCCACGATAGGCAGGTGCCCGGCCACGTTCGCGATGTACTCGGCGGGGGTTTCGCTGTGGAGAGGGGAACGGGGTTGGAAGGAATCGCTAAGCAGGACGTCGCGCAGCTCATTAGCCAGGACCGAGGTTCCCAAAACCGCCACGCGCTGGGGACGGGGAGCCGGCCACAGAACGCGGTAGCTAATCAGATCATCGACCAGACTGCGAGCAGCGGAGGCGCTAACGCCTGTGTTCTCGATGGACTTTTCAATGGTCTGCCGGGTCAGCGGAGTGCGCAGCCGGTTGAGCAGCCCCGCCAGCTGCGGGTGGGCTTCGAAGACCCCAACGCGCGTGGCATCCATCCCACATTGGAGAATTCCAGGCTCGCGTTCAATGACCACGGTTTCTGGCGCCAACATGTACGTCTTAGCACCCATGATTTTCCTCCCCGTTCTTTAACCCACCCCAGTTGTGTTTAGCCACCATTGCACCACAGGTAGAATGCCCTGTCATGTCGAGCAATCCCGAGGTACGCGTTATCCGCTCCGCCCGGCGCCGCCGCACTGTCCAAGCCCGCGTCGTTGATGGCGTCGTGGAGGTGCGCATCCCCGCCTGGATGTCGGCGGCGGAGGAACGTGAAGCAGTGGATGGCATCGTGGCGAAGGTCCGCAAGAAGCACAGCTCTTCGCAGCTTTCCGACGACTCCTTGTCCTCTCGCGCCCGTACCCTGAATGCCCGCTTTCTGGAGGGCCGCGCCACGGTGGGATCCATCCGGTGGGTGAGTAACCAAAAATCCCGCTGGGGTAGTTGCACTACCTCAACGGGAGATATTCGGATTTCTGACCGGCTGCAGGATGTTCCCGACTACGTCCTCGACGCCGTCATCATCCACGAGCTAACACACACCTTCATCCCGGGCCATGGCCCGGAGTTTTGGGAGTGGGCCGATCGAGCCCCCAAAGCCGAGCGCGCGAAGGGATACCTCGAGGCCTACCAGCGCTTCCGCTAGTTCTCGTCTTCCGGCTTGTCCTTTTTGTTTTCTTTATCCTCGCCAGCGTCCGTGTTCTTGTCCTCGCCAGCAGCATCGCTGGCGCTGGCGTCCTGCTGGCGGAGCATCTCCTCCAGCTTGGAAAACTCTTCTTCAAAGCCCTCGTCGGGGGTGTCATCGAGCAAACCGTCGATGAAGGAAGCCGGGTTCTCCAGGTGCTCTGCGGTAGGTAGCAGGTCCGGGTGGTCCCAGGCGGAGTCACGCTTATCGGCGCCCACTGCGACGGTGGCGCGGCGCCACAGCTCAGCTGCCGCCTCTACCTTCGGCGCGTTTAGCTCAATGCCAACGACCTGGGAGAAGGCCTTTTCTGCGGAGCCGCCGGTGGAGCGGCGGTGAGCCCACGCCTCATTCATCGCCTTCGTGGACGGGATGCGCTCACCCAGGGCCTCGGTCACTACGTGCTCGACCCAGCCCTCGACGAGTGCCAGGAGAGTCTCCAAGCGGGAAGCCGCGCCCGCATTGCGGGAGGTGATGCGCGGGGACAGGTCCATGCCCTGCAGCTTGTTCATCGCATCCTGGATGGCCTGCGGGTCACCGGACTCCAGGTTGAGCTCGCGTGTGGCTTCCTCGATGTGAGAAGTGTCGATGACCAAGCCCATGGCGTATTCCTCCACGGAGGAGACGAGGCGCTCAACCAACCACGGCACGTGCTTGAACAGGCGCTGGCGGGCGGCCTCGCGGGCGCCGATATAGACCAACACTTCTTGGCCCGGAACGTTGAGATCGCGCGCTATGGCCTGGATGTTGTGCGGCAAGAGTGCGGTGGTGCCTGCGGGGGAGACCGGCAAGCCGAAGTCAGAACCGGTAAGAGCCTGTGCGGCCAAGTCACCCAGGGCGTGGCCTAGCTTCATACCGAAGTTCATGCCGGACATCGAGTTCATCATCGAGGTCATCGGCCCCATCATCTCGCGGGCTTCTTCCGGCAGGGATTCCAGCTGCGCGGAGTTCATGTGCTCCGCCACCGGGGTGACCATGCGCTGCCACATCGGCAGAGTCTCATCCAACCATTGCGCAGAATTCCACGCGGTCACGGTGCCGGAGGCAGTGGGCAGAATCGTGGCATCATCCAGCCACAGTTCCGCCAACCGCACGGCTTCCTGCACTGCAGTGCGGTCTTTATCATTGATCTCTTTATCGCCGGAGATCTGCTGGTGCGCGATGCGCTTGGCCAGGTCATAGTTGACCGGGCCGGCACCCTCCGGGGAATTCATGGAAGAACCCATACCGGAGAGCATCTGGCCAAACTGATTCAACAAGTCTCCTAGGCCACCGTTGCCCGCGCTGAAGCCGAAGGCGCCGAACGGGTTCTGGTCGCGACGATCGTTATCATCGTCATCGTCGTTATTGGGGAAGGAAAAACCGAATCCGTTGCTCATGGGGCCTAATCTACTAGGTTTCCTAGCGCGGATTCTAGGACCACGGCAACGCTGAGAGCGAACAAGCATCACGAGGCTGTAGGCTGATCCTCCGTGAAATCTTCGCAGAACCCCCGATCCCGCCGCCTGTCCACCCTGACGTGGGGAGCCATTCCGGTGGTGTTGACGGGAGCCCTGCTCAGCGTCGACCACATCCCCGGCACCGACATCACCCTGTCGGTGCCCTACGCCGCCGAAGGACCAGGCCCTACCGTGGACACATTGGGTGAAGTGGAAGGGGAGCCGGTGGTCAACGTCGAGGCCCCGGAAACGTTCCAGCCGCAGGGGCATCTCAACATGACGACGGTCTCCGTGCGCACCAACATGACGCTAGCGCAGGCCGTCGGTCGGTGGCTTTTCACCGATGACACCATCGTCCCCATCGGCAGCGTCATCCCGCAAGGCAAGACGGATGAGGAAGTTCAGGAAGCCAATCAACAGGCTTTTACCCAGTCTGAGTCGGCGGCTACCGTCGCCGCCATGGACTACCTGCACAAGCCCGTGCGTATCGAGGTGGCTCAGGTGCTCGATGACAGCCCCGCTGCGGGCGCGCTTGACGACGCCGACATCATCACCGCCGTCAACGGCGACAAGGTCACGGAGCCTGGCCAGATACAGGAGAAGATCCGCGCTCTTAAGCCCGGCGATGAGGTGAAGCTGGGGATTATTCGCAAGGGCGAGGAAAAGACAGTCCCGGTGACCCTCGGCGCACACCCAGAGCACGACGACGTAGCTTTGCTGGGCATCCTCATGACCTCAGTGCCCACCGAAGACATCACCGTGGATTACAACCTACAGGACATCGGTGGACCGTCGGCCGGAATGATGTTTACATTGGCGGTGATCGACAAGTTGTCCGATGAGGATCTCACCGGCGGCCGGTTTGTTGCCGGCACGGGCACCATCGGTGAGGACGGCGAGGTCGGCCCCATTGGTGGCATCGTCCACAAGGTACACGCCGCGCAGGAAGCGGGCGCCGAGCTCTTCCTCGCACCTGCAGATAATTGCGCGGAGGCGGTCAGCCGTGGCACCGGCGACATGGTGGTGGCCAAGGTCCACACGCTGGATGACGCCATCACAGCCATGCACGACTTTGCAGAGGGCAAGCCCGTCGAGACCTGCGAAGGCTAGCCCTAAAGGAAGTTGCGGTCCTAGACCAAGCCAAGCTCCTTGAGGCGCTCTTCCGGATCGTCCTGGTCCGTGGAGATCATCTGCTGCATGATGAGGCCTTCGTCGTTGTCCACGACGGTGAGGATGGCCGTGTTGCCCAGCATGGACCAGCCCACCACGCGGTTGCCACTGTCCTCGATGACGCGGGAGCTGCGCAGCTCGGTGAGAACCTGGGTGGTCTGGGAAGCCTTGGTCTTGGACTTGAAGAACTGGAACTGTCCCACCTCGGAACCGGAGCAGTTGAAGGAATCCGTCACGCCGTTGGGATCGCAGCGGTCGAACTGAGCGAAGATCTCCTCCGGGACGAGCCCACCGAAGATCTCATAAGCCTGCTCCACGGAATCAGTGAATGTGCCGCTTGGTTCAGAGGACTCGCTGGAGTCCTTGTCTTTTCGGTCGGCGGGGTTGCGGGTGGAGGATTCTTCCTCCGCGTCCGAGCTGGTCTCAGTCTCGGATGCGGCAGGAGAGAGCGTCTCGGATTCCTCGGCAGTGGTTGCCGGGGCCGGCGCGCTGGATTTCTCCGCGGCTGCAGTGGTTTCTTCGCTTGCAGGAGCCGGCTCGGGGGAGGGCGCATCGTCCTTCCCACATGCGGTGAGCAGGCAGCCGGTGGCAAGCACGGCCGATGCTGCGGCGGTGAAGCGAGATGTCAAGCGCACGAGAGACTCCTCTATCGATTCCGTGCCCAGCCCCGAGAGCTGAGCGTTAATGGCCACTGCAGACTGAGTTTAGTCGATGAGAGGTTGAGCCGATTAGAGCATCTCCTCCGGATCTTGCTCCAATCCGTAGCGCAGGGCGGCGATGACCCCCGGTGCCACGTTCGGGCCGCCGCGCAGCTGAATATCGTCCTGCGCGAAGGGGCCAGCTTCTGCCAGTTCCTCCTCCGTGGGGCGCAGCTGAAGAAGCGTGAGTTCGGCGCCGTCCTCGTCGATATCCTCCGAATCGGCTGTGGAACTGCCGGCCATGGCGGTAGCCCGCAGGACTCCGGAGAAGAGGCGCGCGGGGCGGGCGTCGCCAAGCGCGGCGTCCGCGGTGTCCTTGAACATGATCTCCTGTGCCAGGATGACGCCGGCGATCTCCCGCGGCCACGCCAGCCGCGAGACGTAGTCCGCGAGGTGCTCCGAGCCCGGCTCGATGCCCTCCGGCAATTCCTGCACCACGAGGGTGAGGGGAGAGGAGTCGTCGACGTCACCGAGCTGTGCGGCCACCAGCTCAGTGGGGACGAGAGCAAAAAGGGTAGGAGGTGCATCCCAACCCTCGGCGTGGATGAAATCCACGGCCTCGCGCATGGCCTTGTTGAGCGCGCGGTGTACAGCGGGCTGGGAGGAAGGTTGGGAACTCATAAGCGTCCTTGTTCGTTGACGGTCATAGTGCTTCTCTAGACTAGAAGCTTGATACCTCTATATTCGCACGACACTTGATTGGAGCTGGAGTTGGCTTCCGGACTCAACCGACCCACCGCCCCGATGAAACGTCCGCCCAAGTTTCTCTCGTGGGTTGTCGCCATCATCGCGGTCCTCTTGTTCATTGGCCCCATGCTCGTGGGCTTCTACACGGATTGGAAGTGGTTCGGCGCGATTGAGTACCGCGGGGTCTTCACCAAGACCCTGATCATGCGCATCGTGCTCTTCGTCCTCTTCGGACTAGTGGCGGCGGCCGTCACCTACGTAGCGGGGCTCATTGTCTGGCGCGGGCGCGGCGATTCGATGGACATGGCGGATTTCAATTCCCCGGTTTATCAATATCGCAAATCCATTGAAAGCACGATGAGGGTCTTCCTCAAGGTCATCCCGGTCCTCGTTGGTGTTGTCTCTGGCCTGCTGGGCCAGGCAAATTGGCGCACCGTCATGCTCTTTCTGAACTCCCACGATTTTGGGGTGACGGACCCGCAGTTCAACCACGATCTCGGCTTCTACGCCTTCCGCCTGCCGGTGTGGTCGATGCTGGTCAGCGCTGCTTCCATGCTGGTTGCCGTGTGCTTCCTCATCGCACTCGTGGGGCATTACATTCTCGGTGGCATTCGCCTGGGTAACCGCGCCTCGGGTGTGCGTGGTTCGCTGTCGAAGTCGGCGCGAACTCAACTTGCCGTGACCGCCGGAATCTGGATGCTGCTTCAGGTGGCTGGATACTGGCTGGGCCGCTATGAGTTGCTGTATAACCAGCACTCGCTGTTTACGGGTGGTTCCTACACGGATATCAACGCCTACCTGCCGGCGAAGATCATTCTCATGATCATCGGCGTGTTCGTGGCCGTGGCGATTTTCTCTGCCGTCGTGATCAAGGACTTGCGCATCCCCGGCCTGGCCGTGGTGCTCATGGTGCTGTCTTCCTTGGTTATTGGTCAGGGCTGGCCGCTCATCATGGAGCGCTTCTCCGTGAACCCGAACCGCCAGGCTAAAGAGGCGGAGTCCATCTCCCGCAACATTGAGTCCACGCGTTTTGCTTATGGCCTCACCGATGACAAGGTGACCTACGAGGAGAACTGGGGTGCTGACGACGTCTCCGATGACAAGGTCGCCTCCGATGACTCCACCATTTCCAACCTGCGCCTGCTGGACCCGGACATTTTGGCGCCGACGTTCACCCAGATGCAGCAGCTGAAGAACTTCTATGGCTTCCCAGAGACGCTGGCGATGGACCGCTATGAAATCGACGGTGAGCTGCGTGACTTCGTGGTTGCCGCGCGCGAGCTGGATCCCAACGAGCTGCAGGAGAACCAGCAGAACTGGATCAACCGCCACACCGTGTACACCCACGGCAACGGCTTTATCGCCGCGCAGGCAAATACCGTCGATGAGGTGGCTCGAGATGCCGGTTCCGCCCGCGGTGGTTTCCCCATCTTCACTGTTGCTGACCTGCAGACCCAGGCGGGCAAGGACGCCGAAGGCGAGGGCGAGACCAAGAACGCTGAGGAATCCCTTGGCATCAAGGTAGACCAGCCGCGCACCTACTTCGGCCCTGTGATCGCTAGCGCACAGGACGGCATGGATTACGCCATCGTGGGCAAGACCGGCGATAAGCCGGTGGAATACGATACCGATACCTCCACTTACACCTACGACGGTAAGGGCGGCGTAGACATCGGAAACATCGTCGACCGCACCGCCTACGCCCTGAAATACCAGGAGCTAAACTTCCTACTCTCGGACCGTGTTGGCTCGGAATCCAAGCTGCTCTATGACCGCGATCCGCGCGAGCGCGTGGAGAAGGTCGCCCCATGGCTGACCACGGATTCCTCCACCTACCCGGCGGTTATCGACGGCCGCGTCAAGTGGGTCGTGGACGGTTACACCACGCTGGATTCCTTGCCGTACTCGCAGCGCACCTCCCTGACGGAGACCACCCAGGACACTCAGAACCCGACGGGCACGACGCAGCGCTTGGTCAACGACCAGGTGGGCTACATCCGCAACTCGGTCAAGGCGACTGTCGACGCCTACGATGGCACCGTCGATCTCTACGAGTTCGACACCGAGGACCCCGTGCTCAAGGCGTGGGAGGGTGTGTTCCCGGGCGTCGTCAAGCCAGAGTCGGAGATCTCCGACGAGCTGCGTCAGCACCTGCGCTACCCGGAGGACATGTTCAAGGTGCAGCGCAATCTGCTGGCCAAGTACCACGTGGATGACCCGGGCGTCTTCTTCAACAACGATGCCTTCTGGTCCGTGCCGGAGGACCCCACCGCCGGTGAATCTCAGGGACTGAACCAGCCGCCGTACTACGTGTTGGCAGCCGACCCGGAGACCAAGAAGCCGAGCTTCCAGCTCATCACTTCCTACCGTGGCCTGAACCGTCAGTTCCTCTCCGCACACATGGCGGTGTCCTCTGACCCGGACAATTACGGCAACATCACCGTGCGCGTGCTGCCGACGAATACCCAGACCCAGGGCCCGAAGCAGGCACAGGACGCGATGATGTCTTCCGACCAGGTGGCGCGTGACCGCACGCTGTGGCAGGGCTCGAATGACCTGAAGAACGGTAACCTCTTGGCGCTGCCGGTGGGGGATGGGGAGATCCTCTACCTCGAGCCGATTTACTCGCAACGTAAGGGCCAAGAGTCCGCGTTCCCGAAGCTGTTGCGCGTGCTGGTCTCTTACAAGGGCCGTGTGGGCTATGCCCCGACCATCGGTGAGGCCCTCGACCAGGTTGGAATCGACCCGAAGGCCGCTCAGAACATCACGGAGATCGAAGGCGATACCGGCAAGGACGGTGACCAGGCCGGAAACGCTGGCGGTGACAAGAAGGATGCGGCTGACTCCAAGGACTCCGACGCTTCCGCACCGGCCTCCGCTCCGAAGGCATCGAGTGAAGGCGAGGCTATCGACGCCATCAACAAGGCTCTCGATGGCGTGGACAAGGCTAAGAACGGTTCCTTTGAGGAGTACGGCAAGGCCTTGGACGAGCTGGACAAGGCAGTGGAGGAGTACCGCTCGCTGCAGTCTCAGTAGTAGCTCCGCATAGTCCAGAAAAATGGCGCCTGCCCAGGGGATTTGGGTAGGCGCCATGGCGTCTGTATAGTTACATGAGTCGCCGGCACACGGGGTAACAATCCCAGTGATTAACCACAGTGTGCTGAAGCGCTTGATGTTCGGAAGTACATCTCGACGCGGGGTGGAGCAGCTCGGTAGCTCGCTGGGCTCATAACCCAGAGGTCGTAGGTTCGAATCCTGCCCCCGCTACCAACTTCCCGCCCCTACCAGTGGAAACACCGGTAGGGGCCTTTTCTGTTTTGTGCTGGAATCGCCATTTGGGGCTTTGAATCCTGCACCACGTAGGACTTCGCCGCTCCCCCCAAGCCATGCACTTAGAAAGTAAAATCTTCTCGCTGTACGGTATCGTCGGTACGCTCAAAGATCGAAGCGCAGGATTACAAGGACTACATTCTCGGCTTCATCTTCTATAAGTTCCTGTCCGACCAAGTAGAGCAGTTCATGCTCAATAACGACGCTGAACCGGAAGACCTGCCCGATGCGCTCGTTGAGACCGACACTGACACCGTGGCCCTGGTGCGTAACAACTTGGGCTACTTCCTCACTTACGAGAACCTGTACTCGACGTGGCGGGACATGGGTAACGACTTTTCCATCGCTCACGTGCGCGACGGCCTGGCTACCTTCAAGCGCAACATCGCCCCGGAGCACAAGCACGTCTTCGAGGGCATCCTTAACACCCTGGACACCAGCCTGTCGAAGCTGGGCACAACCGACGCTGCCCGTACCTCAGCCATCAAGAAGCTACTGGACCTTATCGATGACATCCCCACTGATGGCAAGCAGGGCTATGACGTGCTGGGATACATCTACGAGTACCTCATCGAGAAGTTCGCGGCTAACGCGGGCAAGAAGGCAGGCGAGTTCTACACCCCGCATGAGGTCTCGCTCATCATGAGCAACATCGTCGCTGACCACCTCAAGGACCGCGACGAGATTCAGATTTACGACCCGACCTCCGGCTCTGGCTCCCTGCTGCTTAACATCGGCCATGCCGTCGCCAAGCGCATGGGGGACCCAGACCGTATTAAGTACTTCGCCCAGGAGCTGCGCGAGAACACCTACAACCTCACCCGCATGAACCTGGTCATGCGCGGCGTGAAGGCGGACAACATCGTCGCCCGCAACGGTGACAGCTTGGCCCATGACTGGCCGATGTTCGACGAGTTCGACCCGGTACAGACCTACCAGCCGCTCTATGTGGACGCCGTAGTCTCCGACCCGCCCTACTCCCAGAAGTGGGAACCCGAAGGCAACGAGGCTGACCCGCGATTCGCACGGTTTGGTCTAGCTCCGAAGACCAAGGCCGACTACGCCTTCTTGCTGCATGAGCTGTTCCACGTCAAACCCGACGGTATCCTCACCATCGTCCTGCCGCACGGCGTGCTGTTCCGTGGCAGCTCGGAGGCCGACATCCGCCGCAATCTCATCGAGGCCAACCACATCGATGCCATTATCGGCCTGCCTTCCAACATCTTCTACGGCACCGGTATCGCGACCATCATCATGGTGCTCAAGCAAGAACGTGACCGCGATGACGTGCTGTTCATCGACGCCTCGCAGGGCTTCATCAAGCAGGGTAAGTACAACCACCTGCGTGCCCGCGACATCCAGCGCATCGTCGATGCCGTCCGCAACCGCGTTGACGTGCCACACTTCGCTAAGGTCGTGACCCGCGACGAGATTCGTGCCAACGACCACAACCTCAACATCCCGCGCTACGTGTCCGCCACCCTGCCGCCAGAGTCTGTAGACCTGTACGCCACCATGCACGGCGGCATCCCCACCAGTGAGATTGCCGCCTTGGAGCACTACTGGACCGCCCTACCGGGACTGCGTGAGGCGCTGTTCACCGAGAAGGTAGAAGGCTACGCGGAGCTGAAGACCGCCAACCTGCGCGAGACCATCGACAAGCACCCTGCAGCCCAGGCACTGCGTAACCAGGTTGACGCTGCACTATCCGACCTCCCGGAGAAGCTGCACGCGCTGCTGGTGGACGGCGCGGCCACCGTGCCCATTACCACCACCGAGGACCAGCTTAAGGCAGACCTGTTCGACCGACTCGACCCTGTACCGTTGGTTGATGCCTACGAGGGCTACCAGGTACTGCATGACAGCTGGGTCAAAACCGCCGGTGACCTAGAAGTCATCCAGACCGAAGGCTTCGATGCCCTGCGGGTCAACCACCCCGTGATGGAGTGGAAGACCAAGGAAAAGAAAAAGGTCTATGTCCAAATCGGATGGGACGGGCGCGTTGCTCCCAACGAGTTGGTGCAGACCTTCTACCTGGCGCAACAGAAGGACCAGGTAACGCAGCTAAGTCGCGACGTGGACACAGCTGTATCTGAGCTAACACAGCTTGTCGAGGGCTTAAGCGAAGTCGACAAGACCGACCTGACCGAGATACTTAACGACAAGCAGGACGCCTTCAAGAAGACCGAGCTGAACAAGGCCATCAAGGACCTGCCGAAGCTGGCCAAGGGCGAGACCTGGCCGGAGGACAGCACTGAGGCTGCCATGCTCAGCGCCAAGGCACTTATCGCCCAGCGGGACAAGCTCAAGAAGAACCTCAAGGCTGCGCAAGAGCAGTTGGAGAAAGACACCTACGCGACCATTGAAGCGCTTACCGAAGCGCAGGTCGATGAGGTGCTCACCGCCAAGTGGATTACTTCACTTATGGATGACCTGCGCGAAATCCCTGGTCACGTGCTTGCAGGCCTGGCCGGCCGCGTCCAGGCGCTGCACGACAAGTACGCCGTCGCGCTGACCGACCTCGACGTGAAGATTCGCGAGACGGAGCAAGAACTCGCTGGCCTACTGAGCGGGCTTACCGGCAACGCCGCCGACATGCAGGCCGTGGCTGCACTCCAGGAGCTGCTGGGCGGTGGTCGCGATGCATAGTCACAACGTGCCCGCACTGCGCCTGGAGGGCTTCGATGGTGAGTGGGAATTGAAAGCCATTGGAGACCTCAGCGAAAGGACTTACGGTGGCGGTACGCCATCTAGCGATGAACCGGGCTACTGGTCCGGGGACATCCCTTGGATTCAATCCTCTGATGTTGCGGAGCAGGGGGTCGCCCCGGTCGCCCCTCGTAAGCACATCACCGAGGAAGCTATTTCACGCTCTGCTGCTATGCAGATTCCTGCCGACTCTGTTGCAGTCGTCACTCGTGTTGGCGTTGGCAAGGTCTCTTTTATGCCGTTCCCTTACGCCACCAGCCAGGACTTTGTATCGCTATCAGACCTTTCCGGTGACCCTGAATACATCGCTCTTACTGTTAAGCGGCGTATGGAGGGACTCGCTGACCAGCTGCAGGGTAGCACCATCAAAGGTATCACGAAGACTGAGCTGTTCAATCAGGCTGTTTATTTCCCGCCCGCTCTCGAAGAACAGTAGGCCATCGGCGCTATCTTCACCAACCTCGACGATGCCATCAACCAGCACACCAAGAAGCACCAGGCCCTGCAGCAGGCCAAAACTGCTCTCATGCAACGGATGTTCCCGCAGGAGGAGGGGCAGACGGTGCCGGAGTTGCGGCTGGAGGGCTTCGACGGTGAGTGGAAGACGACAACACTGGGTGAACTCGGCTCGTTCAAGTCAGGCGTCGGATTCCCGGAACGTGAACAAGGCGGGGAAGCAGGCCTACCTTTCTACAAGGTATCGGACCTCTCCGCACCAGGGAATGAGCTGCAACTGCGCTCCGCCAACCACTATGTGACGGAGGAACAGATTGTTCGTAATCACTGGGTGCCTGTAACAGCTGTACCTGCGATTCTGTTCGCCAAGGTTGGTGCTGCTGTCTTCCTAGGGCGCAAAAGACTCGCTACCGATACATTCCTCCTCGACAACAATCTCATGGCGTTTTCCTTGGACACCAAATCTTGGGATGTTCAGTTTGCCGATACCTACCTCAAGACGGTGGACCTGACCCGATTCACTCAGAGCGGTGCTTTGCCGTCACTGAACGCCCGTCACTTGGCAGAGGCGGCGGCTACCATTCCACCCACCCTTGAAGAACAACAGGCCATCGGTGCAGTGTTCACACGGCTGGACACGCTCATTGCTACCGAGGCCAAGTACATCGAGTCCCTTAAGCAGGCCAAGGCGGCGCTGCTGCAACGGATGTTCATCTAAGGAGCAGCTATGACCACACCATTTCGTTCTGAGGCTGAGTTCGAGGCGGTACTCATCGACCTGCTAACCCGCCACGGCTGGAGCAAGGAGTTGCTGCGCTTCCCGACAGAGCAGCAGCTCATCGACAACTGGGCGAACATTCTTTACGCCAACAACCGGGGCCGTAACCTGCTTGGCGACGTGCCGCTCACCGAGGGCGAGATGGCGCAAATCATCGAGCAGGTCAACAACCTGCGTACGCCGCTGGCGCTCAACGAGTTCATCAACGGTAGCACCGTGACCATTACCCGAGATGCACCGCAGGCCGCCAACTTCGGCTCTGAGGTTAGCCTGAAAATCTACGATCGCCTAGAGATTGCCGGTGGCCAGTCGCGCTACCAGATTGCCGTCCAGCCGCGCTTCCAGACCGCCAATGAGCTGCTGCCCACCCGACGTGGCGACTTGATGCTGCTCATTAACGGTATGCCGGTCTTCCACATCGAGCTGAAGCGCTCCGGCGTGCCGGTCTCCCAAGGTGCGAACCAGATAGCCAAGTACGCCCACGAGGGCGTCTACCAGGGAATCTTCTCACTGGTGCAAATCTTCGTCGCCATGACCCCAGAAGAGACGATCTACTTCGCCAACCCGGGCGCAGGCAAGTTCAACCCGGACTACTTCTTCCACTGGGCAGACTTCAACAACGAGCCGCGAATCCGGGCTATCTGGAGCGCTGGGTCGTGCGCGCGGATGAAGTTAACCCGGACGGCGACGTCGCGCTGTCGCAGCAGGCGGTCGACGAGTTCGTGATGGCGCCGTGCGTCCGCTGCGGTTCGGAGCTGCTCAAGCCGGACGTCGTCTACTTCGGCGAGCCGGTTCCGGTGGAGCGGCGGGACGCCGCGCGTGCGCTGCTTGCGGACTCGCGCTCGCTGCTTGTCGCCGGTTCGTCGCTCGCCGTGATGAGTGGCTATCGCTTCATGCTCGACGCGCTCAAGCAGGGCAAAGAGGTCTCTGTGGTGAACGGCGGCCCCGGACGCGGCGACCCGAAGGCGACGACGCTGTGGCGCACGCAGGTAGCGCCGGCTTTTGATGAGCTACTGGATCTGCTTGATGTGTAAGGCTGGGGTACGGCAGGCCTAAAGCTTCTCGAAGTACATGACTGCGGTGTCGGTGTTTTTCTCTGGTGCCGGGGGATCGGTCTGCTTGCCTCGCCACAGGGGGCTGATGCCTGGCATGAACCAGGCGAGCAGGGCAACGAGAACCGCGATGACGATGGCGGCGGGAGTTGCATATTCGAGCGGCACGAACCAGTATCCGGCCGCGCACAAGGCGATGATGATGCAGACCCACAAGGGGACTAGGACGCCGAGGTTGAGCCGCCGCGTGGCGCGGTATTCGGCCCAGTCTTCGCCGGGGAAGCGAGTGCGCGCTTCGGAGCGAATCCGACGCGCGGTCTTGTGCTGTTGCAGCACCGAGGCGATGAGGGTGAAGGCCACGCCGGCGCCTGCAACGAGCATGTCTGCGGTGACGGCTCCATAAGCTGCAATCGCGAGCGCGAGAGACAGCGCAAGGCGCTCGGAGACGCTGAGAGGTAGCCCACGCGTGGGGTCTACGTCGGGATACAGATTTTTGAAGGCGCTGGTAGACGACGATGTCATGACCGAATGAGGGTGTCCTTTGTTGGGGGTTGCTTACCTAATCTAGGTTAGTATAGCCTATACAAAACTGCTTAGGTATGTGTAGCCTAACTTCTGATTCTTTTTGTTCATCGCATCAATACTTCATGAGGACTCTCTCCGTGATTCTCCGTCGAATATTGGGCACTCTTGCTGCCAGTACTCTCATCGCACTCCCTTCGGTCGCGCTCAACGCTCCTGTCGCCTCGGCTGCCGGCACTTGCTCCTGGAATTGGGGCATTAAGCAGTCCTACCGAAGCTATATCCAAGGCCAAGTCGCCAAGGGCCAGTGGGAAACGGACGGCATTGGTTTTACCGGTTCCGAAACCGGCGCAGACGGTGCTTTTACCTTCACTCCGGGCAAGGCTTCCGTAAACGGCGATACCGTCACCGTCCCCTTCGGCGGCGTCATCCACTTCACTGGACACAACTACGGCGGCGACGATCTGTTGGATATGACGCTGACAGACTGGCAGATTCAGGCCTCCGGCAACCGGGCGGCGATCGTGGTGGATTACGTCTCTTATGAATCTGACATGGTGGATAAGTCCGCACGCGGCCCGCAGATTACCGGCGATAACGTGGTCATCGCGGGGATCGATCTAGATCAACCCGTCGACGCGTCCGCGCACACGCTCGACCTTTCCGGCGACGTCACGCTCACCGACGAAGGACACAAACTCTTCATTGCCTATGAGTCGGGACAGTCGATGGACCCCTCGTCAGGGACCGTGGCCACGGATGGCAGCTGCGGCGGGTCCTCTGGCGGTTCAGGCAGCGGTTCGAAGTCCTTGGGGACAATCTCGGGCACGTTTACTGGTCGCAATGCAGAAGCCATGGCGATTCTGAAGGAAACGAACGACACCATGAATGGCCTGACCACCTTCATGGGCAACACGGAGTCCTTCCTAGACCAGCTAGAATCCTTCCGTTCTCGCACGGAAGCCGCCACGGGCACGACCACCAGCACTACCACTAGCACCACGAGTGGTTCAGGCGCGTCGGGAGCCAACACTTCGGGCACCGCGAGCCCTTCGGGTGCTTCGGGTAGTACTTCGAGCACTTCGGGTAGTACTTCGGGCAGTACTTCGGGTACTTCCGGCACTACTGGTGCTACTGGAACCACAAGAACCGCGCGGCCACAGGACCCCGGGTCCGCGGCTAGTGATGGGCAGTCAGAAACCTGCGTAGCCACGGGCGTGCAGGCTGCGACCGCCGAGTGGGGTGTCAAGAAGTCCTTCCAGTCGTATATCACCGGCTCCATCGCCAAGGGCGCCTGGACGCTCGACGGCGTAGGGTACGACAACTCGCGTTTCCAGTTCACGGGCACCGGCGGAGATGTGGATACTGCGGCACAGTCAGGTTCCATCCGCTACGGCGGCGCTATGCATTTTACCGGCCACAACGGAGTCCTCGATCTCAATATCGCGAACCTGGAAGTCCGGTTCAACGGGACGAGCGGTCAACTCATCGCCGACGTGCGTTCCTCCAACATGGAGGGCGAGCGCAAGGACTTTGGACGCACGGTGCTCGGAGACGTGTCGTTTAGCCTGCTCGACGTGAGTGACTCCGCCGTCGACGGCGAAGCCACCGTCACGCTGACCGCAGCGGGCAATGATGCGTTCGCGAATTTCTATGAGCCGGGCACGACCCTTGATCCGCTTTCGTTGCATGCACAACTTGGCGGATCCGGGGACTGCGCCGGGGCGAGCGGAACTACGGCACACACTGGTGCGGCGACGACCTCCGGCGGTCAGAGCGCTGCGGCGGCAAAGCGGGCGGCATCGGAAAGCTCTGCGGGAGACGGCCCGCAGGCCGCGGCCGGCACGAGCACGTCTGGTTATGAAGACGGCAGCGGCAACTTCCAGATCAAGAAGGCCGCGGCCGCGGGCTCCTCGCCGGAGGCGAGCACGTGGCTCCTGCTGCTTATCGCAGGCCTCGCCATCGCCGGCGGTTCCATGGGCTCCGTCGTCCTGCGCAACCCGGCGTAGCGCACCCCTTGTTACCCAAGACTTGAGAAAGGATACGTTTCGCATGAAACGACTTTTGGTGGCGTTGGCGTGTGTCTTCGCCCTCACAGGGTGCGGCGTCCAAGGCGCCTATGAATCCCAAGACGCGCAGCTGCGCGACGCCCTCCCAGACGCGCAGTCGGCCAAAGACCCGCGCTCGTTTACGGGTGTGTCGAATGTGACGGACTTCGAGGATGTCGTCGCGGTGGCGGAGTCGCCTACTCCCGCGCTGCCGGTAGAGCTCACGGATGCTGACGGCTACGACGTCTCCGTTACGGATGTGTCCCGAATCGTGGCATTGGATCTCTACGGTACGTATACGAAAACCCTCGAGGGCCTAGGGCTTACGGACAATATCGTGGGTCGCACGGTGTCGTCGACGGAAAACGCTATCGCCGATCGCCCCGTCGTGACCCAGGGCGGACACAACATCAACGTGGAAGCCGTGCTCGAACTCCGGCCCACGCTGGTCATCGTCGATCATTCGATCGGCCCACGCGACGCCATCGACCAGATTCGCGCCGCAGGGGTGACCACCGTGGTCATGGAGCCGAAACGCACCATTGACTCGGTGGCCGAGGACATCACAAACCTGGCCGCGGTCGTGGGTCTGCCAGACGAAGGCGAAACGCTGGCCAACCGCTCCGTCGAAGAAATCGAAAAAGATAAGGCGGCCATCGCAGACATCGTGCCGGAGGAGCCAATGCGCATGGCGTTCCTCTACGCGCGCGGCAACGGCGGCATCTTCTTCATCATGGGAGAAGGCACGGGTGCCAAGGACCTCATTGAGGGTGTGGGCGGCGTAGACCTCGGCACCGAATACCACCTCTCTTACGCCGAACCTGCCAACGCCGAATCTTTGGCAAAGATTAACCCTGAGGTCATCATCATGATGACGGGCGGCCTGGAGTCGACCGGCGGCGTCGAAGGCCTCCTCGAGCGCCCCGGCATTGCACAAACCACCGCGGGCCAAAAGCAGCGGATCGTGACCATCCCAGACGGGCAATCGCTCGCCTTCGGGCCCTTGACCGGACAGACCCTTCTCAAACTTGCGCAGGCAATCTATGACCCAGACAATGCTTAAACCGGCGGCCCCCACGGAGGTTTTCGCTCGGCGCTCCCGCCTGCGGGTTGGTGTATTCGTATCGCTTGGGGTGCTGCTTGGTGTCGCCTTCATCCTGTCGCTTGCGCTGGGGCAGTACTACGTCGCGCTGGGTGACTTGGTGCAGATTATGGCCGCGGGCCCTGGCGGTGGCTTGACGGCCAACGTCGTGTGGCAGATCCGCCTGCCGCGCATTCTGCTCGGTTTCTTGGTCGGCGCGTGCTTGGGAGTGGCGGGCACGCTCATGCAGGCCGTGTTCGCCAACCCGCTGGCTGAGCCCTCCATCGTGGGCGTGACCTCCGGTGCCGGTGTAGGCGCGGCCGTGGTAATCGTCTTTAATATCTCCGTCCTGGGTACCTTCACGGTGCCGCTCGCGGCGTTTGCTACGGCGCTGCTGGTTACCGCGCTGATCTACCAGTTGGCGCGCTCACGAGGGCGTGTGGCGGTGGTCAATCTGATCCTGACCGGCATTGCTATCAACGCGGTGTGCAACGCCATCATCTCCTTCATGATGTACCTGGCGCCTACCGCGAACCGCGAGCAAATCATCTTTTGGCAAATGGGTTCGCTCAACGGTTCCCAGTGGAAACACGTGTGGGTGGGCCTCCCCATCGCCCTCCTCGGGATGGCCATTGCGCTGCGTCTTGGCCGCCAGCTAGATGTGCTCGCGCTGGGCGAGCGCGCCGCGGAACACACTGGCGTCGACGTCAAGCGACTGCGCATTATCGCCATCGCTGCCTCGGCGATCCTTACCGCCGGCGCAGTTGCTTTCGCCGGACTTATTGGGTTCGTCGGCCTTATCGTGCCGCACCTGCTGCGTACGATCATCGGCCCAGAAAACAGGGTCTTGCTGCCGGCCTCTGCGGTGGCGGGCGCCGTACTCATTGGCTTTGCCGACGTCGCTGCGCGCACGCTCATTCCTTTCGCCGACCTTCCCATCGGTATCTTTACCGCGCTCGTGGGTGGCCCCACCTTCTTCGTGCTGTTGCGCCGGATGATGAAGAAGGGAATGCATTGATGATTAACGTTG
Organism: Corynebacterium sp. HMSC056E09; assembly: GCF_001813425.1. Lineage (NCBI taxonomy): Bacteria > Bacillati > Actinomycetota > Actinomycetes > Mycobacteriales > Corynebacteriaceae > Corynebacterium > Corynebacterium sp. HMSC056E09. Next base: position 350,834 of record NZ_KV812513.1, read on the forward strand.
CGAATCTTTCCGTTTCGATCGGCGAGCGGAACCTGCTTTCCGATGTCTCCTTTGTCGCCCGCCCAGGGGAGGTCACCGGCCTCATCGGCCCGAATGGTGCGGGCAAGTCCACGCTGCTGGCGGCCATCGCCGGCGATATTGATTACACCGGTTCCGTTTCCCTCGTGGGGCAGGATCCGGCGGTGTCCTCCCCAGGGGCGTTGGCCCGTGCGCGTGCGGTGATGCTGCAGGACGTTACTGTGTCCTTCCAGTTTCTCGTGCGTGATGTAGTGGCCATGGGCCGGCGCCCTTGGGAGGGCACCGCCAGGCAGGCCGAGGACGACGCGATCATCGACGCAGCGCTTGCGGCGGTGGATGCGACGCACTTGGCCGGCCGCGATATTGCCACGCTCTCTGGCGGGGAGCGTGCGCGTGTGGCGTTGGCCCGTGTACTGGCGCAGCAGACCCCGGTGATTCTTCTCGATGAGCCGACTGCGGCGCTGGACATCCGCCACCAAGAACAAGTCTTGGGATTGGTGCGCTCGATCGCGGCGCAGGCTGGAGTGGCGGTGCTGGTGGTACTCCACGATTTGGGCGCCGCTGCGGCCTATTGCGATCACATCGTGTGCCTAGCAGACGGGGCAGTTGCCGCCGCCGGCCCGGTGCGCGAGGTCTACACCGACGAGATTTTGTCGCAGGTCTATCGCTGGCCCATCCAGGTGAGCAAGGCAGACGGCCACATCTCAGTCCATCCCGCGCGATGTCAGGTCGCCGATCCCGAGCAGTCTTTTGTCGATCTACTTAAGGAGTCTTAACTCATGCGTATTGTCTCTTCTTCTCTCGCGCTGGCGCTGACCGCCTCGGCGCTGACCGTTCCGGCAGCCTTTGCTGCCGATGCCCCCACCTGCGCCCCTGGCCAGACCCTGGAGACCCGCATTGTCTCCGGAACTGTGAATTGGGGCATCAAGGAATCTTTCCGCAACTACATCACCGGCCCCATCGCGAGGGGTGGGTGGACCACGTCCGGCGCGGTAACGCAGGACGAGGGTAACAAAGGCGGAGCAGACTTTCAGTTCCACTTCGAGGTGGATCCTTCTGCGTCCTCGGTGAGCCTGGGCGAAGACGGCACCGTCACGAAAGCCGATATTCGAACCAAGGATTCGACGCTGGAGTTTGAGGGCCACCACGGTGCGCTGTACACCAAGATGCTCTCGCCTTATGTCCTCACGGAGGCAGGGCAGGCAAAGGCGGGCACGTCCTACGAGGGCTACTACGTGCCGGGCAAGGGCATGACGGAATACACCCCGGAGGACCGCACGGAAGAAAACAAGAAGTCGGGCACGGATACCTTCGCTGAGGGCAATGCCGCATGGTCGAAGGACGGCGATATGCTCACGCTGAATGCGACCGACGTGACGTACAAGCCGAAGGCGGGTACCTACTACGATCGCGAGTCGAAGATCCAGCACATCGAGGGTATCGACGTGATCTTCATGGGCATGTACAACGAGAGCTACAAGCCGGAACTTGATGATGCACAGGTGACCTTGAAGACCGCGTCCGAGTGTGTGGGTCCTGCCGATGAGGGCACCGAGACCACCCCAGGGGAGCAGGACGAGCCGGGCCGCGACGAGCAGGGCAAGGACCAGGCAGGAGACCAAGGAAAGACTCCTGAGAAGGACCCAGAGAAGAAGCCGGAAAAGGGGCGGGATCAGAACCAAGGCGGCACGGATAACAAGGGCGAAGAAGGCTCTTCTTTTTCCAACGTGTGGAATATCGTGTTGGCGCTGACCGCTCTGGGCGGCATGTTTGCGGTCATCGGCGGCGCCATCGTGCAGTCCGGCGTTCTTAATCCCCTGCTGGCGCGCCTGCGTTAGCGAACCTGCACGGGTCTATTCCGAGTCGGCGTGACCCGCGTTGGCAAGGGCGTGGCTTTGGGCGTCGTGAGGATTGTCCAGGGTGGGGGAGAGCTGTTTGAGCACCGTGCGCACGATGGCGCGCACGCGCTTGTCCATGGGCATATCCATGTGTGAGACGACGGCGCGTTTGTCGACGTCTTGCACATAGACATTGCGCACCGTTCCGTCGGGAGTGTCGCCGGGATCCAAGAAACAGGTTTCCGGCGGCACGACGATGGAGTCTTGCTTAGTGGCCACGCACGTGTAGCTCACACCGGGGGCCAGGTCACCGTTGCGGTTGAGCTCCTCCAGCGTCGCGCTGCCCACGATTTGTTCCATGCCGGCTGGGCCGAAGTAAGCGTCGATGATGGAGCGCATGACGTGTTCTTGGCGGCGGCTGGAAATCAACGAGCTGACGATTCCACCTTGGGTGGTGCCGTGGTTGGGCGCCGACAGGCAGATGATGTGGCGCACGCGGTCCACCGCATCGTGGTTATGCATCCAGTAGCGGGCGACGATACCGACTTGAGAGTGTCCGATGAGCACGACCTGTTCCGCGCCGGTGACGGCTTGGACCGCGTCGATATACGCGCCGACCTGATCGGCGGAGGCGGCGATGGGGCCGGTGGCGCGGGCGCCATAGTCCGGTGCGAACACGGTCCAGCCGTCCTCGCGCAGCTCGGAGCCGAGCAGCTGCCATACGCCTTTCGTATCCGTCGTCCCGTGGATGAGAATGATGGGCCATGGGTGGTCTTCATCCGGGCGCGCTGCCCAGTCGTCTTCGAAAACGCCGCGTGGCTTCAGGCGTGCGCCGAGCGGTAGCGATGCCAGGCGTGCCGCGGTCTCTGCCTCGTGGTCGTCGCCTGCGGACCCGCGTGGATGGCGAAAGTCGAGGTCGAAGAAGCTGCGGCGCTCGGCACGCAATAGCTCGGCGATTTCGTCGGCCACTTCCTCGCGCAAGGCGTTAGCGGGCGCAGGGGTGGTAATGCCGTGGCGCGGAGAGTCTGAAACTTGTTCCGCCGCCGGTGTCTCCGGCAGGCCTTCGGTGGCGTCGTAGCTGACGGAAGGGGGAGTCGGGTCTGAACGCCAGAACCGCCCGAGTCCCTCGGAGATGAGGGTTTCGAGTTCTTTGAGCGGTTCTTTGAACGAATCTGTTGCCATAACTCTCATCCTATTTCGTGCCGCGATACATTAATTTTTCGGAATTATTAGTGGTAACGGTGATATTTCGCGGGATCGCGGGAGAAAGTTCTCGTTCCCCCTTGACCATCCAACTAAAGGTTTATAAACTAAGCCTTGCCTAATCACGGGCGGTTGCTTACTAGGAAGGTCGCGCTCCACTTCCTTCTTACGGTAAGTGCCGAAAGATTAGTCATGGGGAGAAGGCCCGTCAGCGCGCAGCTGACGGGCCTTCGTTTATCTCTGGAAGTGGTAGTTGGGGGACGAGCCCAAATTCCTGCGCCTACCGGCGTGCTCGCGAGCTTTCGCTACGTCTTTTCTTCCCCCGCGCGCCTGCGCATGGAAGTCTTCGGCGGCCTCGCCGTCGCCCTCGCGCTTATCCCCGAGGTCTTAAGCTTTTCGATCCTGGCGGGGCTGGATCCACGCGTTGGACTCTTCGCGTCCGTCATCATGGCAATCTCCATCTCCTTTACTGGTGGTCGTCCTGCCATGATCTCCGCCGCGGCCGGCTCGGTCGCGTTGGTCATTGCTCCCTTGTCTGCCTCCCACGGTCTGCAGTACGTCCTCGCGGCGGTGCTGCTGGCGGGAGTCCTGCAGATCGTTCTCGCTTTCCTCGGGGTCGCCAAGCTCATGCGTTTTATCCCGCGCTCCGTTATGACTGGCTTCGTCAACGCGTTGGGCATCATGATGTTTACCGCGCAGCTGCCGCACCTCATGCACGTCCCGTGGATCGTCTATCCCCTCGTGGCGCTCGGTGTGGTCATCATGCTTCTGTGGCCGAGGCTCACGGAGGTCGTCCCCGCCCCGCTCATCACGATCCTCGTCATCACAGTGCTCGTCGTCGTCTTCCGCTGGGACATTCCGGACGTCGCGGACCAAGGCGAGCTACCCACGAGCCTGCCGGGCTTCGTTTTCCCTGACGTGCCGCTCACGCTCGACACGCTCACGCTCATCGGCCCGTACGCGGTAGGCGTGGCCCTCGTCGGCCTCATGGAGTCGCTGCTCACAGCCAAACTTGTCGACGACATTACGGACAGCCACTCGGATAAAACGCGCGAGTCCCTCGGTCAGGGTATTGGCAACGTCCTTGCGGCGAGCATCGGCGGCATGGGCGTGTGTGCGATGATTGGCCAGACGATGATTGGCGTCAAAGCTTCTGGTGCTCGCACGCGCCTGTCGAGCCTGCTCGCTGGCATCTTCCTCCTCATTCTCATCCTTGTGTTGGGCGATACCGTGGGTGCGATTCCCATGACTGCGCTTGTCGCCGTCATGATCCTCGTCGCCGCGGACACGGTGGATTGGCACTCGGTGCGCACCATCCACCGCATGCCGCTGTCGGAAACGCTGGTCATGCTCGTGACGGTTGTGGGGACATTGGTTACTCACAACCTGGCGGTCGGCGTCATCGCCGGCGTGCTCACGGCCATGATTGCGTTCGCGCGTCGCGTCGCGCACCTCACCCAGGTCGAGCTCGTTGCTTCCGATGCCACCCGCGCCGCGTACCGCGTCACCGGCCAGCTTTTCTTTGCTTCGTCCAACGACCTTGTCTATTCCTTTGACTACACGCTGGGAGTCTCTGAGGTCGATATCGACATGTCGGCTGCGCAGGTATGGGATGCCTCGACTGTGGCGACGCTGGATGCGGTGCGTGAGAAATACGCGCAGCGCGGCGTGACCGTGGATATTCGGGGTCTTGATCCGGTCAGTCAGCAGCGCCTCGACCGGCTCTCGGGCAATTTGGGGGACTAAAACCTGGGGGAGAGATGTGCGCTGAGCATGGGGGTGCGACGATTAGTCATACTTTCGGTCGAATATGCGTCACTGTGGGCATGAAGTATGGCATAGGTCTTGATATGTAAGGCTTGCCTTGTTTAGACTATCCACATTAAGGTTAGGCAAGCGTTACTTAATCAGGAGGAATTTGGCCATGACCGTTGCCATGACCACGACGCCGCTTTCGCAGATGCTGCGTGAGGAAACCGCGCGAGCGCACGCCAGCGCAGAGGGCTCAGATTTTATGACCCGCTTGATGGCGGGTGAGCTCAGCGCAGAGGCACTCGCCACCTTTACTGGGCAGTTGTGGTTTATCTATGAGGCGCTTGAGCGCGCGGTCCGCACGGTAGCGGATACTCGCATCGCCGGAGCGGTGGCCGACCCCCGGTTGGAACGCCGCGATGCGCTGGAACTCGACCTCGCGGAAATGTACGGCCCGCAGTGGCGCGACGAGGTGCGTATCCTTCCCGCCACCGCACGCTACGTCGCGCGCCTGGAATCGCTCGATACGCCGGGATCGGAGCCCCGGGTCGTTGCTCACCACTACGTGCGCTACCTTGGCGATATCTCGGGTGGGCAGGTTATTGCCGCGCGCCTGGGGGCTCTCTACGGTATCGACCCGGATGCGCTCAATTTCTATAACTTCGCGGCGATTGGCAAGATTCCGCCCTACCGCAGCGCGTACCGCAAGGCGCTCGACGAGCTCGCGCTTTCTGATGCCCAGCGTGCCGCTCTCATCGCCGAGGCACAGGCCGCCTTCGCGTGTAACTCGGCAGTCTTCGCCGAGCTAGCGAAGCTGTATCCGGGCGCAGCGTAGCGCCGGGTTCACTATTTCCTCTCTTCCCCCTTCTTGTTTTATCTGTATTTCTAAAGTGACCTGGAGGTCTGTCGCGTGAAGAAAATCTCTTCTGCTTCTCTCGCATCTGCTCTTATCGTCTCTGCAATGGCTGTTCCGGCTACTGCTGCAACGCAGGACCTGACGGCGGGTACATTCGCCTGGCCCATCAAGACCTCATTTATGGAGCATCTTGCTGGCCCAATGGCAGCTGGCCGTTGGACGACCACGGATGGGGCGACGTATAAGGACAATCAGCTGCTCTTTCCGGTCAACGTCGCTGAGACGACGTTAGATGCGGACGGCAACGGCACCATCGTCCTTGACGGTTCGGCGCATATCGTGGCCTACAAAGGCCTGGGCGCGGGCGGCTCGGCCGGCCTCGATCTCACCTACTCAGATCTCAAGCTGCAGGTGCAAGGCACGAAGGTCGAGCTCGTTGGAGACTACGTTTTGTCCGGGGATCCGGGCGATAAGGGCGCGCAGGTCGACAGGGATGGCGATGATGACGTGCTGGTCACGTTCACCCTCGATGCCCCCATCGCGGTTGGGACCGATGTGAGCGCGCAGGATCGCCAGGCCACCGCGGGTGCAGGCCTGGAGGGCTCGCTACTGCGCTATAAGGAAGGTCAGATACTTGAGGGCGGCGACGTTGATCTCGTGCTGGACTTCGCTGATGGCAAGGATGCCGGGGTAGTCGAGGGGCATAAGTCGACGGGACTTGCCCGGGCTTCCGCGCAGTTGGGAACGCTGAGCTCGGAGGAACCGTCGAGCGAGGGTATCGGCATCCTCGTGGGGGTGATTGCGGGCGTTGTGGCGCTCGTGGGTACCGCGGTGGCAGGGATGCCTTTGGTGCTTGATGCGCTCAAGCGGGCGGGCATCCGACTCTAGTTCGATTGCTTCCGTTTGTGTGGATTCGGGCGTTGATCAGGTTGTGGTAACTTAGGTTACCGTGACCAAAATTGTCTTTGGCCTGCATGTTTGGGAACCCTAACCTAGCTAGCGGCATTTTTGAATATCTGTATTATGGGAGACTATACCGCCGGAAACCCGTTGGATAGCCGTCGGAAAAGACAGAAATTTACCTATTGAACAGGTACCGAAAGGCAAGGATATTCAATGAACGAGAAGCTGCAGAGCCTGCTGAACGCACAGGTTATTAACGAGCACGGCGCCGCCCTCATCTACACCCAGCTGGCCTACGAGATGGATGATCTTTCCTTCCCGGGCATGCGTGACTGGTTCTACGCTCAGGCTGCGGAAGAGCGCGAGCACGCTCAGAAGTTTGCCAACCACCTCCTCGCACGCGGTTACCGCGTGGAGCTCACCGATGTCCCGGTTCCGTCTGTGAAGGCCGCGACCCCGCTCGACGCTTTCGAGGCTGCCTACGCACACGAGCAGAAGGTCTCCGAGCAGATCCGCGAGATCGCTCGTACCGCTGATGAGGTGAAGGACCTTGAGTCCCGCCAGATCGTGAACTGGTTCCTCGACGAGCAGATTGAGGAAGAGGACACCGTCACCGAGATTATTGACCAGATCAAGCTCGTGGGCAACGATGGCTCCGGCCTCCTGCGCATCGACGCCACTCTGGGCTCCCGCGCAAAGTAGTCACGCGTGGCCATCAAGGCCTAGCTAATACACAAAGGTCAAGGGACAGTGACCATGCGGTAACAAACCCATCAAGATTGTCCTAATATCTCCCACCAACCCCATGGTTGGTGGGAGACTGCGTTTTATATGTCTATGAAGCAGAAAACCTGGACCGTGGTCGTGCTCCTCGCGCTCGCCGTCGCCTTGGGCGTCGGCATGGCGTTGAGCAGTACGCACGTTGCGCTCGGCACTTTTCTGCTTGGTGCGGCACTCATGCTGGGGCCCTTCGCGGGGGCGGGTCTCTTTCTTTTTGCTGCGCTCATCGCGGTGAGCCTGCCGCAGAAGTCCATTGCGTCAGTCGGCGGCGCGCTCGTGCTTGCCGCCGTGGGCTTGGTGATCTTCACGCCGCTCGGCATCATTCCGGACGCCATTGTGCCGCTGTATGCAGGAGGCGCGGCGCTGGGTGCCGTGGCGGTGCTGCTCGTGCCCACGGGGCTGCCCGGACGCTTGTTCCGTTTCTAGAACTCTGTCGTTTTGGGACGAGTCTGCGCGGCTTTCCGTAGTCTGGATGTATGTCGACGTATCTTTTCGATTTCTACGGAGTCTTGCTCCGTCATCGCCCACCGGAGCCGAAGGAGGCGCTGCTACGTCTCGTCGGTGCCGAGGATCCGGCCGCTTTTTGGACGGCGTATAACGAATTGCGCCCGGCCTATGACGCGGGCGTGGTGAGCGACGAACGCTGGTGGCGCCAGATGCAGGTGCGCCTAGGCCTTCCGGACTTCGATATCTCTGAGGCCGTCGCTCAGGACTTCGAGCCGTGTACGGCGCCGGACCTCGACGTCGTGGGGTCGCCCAGGAGTTGCTTGGCGCGGGCAATGCGGTGGGCGTGCTGTCCAATATTCCGGTGGGACTCGGTCGTATGGTGCGCGAGCGCAACGACTCGTGACTCAAGGAATTCACCGCCGTGGTGCTCAGTGGCGAGATTGGCGTGGTCAAGCCCGACAAGCGGGCCTTCGACGTGGCGATGGACGCGTTGGGTGCGAGTGCGAAAGACACACTCTTTATTGATGACACCCAGGGCAACGTCGACGCAGCACGGGCGGCAGGGCTGCGCGGGTATCTCTACGACGGCAACCTTGCCGAACTGCGTGCGGAGTGCGGGCTGGCCTAGGCGGCGCGCACCTTCGCGGTGTTCAGCTCAAGCGGCGTGCGCAGGAGCGGGTCGAGCGCGACGGCGCGGGCGATGGAGCGGACGATCTCCTTGTGGTTGGGGATCATGCGCAGCTCCGTCGCGGACGCGAGATCGGGGTCGAGCTCGCCGCGTGCGGCCGAGGCAAAGAGCTTCGGCGCGGTGGGCACGTCGTAGAAGGCGGAGCCGGCGATGACCACGGTGTCGGGGCGGTGGGCATCGATAAGCTGGGCCGTAAGGCGGCCGAGGTCGGAGGCGCGCTGGGCAAGGACCGAGGGGGCATCGGCAGCCTCAGCGAGACGGGGCGCAAGCGCGGCGTTGACGAGGGTGTCGCGTGGGTCGGCGCCGTCGAACTGTGGGAGCTCGATGGAGGCAACGCCGTCCTCATCGGACAGGGCGGCGCCAATCGAGTCATCCGCGAAGAGGACGAGCGTGCGGGCTTCGTCGCCGAGAGGAGCGGCCTGCGTCTCCGAAGCGAGGATGGCGGGCACGGCCGGGGTGACAGTGACGGGGACGCCGAACTGGAAGTCGAGGCGTCCTGCGATATCCATGCCGTCCCAGCCGAGGTTGGCCGCGTGGACCTTGCCTTCTTCGTCGACGGAGCCGGAGGTGGTCACGCCGACGGAAACGAGTGTGCGGTCGACACCGGTGGTGAGCCGGTTGACGCCAGCGATGACGTGCTCGACGAAGTCATCGGGGCTGAGCTTCGAGACCGGGGTGGGAACGTTGTCTTCGCGGATAATGCGGCCGCGGGTGTCGTAGAGGCCGATATACGTCGAGGTGGTGCCGACCGCGATGCCGGAAAGGAGCCAGCCGTTATCGGAGGCCTCGAGCGGAACCGTGGGGCGGCCGCGACCTTGGGAGCGGGTGAGGTCCGTGCGCTCTTGGATGAGGCCGGCCTTGAGGAGAGCGGCGGTGGCGCGGGTGATGGTGGGCTGGGACAGTCCGGTGGCCTCCACGAGCTCGCTGCGCGTGATGATGGGATTGAGGCGTACGAGGTGGAGACGGGCCTGACCCCCGGACAGTGGACACGTCGGGGGTTAGCTATGCTGCTTGGGTCAGTGTAGCTGATGTGAGTGCTTCGAAGTCATCGGGGGCTAGAAGGTTGCACCAGGAATGCCGTCTGCGCGTGTTGTAGCGCATGCACCATCGAAAGACTTCTTGGCGGCAGACGATGGGATTGTCAAAGACTTTCCGATCACGCAGGACTTCACGCTTTAAGGTGGCGTTAAATGATTCTGCCAGGGCATTATCAGCACTCGTTCCCACCGCTCCCATGGATTGGCGAA